>NZ_JAYFUI010000180.1:18755-347651 GCF_034961125.1 Pseudomonas machongensis | reverse complement strand
AACCCTAAACTTGGCTCAGCAATCTCAAATGACTATGTGATTTCTCGCATGGCCACTTGTGATGCTGATAATCTTGGCGACTATCAGTCCGTACTCACAAGCACCCACACGAATTGCTTGATTCGATTTGTTAAAGAGCGTTTGGTTAAGAGCCTTTCGCCTCAACCGAGGCGCGCATTCTACGCTTTCCTCATTGCCTGTCAAGCGTTTAGTTTGAAGTTTTTTCCGAGAAACTCGTTTAGCTTCAAACACTTGACCCGCTGCGATCTCTCGTAGCGGGAGGCGAATCATACAGCACTCGAAGATGCTGTCAACTGCCTTTTTCACCGCTGCCGATCAGGTGATCGAAGCCCTTCACGCCTCACCGAACTCGCTTAACTCGTTGATTAACAAGGAGTTTTGCGTTCCGTTTGCTGCGGAAGTGGGGCGCATTATAAGGGGATCTGAGAGGGCGTCAACCTTTTATTTCATAAAATCTTAATCGAAATGAAGGGCTTAGCCCGCGCATAGCTCAAGAGCAGTTGCACCCGCCCCTGGGATTTGCGCACTATATTGCGCAACTCGCCCTTTCTTCTTATTTAGGACTGCCCCACCCAAATGAACACCCAGCCCCGCAGCCTGGCCGCCACGCTGTTCCCTATCGGCCTGCTGTTGATTGCCATGGCTTCCATCCAGTCTGGAGCATCACTGGCCAAGAGCATGTTTCCAGTTGTCGGCGCTCAGGGCACCACAACACTGCGCCTGATCTTCGCCAGCATCATCATGCTTGCGCTGCTGCGCCCGTGGCGCGCGAGGTTCAATGCCAGCACCCTGCGCAGCGTCATCATCTATGGGCTGGCCCTGGGCGGCATGAACTTCCTCTTCTATATGTCGTTGCGCACCGTTCCGCTGGGCATCGCCGTGGCGCTGGAGTTTACCGGCCCGCTGGCGGTAGCGATCTTCGCTTCGCGCCGCGCCCTGGACTTTCTCTGGATCGCGCTCGCCATCGTCGGCCTGCTACTGCTCATCCCTACAGGGCAGACGGGGGCATCCCTCGACTTGACCGGCGCGGCCTACGCCTTGGGTGCCGGCGTCTGCTGGGCGCTCTACATTTTATATGGCCAGCGAGCAGGCGCGGAAAACGGTATCCAGACCGCGGCATTGGGCGTATTGATCGCGGCGCTGTTCGTGGCTCCCATCGGTATCGCCCACGCCGGTAGTGCCTTGCTCACTCCAGCACTGATTCCGGTCGCACTTGCCGTGGCGATCCTGTCTACCGCCCTCCCCTACAGCCTGGAAATGGTCGCACTGACGCGGATGCCCGCGCGAACTTTCGGCACACTGATGAGTATCGAGCCCGCATTCGGCGCACTGTCAGGGCTCCTGTTCCTTGGTGAGGTTCTCAGCCTGACCCAGTGGCTAGCGATCCTAGCAATCATTACCGCCTCGGTCGGGGCCACACTGTCGATGCGCAAGGAAAGCAACCCTCCCGTAGCGGCTGACTGATTTGAGAAATACTTTCATTTGGAACAGCTTCAGCCTTGTACCCGTCTGTCAGGCTGTTTAAGCTGTCACAGCATCATCACCTTCAGACGATCTACTGAGCCGGGCACGGAAGCAGGAGAGTTTCAGGCAGAACGCAGTCATCACTACAAGGGCGGACACTACTCACCGCCCAGATAAGGACAGGAATGAAACGTATTTTTCTCATCCTGGCCATCTTGGCCATTGCTGGGTGTGCCGCTACAGCCAAGACCGAGGTGAAGCGAGGGAAGAAAGGTCTCCACATCAACTGCTCGGGCCTTTCATCATCCTGGGACAAGTGCTACGCCAATGCGCAAGCATCCTGCGGCAGCAAGGGCTACAAGGTGATCGCGCGCTCCAGCGACAGCGACGAAGAACCAGGCGACTACGTGTTCGGGATCAACCCCGCCGGCTATACCAGCCGTAGCATGATCGTCATCTGCAAATAAACGAAAGGGCAGCCTGAGGCTGCCCTTTCTCGTTCCAGTCGATCAGACCGGCTGCGTACGCAGCCTCAACCAGGCCAGTGCTTCGCCCTGCAACAGGGGCGCTAATCGCTCACACACGGTCTCGTGATAACGGTTGAGCCATAGGCGCTCCGAAGCATCGAGCAGCTCGGGCAGCAAGCATCGGGTGTCGATCGGGCAAAGCGTCAGGGTCTCAAAGGCCAGGAAGTCGCCAAAAGCGCTCTTGCCCACCTCCCGATTAACCACCAGATTCTCGATCCGCACGCCCCAGGCTCCAGGTCTGTAGGTGCCCGGCTCGATCGAACTGATCATCCCGACCTGCATGGCTGTCTGCGGCGTGGTTGCCGCCTGATAGGCAATGACCTGCGGCCCCTCGTGCACATTCATGAAGTAGCCTACGCCATGCCCAGTGCCATGGCCGTAGTCGACTTGATCGGCCCAGATAGGCGCCCGGGCGATGGCATCGAGCAGCGGCGAAAGAATGCCCCGCGGGAAAGTCGCCCGCGACAACGCGATCACTCCCTTGAGCACCCGCGTGCAGTCCTTCTTCTGCTCCAGGCTGGGTGCACCAATCGGCACCATCCGGGTAATGTCGGTAGTCCCGCCCAGGTACTGGCCGCCCGAATCGATCAGCAGCAGGCCATTACCCTCGATCACCGCATGCGACTCTTCGGTGGCGCGGTAATGGGGCATCGCGCCATTGGCATTGAAGGCCGCGATGGTCGAGAAGCTGAGCGAGACGAAGTCAGGGCGCCGCGCACGTGCCGCGCTCAGTTGTTCATCGACCGTCAGTTCCGTGATGGTCTCGCGCCCAAGATTGGCCTCGAACCAGGCGAAGAACTCGCACAAGGCTGCACCGTCCTGCTCCATCACCTGACGAATATGAACCAGGTCCGCCTCGCTCTTGCGCGACTTGCTCAGCGTAGTCGGATTGATGCCCTCGACCAACGCGACCCGCTTGTCGAGCTTGTCCAGCAGGCCCTGGGTGACACGTGCCGGATCGACCAGCAGGCGGGTGCCGCCAGCGAGGCTCGCAAGTGCCTGGCCAACTTCCGCGTAGTCACGCACCTGGATACCGTCGGCCGCCAGTACTTGACGCAGATGAGTATTGATCTTGTCCTGACCGACAAAGAGCGTGGCTTGATCACGACCGATCAAGGCGAAGGAAACGAACACCGGGTTGTACGAAACATCACTACCACGCAGGTTGAACAGCCAGGCAATGTCGTCCAGAGATGCGATGAAATGCCAGTCGGCGCCCTTGCTGGCCAGGGCCTGACGCAACTCTCCGAGTTTCTGCGCACGACTGACAGTCGCATGGGGAGGCAGGTGCTGATAGACGGGGTTGCCAGGCAAGGCCGGACGATCGCCCCAGACCTGAACCAGCAGGTCTCGGTCAGTCAACAGTCTTACATTGCGAGCGCTCAGGCGCTCTGCCAATTGACGGGCAGAGGCCAGCGCCATGACCGCACCATCAACCGCCACGGCACCGCCGCTGGCAACCTGCTCACCCAGCCAATCCAATGCCCCCGGCTGGCCTGGCAGTAGCTTCATCAGCTCGATGCCACTGCCCGCCAATTCCTTTTCTGCCTGCTCCCAATAGCGGCTGTCGACCCACAGCCCGGCGAATTCCGCGGCCACTACCAGCGTGCCGACCGAGCCCTGAAAGCCAGACAGCCATTGGCGTCCTTGCCAATGGCCGGGCAAGTACTCGGAAAGGTGCGGATCGGCAGAGGGCACCAACAGGGCATCGACACCCTCCCTGGCCATGACATCGCGCATACGCGCCAGGCGTGCCGGTATGGATTCCTTAAGGGGGTTCGGACTGCTCATGCGCTCTCCTGCGATCACATCTTGGACGGTTCCAGGTCGGGATAATGGAACAGGCTGCGAACGCCCGCAATCGGATCGCCCACAAAGAGCCTGCGATAGATTGGAGCGCCTCGGCCGCCAGTCCAACGGGCTGAACTTTCGAGCTGTCTGGAATTTCACAGTTCGTACAGCCCCAGCGGATGAGATCGCACATGGCCCACCCCCACGAGTCGAAAATCGCCGTCGTACTCCTCGACACCCGCGAACGCACCCCGGACCATGAATATGCCACTCGCCAGAAGCTCGCCGAGATCCTGGCGCAATTGCTTGGAATACCCGTCTTCAACCCTGGACAACCGGCCGGCCAGGCCAACCACTATTATTACCTGCCCACGGAAACCTTGATCGGCCAGCAGCAGGGCATCCGCAGTGAACAGGACCTGTTCGGCGGCCTGGTAAGCCATCCCTACATGGCGACCAAAGCCATTTCCCACCCACTACCCGCCAATGCAGTCTTTCCGCCGGGCTGGACTGACGCCTTCGCGCAACAGGCCAGCGGTGCCCTGTTGCGCGGCTACACGGTCTTTTCCAAGGACGACGCTCGACGAGCAGCCGACTTGCTATTGCGCAGCGGCCCCGTTCGGGTCAAACCCGTATTGGCCCGTGCCGGTCGCGGCCAGCAGGTAATCGATACCCTTGACGCACTTGCCCCCTTGCTCGCGACCTTGGACGACAAGGCACTTGGCCTTTGGGGACTGGTGCTGGAGGAAGACCTACATGAAGTAGAAACCTTCAGTGTTGGCCAAGTGCGTGTCGCTGGCCTCACCTGCAGCTACTACGGTACCCAGCAACTCACCCAGGATCATCAGGGCCAACACGTCTACGGTGGCTCAGATCTGATGGTAGTACGCGGCGACTATCAGGCGCTGCTGCAGCGCCCGCTGGAAGATTATCTGCGCCTGGCTATCAATCAGGCCATGACCTACGAGCAAGCGGCGGAACGACACTTCCCTGGTTTCATCGCCTCACGCCGCAACTACGACATCGCCCGTGGCCTCGACGCACGTGGCCACCTGCGCAGCGGCGTCCTGGAGCAATCGTGGCGCCTGGGTGGCGCCAGCAGCGCAGAGCTTCTTGCCGTGCGCGCCTTCGCCGACGATCCGACGCTGCAGCAGGTACGCGCATCCACCCACGAGGTGTTCGGCACGCCTGAACTTCCGGCCGACGCCACACTTTTCTATGAGGGGGACGACAGTGAACTCGGACAATTCTGCAAATTTGCACGGATTCGCGAGCATGGCCATTCAGAGTGAACAGGTCGAGCTACAGGTCGAGGGCGAAAGTATCGCCGGTACTTTGGTCAGTCCTGGCAGCAAGATGCCCGGCATTCTCTTCGTCCACGGCTGGGGCGGCAGCCAGCAGCGAGACCTGGCCCGCGCCCGACAGATTACCGGGCTGGGCTGCGTGTGCATGACCTTCGACTTGCGCGGACACGAAAAGACCGAAAGCCAGCGATTGACGGTGACCCGTGAGCAGAACCTCACCGACCTGCTGGCCGCCTACGATCGACTGGCCTCGCACCCTGCCGTCGATCCCGGCGCCATTGCGCTGATCGGCAGCAGCTATGGCGGTTATCTGGCCACCCTGCTGACCGCACATAGACCCGTGAAATGGCTGGCGATGCGGGTACCTGCATTGTACTGGGACGATGAATGGGACACTCCAAAGCAAGCACTCGACCGCCAGCGCCTGAATCACTATCGCCAACGCATTCTGGGGCCGGCCGACACTCGTGCCTTGGCCGCCTGCGCCGAGTTCGCTGGCGATGTCCTGCTGGTGGAGTCCGAGCACGATGACTATGTGCCGCACAACACCCTGATGAGCTATCGCTCCGCGTTCGTCGGCGCCCATTCACTCACCCATCGCATCGTCGACGGGGCCGACCATGCACTGTCCAGCGAGGAAAGCCAGAAAGCCTACAGTTCGATCCTGGGTACATGGATCGGAGAAATGGTCATCGGCGCACGCCTAGACCGCTACCCGCACTACGCTCCCTGGTACGCCTGAGGCTCACCGACCTCGCAATGCAAGCCGCCGTCGCTGCCTCGCACCAGGCTGCGCAAGGTCTGGTAGGCCGTGAAATTGACACCGCGTGCCTGGTGACGCTGCAACAGGTCGAGGAACGGCTCCTCGACGAAACAGGGCGCGGCAGCCGCCCACTCCTGGCGCGATTGCCACCGCAGGTATTGCAACACCCGACTGCCATCGACACTGGCCTGAATGCTGACACCCAGCAGACCATCGCAACGGCTGGCGATCTCCTCCGCCCGCAGGACCAAAGCCTCGGCCAGGGCCTGCTGCCGAATCGCCGGCACTTCGTACTCGATCATCTGGGTAAACCATAGGGAATGAGGGGTGGCCACCATGAACAGTCTCCTTGCTCGGGGTACTTGCAGCGTGATGGCGAGCAGGGTAAAACCTCGAGTTAAGTCAAGGTCAAGGAATATTTCGACATGCCCAGCAAGGACGTGACGGCGCCGGAACGCCTGCTCAGCGTAGGCCAGATGGCCGCGCGCAGCGGCGTCGCGGTGACCGCGCTGCACTTCTATGAAAGCAAGGGACTGATCCACAGCACCCGCAACAACGGCAACCAGCGCCGCTTCGAGCGAGCCATGCTACGCCGGGTGGCAGTGATCAAGATGGCGCAGCGCCTGGGAGTACCGCTGGCGCAAGTCGCCGAAGCGCTCGATACACTGCCCAAAGGGCACACGCCGACCGCTGAAGACTGGCAGCGTTTTTCCGCACGATGGCGAGAAGACCTGACCCAGCGCATCGAAGAATTGATGATGCTGCGCGACCAGCTGGATGGCTGCATTGGCTGCGGCTGCATGTCATTGAAGGAATGTCCGCTGCGTAACCATCGCGATCGCCTCGCCGACGAAGGCCCTGGGCCGCACCCGCTAGGCCCAGACGCTCAGGCAACCACGGCGAAACGTCGCCGGTAGTCACTGGGTGTCAGGCCGGTGACGCGCTGGAACACCTTACGAAAGGCACTGGGGTCCTGATAGCCCACGCCCCAGGCAATCTGGTCGACGCTGCGCCGGGTGAACTCCAGCAGGCGGCAGGCACGTCCTACCCGGACCTGCTGGCAGTATTGGGTAGGACGCAATCCGGTCGCCGCGCGAAAACGCCGCAGAAACGTACGCTCTTCGAGCCCGGCACATCCAGCCATGCTTGCCAGATTAGCCTCCCGCGCACCACTCCCCTGCAGCCAGTGCTGCACCTTCAGCACGGCTTCATCGCCGTGATCCAGCCTCGGTGCGAACAACGCACCGGGCAGCGGGGTCGGCACCGGATCGACCGCCAGGTAGCGTGCAGTCTCGCGCGCCAGGGTGGCACCCAGGAAACGCTCAAGCAGACGCAGCCCGAGCTCGGTCCAGGCCATCAGCCCGGCTGACGTCATGATGTCGCCATCGTCCAGTAACGCTACGCTGGCATCGGCGCGCACTTGCGGGTAGCGCTCGGCCAAGGTCTGGGCGTAATTCCAGTGGGTACTCGCCGAACGCCCGTCCAGCAGGCCACTGGCAGCAATGAAGAATACGCCGATGCACACCGAAGCGAGCACAGTGCCGCGTGCATGCCATTGGCACAAGTGCGCGCGGTGTCGCTCAAGCAGCGCAGGTGCAGGTGCCGGGCCAAGGCTGGGCGGCACCACCAGCACCTTGAGATCATGGCGCACGCCCGGCAGGCTGTCGTACACCTCGCAGAGTTCACCGGTCTGATCGAGTTGCCAGTGGCTGATACGGATCGGCAGCAGCTTCCCATCACCGAGTTCACAGGCGACCTGATTGGCGACCGTGAACAGGTCGGTCAGCCCATGCACAGCGGCACGCTGCGCATCGGGATAGACCAGCACACCGATTTCCAAGCCTGTATCCATGTCAGTTTTTGCCCTCATTGTGTCGATCGCGCCGATCCCCATGTCGGTCGTTCAAGCCTATAACTATCGCCACACCACGACCACGCCCAAGGAGGCGCGCAACATGAGCAAGCAGGCCCTGATTCTCATCGATATCCAGAACGATTACTTCCCCGGTGGCAAATGGACCCTCGACGGCGCCGATGCGGCAGCCGACAACGCCGCCCGCCTGCTCGCCGCTGCCCGCGAGCGTGGCGACCTGGTCGTGCATGTGCGCCATGAGTTCGAATCAGCCGATGCGCCGTTTTTTGCCCCTGGCTCGCCAGGCGCCGAGATCCACGCCAAGGTACTGCCGATCAGCAGCGAGCCGGTGGTGCTCAAGCATCAAGTCAACGCGTTTCGCGACACCGAGCTCAAGTCGCTCCTCGACAAGCATGAGGTAAAAAACCTGACCATCGTCGGCGCCATGAGCCACATGTGCATCGATTCGGCAACCCGCGCTGCCGCAGACTTCGGCTACCAGGTCTCGGTGGCGCACGACGCCTGCGCCACGCTGGCTCTGGAGTTCAATGGACAGACAGTGCCTGCATCGCACGTGCACGACTCGGCCATGGCGGCGCTAGCTTTCGCCTTTGCCGCCGTCGAGAGTACCGATACGTTGCTGGCCAAGTAGGCTGGGTGGATCAGATCACCACATTGCGCACGAATCGCGTGGGCTGGTCGCCGTCGTTGCGGTACGCGTAGCGGCAGTCGCTGGGGAAGATGTGGAACTCCCCAGCGCGCAGGCGCAGTTCACCGCTTTCGATCAGCAGCGTCAGACAGCCCTCGGTCACATAGATCTGCTCGCTCCAACCCTCGGCATCAGCCTCACTGGCATAGTGCTCGCCCGGTGCCAGGGTCCACTCCCAGAGCTCGACCTCGCGCCGCGCGGGGCTACTACCCAGCAGTACCGCGCGGCTGTCCGGCTGCTCACCGGCCCAGGCCAGCTCATTGATGCGTGCAGGATCGCGTTGCTCGGGCGCCTGGATCAGCGTACTGAACGCCACACCCAGCGCTTCGGCGATCAGGTCGAGGGTGGTGAGGCTGACGTTCTTCTCGCCTGCCTCGATGGCAACCAGCATGCGCCGGCTGACACCAGAGCTTTCGGCCAAGGCGGTCTGGCTCAGGCCCCTGTCGTTACGCAGGCGGCGGATGTTCTGACTGACGTGCTGCAGCACCGAAGCGCGGTGCGAGGAATCTTTGTGCACTATATTGCTCACTGGTAGGGGTTGCGCAGTATACTGCCCACTTTGCGGCGATTGTGCGCCGCCCCTTCCGAGTGCGCAAGACCATGACCCACGCCACCAGCAGCCCGCGGCCGTCCGTATCCTTTCGCCTGAGCAAAGCCGAATGGGTGCTGGTGTTCATCACCATGCTCTGGGGCGGCACCTTCCTGATCGTGCACAACGTCATGAGCGTGAGCGGACCGATGTTCTTCGTCGGCCTGCGATTCGCGGCAGCAGCACTGTTCGTCGGGCTGGTATCGGCGCGAGCGCTGTCGGGCCTAACGTTCACCGAACTCAAAGCCGGCGTGCTGATCGGTGTATCGATCATGCTCGGCTACGGCTTGCAGACCATGGGCCTGCAAACCATCAGCAGCAGCCAGTCGGCCTTCATCACGGCCCTCTACGTACCCTTCGTGCCGCTGCTGCAATGGTTGGTGCTGGGGCGCCGGCCCGGCCTGATGCCAAGCATCGGTATCTGCCTGGCCTTTGTCGGCCTGATGCTGCTGGCCGGACCTGAGGGTGGTGCGCTGAATTTCAGCGAAGGCGAAATCGTGACCTTGGTCAGCGCCGTGGCCATCGCCGGCGAGATCATCCTGATCAGCCGTTATGCCGGAAAGGTCGATGTGCGGCGGGTCACCGTGGTGCAACTGGCAACTGCCTCGGCGCTATCGTTCCTGATGATCGTTCCGACCCAGGAGCGCATCCCGGATTTCTCCTGGCTGCTGTTGGCCAGCGCCCTTGGCCTGGGCGCCATGAGCGCGGTAATCCAGGTGGCGATGAACTGGGCGCAGAAATCTGTCTCGCCAACCCGTGCCACGCTGATCTATGCCGGCGAACCGGTCTGGGCCGGCATCGTTGGTCGTATCGCAGGGGACCGCTTGCCAGGCGTGGCGCTTATTGGTGGCCTGCTGATCGTGATCGCCGTGGTCGTCAGCGAACTGAAGATTCGCCGCGATCGCGATCCCCTTCCAGAGCCGCGAGGCCTGACGCCAAGCGAAAGCGAGACAGGGCGTTGAACTCCTGATCAGCGGCTATGCTCTGAAAAAAACTGTTATAAAAAAACAGCTTGTCACAGCGCTTTTGTAGGATTCTGCCACAGCTTGCGTGTTGGTGATCACCAGCGTGGCACGTATGATCCATGGCAAACCTCCGTAGATTAGAACGCTATGTCTTTGATAGTGCTATTGCTTCTGCCCTTCATCGGCAGTTGCCTGGCAGCCGTGCTGCCGCACAATGCGCGTAACGCCGAGTCCATTCTCGCCGGGCTCGTGGCCTTGGTCGGCACTGTCCAGGTAGCGCTGCTGTACCCGCAGATCGCCCATGGCGGCGTGATCCGCGAAGAATTCCTCTGGCTGCCCAGCCTCGGGCTCAACCTCGTGCTGCGCATGGATGGCTTCGCCTGGCTGTTCTCGTTGCTGGTGCTGGGCATCGGCACACTGGTGTCGCTGTATGCGCGCTACTACATGTCACCCCAAGACCCCGTGCCACGATTCTTTGCCTTCTTCCTGGCATTCATGGGCGCAATGCTCGGGTTGGTGATTTCCGGCAACCTGATTCAGCTGGTGTTCTTCTGGGAGCTGACCAGCCTGTTTTCTTTCCTCCTCATCGGCTACTGGCATCACCGCAGCGATGCCCGCCGCGGCGCTTACATGGCGCTGATGGTCACGGGTGCAGGGGGTTTGTGCCTGCTGGTCGGCGCTTTGCTGCTGGGCCATGTGGTCGGCAGCTATGACCTGGACAAGGTCCTGGCCGCTGGCGAAACCGTCCGCCAGCACGCGCTCTATCCCGTATTGCTGCCGCTGATCCTGATTGGCGCCCTTAGCAAGAGCGCGCAGTTCCCCTTCCAGTTCTGGCTACCGCATGCCATGGCTGCACCCACACCGGTCTCGGCCTATCTGCATTCGGCGACCATGGTCAAGGCCGGGGTGTTCCTGCTGGCACGCCTATGGCCAACGCTGTCGGGCACCGAGGAGTGGTTCTGGATCGTCGGCGGGGCAGGCGCCTGTACCCTCCTGCTGGGTGCCTTCGCGGCGATGTTCCAGAATGACCTCAAGGGGCTGCTGGCCTATTCGACCATCAGCCACCTGGGCCTGATCACCCTGCTGCTGGGCCTGAACAGCCCGCTGGCCGCTGTCGCGGCAGTGTTCCACATCCTCAACCACGCCACCTTCAAGGCCTCGCTGTTCATGGCCGCCGGCATCATCGACCATGAAAGCGGCACCCGCGACATTCGCCGTCTCAGCGGCCTGATACGCCTGGTACCCTATACCGCCACCCTGGCCATGGTCGCCAGTGCGTCCATGGCCGGCGTACCTCTGATGAATGGCTTCCTCTCCAAGGAAATGTTCTTCGCCGAAACCGTATTCATCAGCTCCAGCGCCTGGGTCGAGGCCGCCTTGCCGGTGATCGCCACCCTTGCAGGCACGTTCAGCGTTGCCTACGCCCTGCGTTTCACGGTCGACGTGTTCTTCGGCCCGACCGCCCAGGACCTTCCGCATACCCCCCACGAACCCCCGCGCTGGATGCGCGCGCCGGTCGAACTGCTGGTCCTGACCTGCCTGGTAGTCGGCATCTTCCCTGCCCAGTCGGTGGGCCCGCTGCTCGCCGCCGCAGCGTTGCCGGTGGTGGGCGGCACCCTGCCGGAATACAGCCTGGCCATCTGGCATGGCTGGAACGCCCCCCTGATCATGAGCCTGATCGCCATGTGCGGCGGCGTGGTGCTCTACCTGTTGCTGCGCAAACAGTTGCGCCTGGGCCGTTTCCCCTACCCGCCACTGATCGAACGCTTCAATGGCAAGCGGCTGTTCGAGCACGGACTGGTACGTCTGATGCTGCTGGCCCGGCACCTCGAAGGACTGTTGACCAGCCGCCGCCTGCAGACCCAGCTGTTCATGCTGGTGGTCGCCGCCTTCCTCGCCGGCCTCACCCCCATGCTGTACAGCGGCATCAGCTGGGGGGACCGCCCCAAGATTCCGGGGTCCGGCGTATTCGTCGCCATGTGGCTGATTGCAATTGCCTGTGCCATCGGCGCAGCCTGGCAGGCCAAATACCACCGCCTGGCTGCGCTGATCATGGTCAGCGTCTGCGGCCTGATGACGTGCATCACCTTCGTCTGGTTCTCTGCCCCTGACCTTGCACTCACGCAACTGGTGGTCGAAGTCGTCACCACAGTGTTGATCCTGCTGGGCCTGCGCTGGCTGCCGCGCCGAATCGAAGGCGTCTCTCCCCTGCCCGGCAGCCAGGAGCGTGCACGCTTGCGACGCCTGCGCGACCTGCTGCTGGCAGTGCTGGTCGGCGGCGGTATGGCACTGCTGTCGTACGCCATGTTGACCCGTCCGACACCCAACGACATCTCATCGTTCTACCTGAGCCGTGCACTCCCCGAGGGTGGCGGTACCAACGTGGTCAACGTGATGCTGGTGGACTTCCGCGGCTTCGATACATTGGGTGAAATCACTGTACTGGTCGCCGTGGCGCTGACGGTCTTCGCCCTGCTGCGCCGCTTCCGCCCACCGAAAGAGAGCATGCAGCTGCCGACGCAACAGCGCCAGCTGGCGCCGGACGTAATCACCGACCTGGTCAATCCACGGCATGTCACCGATACCGCGCTGGGCTTCATGATGGTGCCAGCAGTATTGGTACGCCTGCTGCTGCCGATCGCCCTGCTGGTCTCGATGTACCTGTTCATGCGCGGCCACAACCAACCAGGCGGCGGCTTCGTCGCCGGGCTGGTGATGTCGGTGGCATTCATCCTCCAGTACATGGTCGCAGGCACCCAGTGGGTCGAGGCCCAGATGAGCCTGCGACCGCTGCGCTGGATGGGCACCGGCCTGCTGTGCGCCACGCTTACCGGCATAGGCGCCATGTTGCTGGGTTATCCGTTCCTCACCACCCACACTGCGCACCTGCATCTGCCGTTGCTCGGTGACATCCATGTCGCCAGCGCCTTGTTCTTCGATATCGGCGTGTACACCGTGGTTGTCGGCTCCACGCTCTTGATCCTGACCGCCCTGGCACACCAATCGGTGCGCGCCTATCGCCCGGGCCATCCGAAATCCAGCCAGACAGGAGCCGCCTGATGGAAGAAGTCATCGCAGTCGCCATCGGCGTACTGGCCGCCTCCGGAGTCTGGCTGGTACTGCGCCCACGGACCTACCAGGTCATCATGGGCCTGTGCCTGCTCTCCTACGGCGTCAATTTGTTCATCTTCAGCATGGGCAGCCTGTTCATCGGCAAGGAGCCGATCATCAAGGAGGGCGTCCCACAGGACCTGCTGAACTACACCGACCCACTACCACAGGCGCTGGTGTTGACCGCCATCGTCATCAGCTTTGCCATGACCGCCCTGTTCCTGGTGGTCCTGCTGGCCTCGCGCGGCCTGACCGGCACCGACCATGTCGATGGCCGGGAGCGTGAGGAATGAGCTGGATGAATCAACTGATTGTCGCCCCGATCCTGCTACCGCTGGTAACCGCTGCGATCATGCTGCTGATCGGTGAAAAGCACCGCCAGTTCAAGGCCCGCCTGAACCTGCTGTCGAGCCTGATCGGCTTGGGTGTCGCCGTGACGCTGTTGATGTGGGTACGCGGCCAGGGTCAGGCCGAGTCCATCGGTGTCTACCTGCCAGGCAACTGGCCGGCGCCGTTCGGTATCGTGCTGGTACTCGATCACCTGTCCGCCCTGCTGCTTACCCTGACCGGTGTAATCGGCGTCAGCGCCCTGCTGTTCGCCCGCGCCCGCTGGGACGGCGCCGGCGCCAGCTTCCACGCGCTGTTCCAGATTCAGCTGATGGGCCTTTACGGTGCGTTCCTGACCGCCGATCTCTTCAACCTGTTCGTGTTCTTCGAAGTGCTGCTGGCGGCGTCCTATGGCCTGCTGCTGCACGGCTCGGGACGCGCGCGGGTCAGGGCCGGGCTGCACTACATCGCCATCAACCTGTTCGCCTCTTCGCTGTTCCTGGTTGGCGCCGCCATGCTCTATGGCGTGACGGGCACACTGAACATGGCCGACCTGGCGCTGAAGATCCCGTTGGTCGCAGAAGCCGATCGTGGCTTGCTGCACGCCGGAGCGGCGATCCTGGCCATGGCGTTCCTGGTCAAGGCCGGGGTCTGGCCGCTGAACTTCTGGCTGGTGCCGGCCTACTCCTCGGCCAGCGCACCGGTCGCAGCACTGTTCGCCATCATGACAAAGGTCGGTCTGTATGCAGTGCTGCGGCTGTGGACACTTTTGTTCTCGGGCCAGGCAGGCGCTTCGGCGAATTTCGGTGGGGAATGGCTGGTGTATGGCGGCCTCGTCACCCTCGCGGTGGCTGCCGTCTCGATTCTCGCCGCCCAGCGCCTGGAGCGTCTCGCCGCGCTGAGCATTTTGGTCTCGGCTGGCACCTTGCTGGCGTCGGTCGGCTTCGGTCAGGCGGCTCTCACCGGCGCGGCACTGTTCTACCTCACCAGCTCCACCCTGGCCTTGTGCGCCTTGTTCCTGCTGGCAGAACTTATCGAGCGTTCGCGCTCGGCCAACGAAGTACCCCTGGACGACGAAGAGGACGCCATCCCGCCGCCGCTCGAATCCCTGCATCCACCCAAGGGCATCAACCTCGACGACGAACAGAAGGCAGTGATCGGTCAGATCATCCCCTGGACCATGGCATTCCTCGGCTTGAGCTTCATCGCCTGCGCCCTGCTGATCATTGGCATGCCGCCGCTGTCCGGCTTCATCGGCAAGCTCAACCTGATCAGCGCCCTGTTCAATCCGCAAGGTCTGGGCATGGCGGCCGAGCAGCCTCTGTCAGCCGCCGGCTGGTGCCTGGTAGCCCTGTTGCTGCTATCGGGCATGGCATCGCTGATCGCCTTTGGCCGAGTGGGCATCCAGCGCTTCTGGAAGCCTGAGGAGCGGCCCTCGCCGTTGCTGCGTCGCTATGAATGCATACCGATCGTGGTACTGCTGGGGCTGTGTATCGTCCTCAGCATCCAGGCCGAACCGCTGCTGCGCTACACCCAGGACACCGCCGCCGGCCTGCAGGCACCCGACGCCTATATCCAGGCGGTCCTGTCAACCCGCCCCGTGCCTGGGCCGACCACCATGACGCAGGTGCAACCATGAACCGGCTGTTCCCCGCCCCGCTGCTGTCGCTGGCGCTGTTCGTGCTGTGGCTGGTGCTGAACCTTTCCGTCAGCCCAGGCAATCTGCTGCTTGGCGCCGCCCTCGGCATCCTCGCACCCGTGCTCATGGCGCCGTTGCGCCCGCAGCATGCCCATATCCGCCGCCCGCTGGTGATTGCTCGCTTGATCGGCCGTGTGGGGCTGGATGTTATTCTTTCGAACCTGCAAGTTGCCCGGGGCGTGCTACGAGCCGGCGGCCATCCACCGCGCTCTGCCTTCGTGCACATCCCCCTGTCACTGCGCGACGCCCATGGCCTGGCCGCCCTGTCGATGATCACCACGGTGGTACCCGGCACGGTCTGGTCGGAGCTGGCCCTGGATCGCAGCATCCTGCTGCTGCATGTGTTCGACCTGGACGACGAAGCCACCTTCATCGAACACTTCAAGCACACCTACGAACGCCCGCTGATGGAGATCTTCGAATGACTGGCCTGCTCGCCAACGCCATTCTCGCCAGCCTGTTCATCTTCATCATCGCCATGGCCCTGGCGCTGGTCAGGGTGTTCCGCGGCCCTTCGGCGCAGGACCGGGTCCTGGCGCTGGACTACTTGTACATCCTGGCCATGCTGATGATGCTGGTGCTAGGCATCCGCTATGCCAGTGATACCTACTTCGAAGGCGCGATGCTGATCGCCCTGTTCGGCTTCGTCGGCTCCTTTGCCCTGGCCAAGTTCCTGCTGCGTGGGGAGGTGATCGAATGATGCAGACCGTCGAACTTCCGTTCTGGCTGGAGCTGGCCACGGCCGCGCTGCTGCTGATAGGCAGCCTGTTCGCCTTGATCGGTGCAATCGGCCTGGTGCGCCTGAAGGACTACTTCCAGCGCATGCATCCGCCTGCACTGGCCTCGACTATTGGCGCGTGGTGCGTCAGCCTCGCCTCGATCCTGTACTTTTCCGGTCTCAAGCAGGGGCCGGTGCTGCATGCCTGGCTGATACCGATCCTGCTGTCGATTACCGTACCGGTCACGACGCTTCTGCTCGCGCGGGCCGCCTTGTTCCGCAAACGCATGTCGGGAGAACAGGTGCCGGATGAGGTCAGCAGCGGTGGCGATCGGGGCAACTGAGCGCCCGCTGAAGCCGCCTGGAAAACGCTGTCAGTGCTGGGTAAGGCGCTGCAGCTCGCGCCGAACCATGGCCACATAAGGAGGCGGGCCGAGCCGATAGAGCTCCCCCGCCACCCAGGCCAGCCAACCATCCCTCAACTGTGATCGATGGGCAATCAGGCGCTCGGCGTCCAGGATTGCTTGCGCCTTGTGGCGCTGGTGAAACTCGGCGCGCCCCGCAGGCAGCTCATCGTCGCCACTCATTCACTGGCCTTGAAGGTGGTCAGCTCGCCCTTGCGCCATTTGGCGACCTTGCCGGTCACCGCCTTGAGCAGTTTGCCCAGGCCTTCCGCCACCTGGGACTGGGCAGCGAACACGAGCATCACGCCCTGCCCGTCACGGAAAACAATGCCATCGCCCTCGGGTACCGAGACGAACGCATAGTCACCCACGCCATATATGTTGAACTTTATGTCGCGAAAGCGCAGCTCGAGCTTGCCACCCTCGCGACTGGGCAGGACCGCGGCCCGGAAGTGATCCCCGACCTTCAGTTCCAGACGTTGCTTGTCATCGACGACCATCGCGTTGTCGGTATCGATCTCGGCCATGTACAGGCCATCGGGGTTCTGCTCGGTGACGTAGATGAAACGGCCCTGAAAGAGCTTGACCAACTTGGCCCGCAAGTCGCCCAAAGCGAACAGGGCGTGGGTATCCAGAGTACTGACTGCCAATGAAGTGATCCTCGAACCGGTTGTTTCCCGCCGCCACACGAAGTCGTGAAAGCGTGACGCGGCGGCCATTTCAAAGCGAAGTCTGAAAGGTTAGTGACATGATGCGTGAAACGTCTGCGGGGCTCGTCGATACGGCAGGCAGGATCTTTCACCCTCGCACGCCAGCCAAAACCCCAAGAGAACGCTCAGCATAGATCCCACAGGGGGAACAATATTGTCTGACAACAATGCCGCCAGAAAAGATGCAATAGATAAAGCCAGGCCCCTCGGCAGAATGGGTCCGGTATTCATCCATGCATTTACAGGGGAAAGAATATGCACGAAAACACCGAAATCCGTCGAGAGGTCTCGAACATTTCTTACATCCGACCTGTGCGCAACATCGCACGTTTCGTGGTCATTCCCGCCGGCGTCGCGTTCTTCCACATCACCGAGCGTGCCACTGGCCGAGTCATGGGCTTTCGCCGCAGCCACCTGGCAGCCTGCGAGCTGGCGCTAAGCCTGGATATCTAAGCCGCCTATCCCTTCGCCAGTTGCTGCAGCCAGGCAGCCTGACACTCCAGCGCTTCAGCCCGGCTGGCGAAGGCCGTACCGCGACGCTCGCCATCGACCAACACTACCCAGCATGCCCGCTGTCCCTGTGCCTGCAGCATCGCAGGTACACCAGAGCCTATCATCACTGCCACATTCACCCGGGATTGCATGACCCTCTCCACTTAATTAGCAAGCTAACTACATGGTTAGAATACGACCCGCCAAGGCCGGGAAAAAGCGCTTGCCCGTAGAGCTGTATTGCATCAATCGCAACAAATCGAAATGCTTTCTGCTCCTGCGGAAACGCGAAAGGCCCCACGGATTGCTCCGCAGGGCCTTGCGCCGAGTGTGTCCGGTCAGATCTGCCGCTGATGGCGGTCGAGCTGCTCGTGACGCTCCTGGGCTTCGATGCAGTATTTGGTGGTCGGGCTGATCAGCAAGCGCTGCAGACCGATCGGCTCGCCGCTGTCGTCGCACCAGCCAAAGCTCTCGTCAGCGATACGGTCCAGGGCCATCTCCAGCTGCGGCAACAGGCGCTGGTCGCGCTCGATGGCATTGACCAGCCAGTGACGCTCTTCCTCGACCGAAGCCACATCGGCCGGGTCAGAGGGCGTGTCCAGGCTTTCGATGGTGGTGCGGCTCAGCTCGATGCGCTCATGGGTCTCGACTTTCATCGCTTGCAGCAGCGCGGTGAAGAACCTGAGCTGATCGGCATTCATGTAGTCATCGGCCGACATGGCCAGCAACTGTTCCTTGGTCATCGATTTCTCTATGAAAAAATGTGCATTTGGGCGATTCGGGTGCCGCCGGCGATGGCTCGCAGGCAGCGGAATTCTTCAAGCGCCAATCGGCACTCTTTTACAGGGGGCGGCAGTCTAAGGTGCCCGGCCCCGTGGGGCAACAGAAATGACAGAGGAATCTGCCGAATCGGACGGATTGCCCCGGGACCATACTCGGGGATGAACACCATCACGGAGAGCGGCGCAGCCCCATTAATATGCAACAACAGCCGCCCTGCTGTCAGCCTGCAGCTACAATACCGAACGCTCTGGCTCGGGGTAGTGACAGGCTACCTCTACGCCACCTGTCGACGATGATCATCTGGGGGTTCCCCTTCGTAAAGGAACCTCAATCATGAGCCTTTCTACCCCCCGCCCACAGGTCGGTGATCTGGACTGCGAGATTGCCAAACACTTCCAGACGCGCCCCTCGCTTAAAGATGTGGCCAGTCGCATGCTCAAGCAGCAATGGTTGGCCCGCATGCTGGATCCCTCACTCGATCCGGCGACCCTATTCATTCGCAGCACAGGCAAGCCCGGTACGGAGCCTCACCAGCGCTCGCTGGTCAGCTTGCTGATACAGCGCTACATCTTCAAGACGACCCTCAACCTCACACCATTGCAAGACATACTGATCCAAACCCAGCCAAGCCTCGCCGACAAGACCCTGGAATCCTCACTCCACCCGATCGAGACCCTGATCGACGAAACCGCGCCGTTTCTGCTCAAGGAATATTGTCAGGCGCTGACCGACTATTGGACGGATGCAGACAAGCATCACGGCAAGTCGCCGTGGCAATGGTGCAGCCAGTACCTGCGCGAGCGCTACAAAACCGCGCTGGACGGCCATCGCAAAGAGCAATCCATGGATGACAGAACGCTGGCGGTTGCCCAACAACTGCTGGACAACACCTCGGATAACCCGGGTCTCGTTCTGCACAACGTGCGCCTGGACATGCTGATTAATTGGCAACTCGACCCGGACCTTGCCAGTGCCTTGTTGATCGAAAGCCCGGCCTCTGAGGGTAAGGAGGCCGTAACCTTGCTGTTCACCACCAGTGGTCGGTTACTGCAGTATCAAAGCCGTAACGCGATGCTGGCCAGGGGCAGGCGACGACTGCCCGCCTCATTGCCGCCTGCAAAGACAGTGATGCGCCTGATCAGAATCCCCGGGCGGCCATTCGACAATCAGGCCAGCGGTCTGTTGCAGCAACAGTTGCATGGCTCACTCATTGTCAGCTCGATACCCGATCAACTCCAGAGACCCGACGAACTGGCGCTCGCGCTCGACCGCACCACCTCGATGTTGAGCCTGTGTGGCATCGACGACACTGCGGCCCATGATCGCCTGGCCGCCGAGTTGCCGGAGTGGTTGCGCAATGCGCAACCAGGGCAACTGCAGCGCTATGCCCTGGTACTCACGGATATCGCCCAGACCTACGAGGGCGCCGGCAAGAAGGGCTGGCTGGACGGAATCCTCGACGCACAGACATTTGCCTATGCCAAGCTCTACGAGTGGATACTCAAGGATCATCCCGATTTCGACCTTGACCTCAAGCAACTGCGTGCCGCGAACCATCAGGTCACAGCCGTCGCAATACCCGGGGCAGGTGCGCTGGAGACCAGTGGCAGTATTCATGTCGAACGATTCGATCTCGCGCAGTTGGCCATTGCCAACCTAGGGCTGCTGCAGCCTGGCAAGGTGGTGGTCGAATCTGTCGATGGCAGTGGCGTGCCGCCATGGTTCGACGAAACCTACCTGCGCGCACTGATCACCCAGGCAGACATCGCCAAGCACTATCCGCAAATGCTGCGCGCCAAGCTGCTCGACGACCCGCAAGCAGCACAGCGTCGCACAGCATTGTTGCGCAAGCAGTTGCGCAGCCAGTTGCCGCTGCTGGTCATGGACCTGAACCTGCGGGGCCTGACGTCGGGCCCTGACCTCTCCAAAGAGATTGGCCAACTGTTTACCAACCCGCAGCCCCAGTCGGTCGAGTGGTACCTTCGGCCATTCGCGTTGCAGTCTAGCCTCGATGCCAGCCCTGATCATGTGAGCAATACCTGGCTGATCGAGAAGAGTGCCGGCAATGACGGCCCATGCCTGCTCTATCGCCCACTGCTGGCCACGCCCCTATCTTACTTCCAGGACCGTATAGCACTGTTCGAGGCGCTTGCCACACCTGGCGACCTGCAGGATGACATCCTGCAACGGCTCCCGGAGCAGGCGCGCAAGGTATACGCCTACGGTGGTTTTCGCGAACCGCACCTGTTCCATCCAGGAGAGGACGACTGGGCAGTGCCGTTCGGCAAACCCGCCCCGGCATCGCTGTCGATCGAACCGCCCTGCCTAGACCCCGCATCAGCGCTGTACAAGGCCTGCGTGGAGGAAACCATTACCCAATTCAGCAGCCATGCACAAAGCAGCGAACAGACACGCTGGGCACGCTGGCAGACACTGGGTTGGCTGTTACTCAATACGGTACTGCCTTTCGCCCCCGAGTCCGTGGCCACCGCGGGCTGGATCATTCAGATGGAGAGCTCTTTTCTCCAGGCAACCAGCGACCGGCCACAGAACACCAGTGATCGCGCTGCCACCCTGGTAGAGCTGCTACTCAACCTCGCCACGCTGCTGTTCGCCCACGCCCGTCGCAGGATCGACCTGCAACGACCGCTGGAAGCCCCCACCGTCGACCCGCTGGCCACCCCAACCGTCGATCAGTTGCCGACACTGGTGAGCAGCGCCCCCGATCCACTGTTCGATTTTTCCTGGAGCAATCCCTTGTTCAAGCTTGACAGCGCCCAGCGTCAATCGCTGCTGGCGCTGCGTGCGCCCTATAAGGTCGCTGAACTGGGGCCTCCGATATCTCACGGTGCGTTGCAGGGCCTTTTCCTGCATGACGCACGCACCTGGGTCTCACTGGACAGCGGTGTTTACGAGGTGCAGCTGGATCCGATAGCACAACGTCAGCGTATCATCGACGCCGCCAACCCGGACAAGCCGGGGCCCTGGCTTCGCCATGAAGAGAGTGGCCGCTGGGAGCTGGATCTGCGCCTGCATCTCAAGGGCGGCATGCCCCTGGGCAAGCGAATCGCACAACTCAAGGCCGAGAACGCAAAGGCCCTGACAACGCTGAATGCAACAATCATCGAGGAACGAGCACAGTCTCAAAGCCGCCAGCAGATGCTGATCGATGCACTGAAGGACGCCGAGGGCAAGGAAGATGAAGCCTCGCTGCATAAATACCTGAGCACCGCCAAGGAGTGCTCGACGTTCTGGGCACAGCACCTCGAGCACCTAAGGCAACGCAACGAGCGCGCGGTACTGGAGAAGTACAAGGTGCGCCGTGCCTTTGCCCTATGTCAGCAAGTGCGCTGCGAACAGGAAGTCTTTCGTGCTCTGAATCGCTTGCATGACCCACTGCGCGCTCAGATGCTCGAAATGTACGATCGGCAGAACAGTGGTCATGAGATAACCCCTGCAGAGGCCACCACCCTCGCTGAATGCATCGAGAAGATACTGCTGCTACTGGACCAGATGGTGGAGCACGGCCCCCTGCTCACTGAGCAAAGGGCACAACTCGAAAAGCTGCGTAGCGAGCACCAGACCGAGATTAGCGGCTACATCGAGGTGGTGGACAAGGGTGGCATCAAGCCCTCCTCGAACCTGGTACTGCGCTGGATGCGCATCGAGGCCTGCATCAACCGCATGACCATGCTCCAGCAACTGGATGAGGAAAGCTCCTTCTGGATTCAGCGCGCCTGGAACAACCTGCAGATGAGCATCACGCAGCACCTGCAACTGGCCAGATTGAAGAGCCCGGGAGAGGAAGTGTCTGCCAGGGTCCTGAGCAGTATCACTGGCCAGCTCAGAACAGCTCGGCGACAGCTGAACAATCTGATCAGACATATGGATCCCGAGCGCAGCCGTGATGAATTCAAGCGCATGGAGCAGGATTTCGACGCGTTCGCCGACGATGTCGCCAGGGAGGCCGACGAGCTGCCTGAGTTCATCCCGGTCAGCACAGTCCAGCAACTGCGCGCACAACTGCCCGGGCTGATAGAGACACAGGAGCATGGCATCCTGCTGGGCACGGTACGTGAAGGCGAACCGAGCATCGTCGACATCCCCACCCCCGCCAGTGAAACACCCACTCGCAGCTACACACTCAAGGACGATCGCTGGGTCGAGCTCGAAGCCGCTGTACCTGAGGCGCCTGTTGCCGCACAACCGCCCAAGCTCAAGCGCCTGCTCAAGAACGGCAGGTCGTGCATGACTGCGGCGCGCAAGGAGCTGGCGCGCCTGAGCAAGTCGTACTCGAACGACTACCTGCCGGTGGAGATAGAGGAAATTCTCAAGGACCATCGCGGGCGTCTCGACAGTGCCCGCGAGTCCATAGAACGCCGCCTCACTGCGGACAATGCCACCGATGAGGCGAGTGCAGGCGGCGACGCGGCGATCGTCATCAAGGAGATCGAGGACCTGACGGCACAGCTCACGACCGAAAGCATCAGGCTGCGCACCAAAGCGGCACTCAAGCAAAAACCGCGCATGGGTGAGCTGCAATTTCTGATCGAGCAGACCAACATAACGATCAAGCCTGTCGGCACGCGCAAAGCCTTGACCAAGGTCAAGGGCAGGCCTGCTGATTTCCTGGACGAATATGTCGTGCAGCACGACGGGCAGGCGATCTGGTATGCCCACTTCCACTATCGCTCAAGCACCGCCACCAGGGAGGATTTCGTTGCCGGCCATCTGAAACTGGCCAGTCAACGCTTTGCCCAGGGCAAGATGGTCACCAACCCGCACTCGCCGAATCAAGAAGAGGTGTACCGCAGCCCGATCTCATTGGCCGACGCAAAACAGTACTTCTTCACTGACTGAAACAGCGGGGCAGCGCCCTGGCGCTGCCCCTCAACCTCAACAGTCCTTGAACTGCGCCTCGCGCTTGGCGATGAACGCTGCCATGCCTTCCTTCTGATCTTCCGTGGAAAACGCCGCGTGGAACACGCGACGTTCGAAACGCACACCCTCGCTCAGGCTCACCTCGAAAGCACGATTGACGCTTTCCTTGACCATCATGCTCACCGGAATCGATTTGCTGGCGATGGTCGCCGCCACCTTCAGCGCTTCTTCCAGCAGCTCGGCCTGGGGCACCACGCGCGCCACCAGCCCTGCCCGCTCGGCCTCCTCTGCGCCCATCAGGCGGCCAGTCAGGCACAGTTCCATGGCCTTGGCCTTGCCCACGGCACGGGTCAGGCGCTGGGTGCCGCCCATACCCGGCAGCACGCCGAGGTTGATTTCCGGCTGGCCGAACCTGGCGTTGTCAGCGGCGAGAATGAAGTCGCACATCATCGCCAGTTCACAGCCGCCGCCCAGGGCGAACCCCGACACCGCGGCGATGATCGGTTTGCGCCGATTGGCGATGCGGTCGGCGTCGCTGAACAGGTCGTCAACGTAGATCTGCGGATACTTGAGCTCGGCCATCTCCTTGATGTCGGCACCTGCGGCGAAGGCCTTGGCAGAGCCAGTCAGGACCACGCAACCGATGTTCGGATCACGCTCGAGCTGGTCCAGGGCCTGATTGATCTCGGCCACGATCTGCGCGTTCAGGGCATTGAGCGCCTGGGGACGGTTGAGGGTGATCAGGCCGACCTTGCCGTGGATGTCCAGCAGGATTGTTTCGAATGCCATGCAAGCTGCTCCTTCAAAGATTGCGCGCAATGACCATGCGCTGAATGTCACTGGTGCCTTCGTAGATCTGGCAAACCCGCACATCGCGATAGATGCGCTCCAGCGGGAAGTCCTTCAGATAGCCATATCCGCCGAGCGTCTGCAAGGCATCCGAACAGACCTTTTCGGCCATTTCCGAGGCGAAAAGCTTGGCCATCGACGCTTCCACCAGCGCCGGGCGCCCGGCATCGCGCAGGGCGGCGGCATGCAGCACCATCTGCCTGGCCACGGCGATGCGTGTGGCCATGTCGGCCAGACGGAAAGCCACGGCCTGGTGCTCGACCAGCGCCTTGCCGAAGCTCTGGCGCTCCTTGGCGTAGTCGCGCGCGACCTCGAACGCCGCACGGGCCATGCCGACGGCCTGCGAAGCGATGCCGATACGTCCGCCCTCGAGGTTGGCCAGAGCGATCTTGTAGCCCTGCCCCTCTTCGCCCAGGCGATTGTCCACCGGCACCCGCACGTCATCGAAAACGATCTGGCAGGTGTCGGAGGCGTGCTGCCCAAGCTTTTCTTCAACCCGCACCACCTGATAGCCCGGCGAGTCGGTGGGCACGATGAACGCACTGATCCCACGCTTGCCCGCTTCAGGATCGGTGACCGCAAAGACGATCACCACGCCGGCGTTCTGACCGGAAGTGATGAACTGCTTGCTGCCGTTTAGCACATAGTGATCGCCATCCAGACGCGCACGCGTTTTCAGGCTGCTGGCGTCGGAGCCCGCCTGGGGCTCGGTGAGGGCGAAGGCGCCGATCATCGCACCGCTGGCCAGCGGCACCAAGTAACGCTGTTTCTGCTGCTCGGTTCCGAACTTCAGGATCGGCACGCAGCCCACCGAGTTATGCACGCTCATGATGGTCGAACAGGCGCCGTCGCCGGCGGCGATTTCTTCCAGGGCCATGGCGTAGGCGACATAACCGGTATCGCTGCCACCATACTGCTCCGGCACCAGCATCCCGAACAGGCCAAGCCCGGCCATCTCGTCGATGGCTTCACGCGGGAAGCGATGCTCCTTGTCCCACTGTTCGGCGAACGGCTTGAGGCGCTCCTGGGCAAAGTCCTTTACCGCATCGGCGATCTGTTGTTGCTCGTCAGTTACCAGCATGGTTCACCTCAGTACAGGCATTCGACCGCGATCGCCGTGGCTTCGCCGCCGCCGATGCAGATGGCCGCGATACCGCGGCGCAGGTTGTTCTGGCGCAGCGCCGAAAGCAGCGTCACCAGGATGCGCGCACCGGAGGCGCCAATCGGGTGGCCCAGGGCACAGGCGCCGCCATGAATGTTGACCTTGTCATGGGGCAGGTCCAGGTGCTTCATGGCGGCCAGGGTGACGACGGCAAAGGCTTCGTTGATCTCGAACAGGTCCACCTGGGCAAGATCCCAGCCAGTACGTTTGATCAGCTTGTCGATGGCGCCGATCGGTGCGGTCGGGAACAGCGCAGGCGTATCGGCGAAGGCTGCGTGACCGTGGATCACCGCCAGCGGCTTGAGACCACGCTTGTCGGCTTCACTGCGGCGCATGAGTACCAGGGCCGCGGCGCCGTCGGAGATAGAGCTGGAGTTGGCGGCCGTCACCGTGCCGCCCTCGCGGAATGCCGGCTTGAGCTGGGGGATCTTGTCCAACCGCGCCTTGGGCGGCTGTTCGTCGTCCTTGATAAGCCGTTTCTCCTTGCCCTCGGTGACCTCCACCGGCACGATCTCGGCGCTGAAGCGGCCATTCTTGATCGCGTCCTGAGCACGGGTTAGCGACGCAATGGCGAAGTTATCCTGGGCCTCGCGACTGAAGGCCCCGGCCTGGGCGCAATCTTCAGCGAAGGTGCCCATCAAGCGACCTTTGTCGTAGGCATCCTCGAGGCCATCCATGAACATGTGGTCGATGATCCTGCCAT
Source organism: Pseudomonas machongensis (assembly GCF_034961125.1). Lineage (NCBI taxonomy): Bacteria > Pseudomonadati > Pseudomonadota > Gammaproteobacteria > Pseudomonadales > Pseudomonadaceae > Pseudomonas > Pseudomonas machongensis. The sequence continues at coordinate 321,827 of NZ_JAYFUI010000180.1, read as the reverse complement.
GCCCCATGCGATAGCCGCCGCGAGCCTTGTCCAGCAGATACGGGGCGTTGGTCATGCTCTCCATGCCACCCGCCACCACCACATCGGCACTGCCGGCCAGCAACAGGTCATGGGCCATGATCGCCGCCTGCATGCCGGAACCGCACATCTTGTTCAGGGTGGTGCAGGTGGTGTGCTTGCCCAGGCCCGCCCCTAGGGCAGCCTGGCGCGCCGGCGCCTGGCCAAGCCCGGCGGGCAATACGCAACCGAACAACACCTGCTCGACGCTGGCGGCATCGATGCCTGCACGCTCGACTGCGGCGCGGATCGCTGCGCTGCCCAGCTGCGGTGCAGTGAGGCTTTTCAGGTCGCCCTGCAGGCCACCCATGGGCGTGCGCACGGCACTGACGATGACGATCGGATCATTGACGAGGCTCATGAGCTCTTCTCCTTACTTGGCAGCCATGCGCAGTGCACCGTCGAGGCGGATCACCTCGCCGTTGAGCATGCTGTTCTCGATGATGTGGCGGGCCAGCGCCGCATATTCCTGCGGGCGGCCGAGACGTGGTGGGAATGGCACCCCGGCGGCGAGCGAATCACGCACTTCCTGGGTCATCCCGGCCATCATCGGCGTCTCGAAAATGCCGGGGGCGATGGTCATCACGCGGATACCGAAGCGCGCCAGTTCACGGGCGGTCGGAAGTGTCAGGCTGGCAATCGCACCCTTGGAGGCGGCATAGGCCGCCTGGCCGATCTGCCCGTCATAGGCAGCGATGGAGGCGGTATTGATGATCACACCCCGCTCACCGCCCTCGTCCGCAGGCCCTTCGGCCATGGCCGCTGCGGCCAGGCGCAGCATGTTGAAGCTGCCAATCAGGTTGACATTGATCACCTTGGCAAAGCTTGCCAGGCCATGCGGCCCCTGTTTGCCCAGGACCTTCTCGGCGCCGACGATCCCCGCGCAATTGACCAACCCGTGCAGGCCACCGAAGGCGCTGACGGCCGCCTCGACCGCTGCCTGGGCCGCCAGCTCGCTGCTGATGTCGGCCACTGCGAAGCGGGCGTTGTCACCCAGCTCCCGCGCCTTGGCTTCGACCGCCTCGGCGTTGAGGTCGACCAGCATCACACGGGCGCCGGCCTCGACCAGCATTTGCGCGGTAGCGGCGCCCAGCCCGGAGGCGGCGCCGGTGACGATGAAACTTTTGCGTTGAACGTTCATGGAGGTCTTCCTTCAGGCGCCAGCAGGGGTGGCCTGCGCAGCGCGTTGCTTGGCGATTTCCTGATTGCGCAGGATGAAGCGTTGCAGCTTGCCGCTCGGGGTCTTGGGCAGCTCGCCGACGAATTCGATTTCACGCGGGTAAGCGTGGGCGTACAGGCGCTGGCGCACATGTTGGCGCAGAGCCTCTTCCAGTTCAGGGCTGGCGCTATGGCCTGCGGCCAGCACCACGAAAGCCTTGATCAGCTCGGTACGCTGGGGGTCAGGCTTGCCCACCACCGCCGCCTCGATCACCGCCGGGTGTTCGATCAGCGCACTCTCCACATCGAACGGACCGACGCGGTAGCCGGAGGTGGTGATCACATCGTCGCTGCGCCCGACGAAGCTGATGCTGCCGTCGGCATTGAGCTCGACGGTGTCGCCGGAAAGGTAGTATTTGCCGAGGAACGCCTTGGTGGGGACGCCGTGGTACCCGCCGAACCAGCACAGCGGCGACTGCTCGCGGTCGACTGCCAGTATCCCCGGCTGACCGGCAGGCAGCTCGTTGCCAGCTTCGTCCAGCACCACGATGCGATGCCCGGGGATGGCGAAGCCCGCCGACCCCAGGTTTACCGGGTGCGCCAGGCCATGGTGGTTGCACAGCACCATGCCCAGCTCGGTCTGGCCATAGTGGTCGTGGATGGTCACGTTCAAGGCGTCGGCGAACCAGCGGATCACTTCGGGATTGAGCGGCTCACCGGCGCTGCTGACCACCCGCAGACGCCCCTTGATCGGTGCCGAGAACGCCTCACCGGCTGCGATCAGCAAGCGATAGGCGGTGGGCGAGCCGGCCAGGTTGCTGATGCCCAGCTTGTCGATGATCCGTGCACAGCTCTCGACGCTGAACGGACCATCGTAGAACGTGGTGGCGTGTCCCAGCGCCAGGGGGCCGGTGACCGCGTAATACAGGCCATAGGCCCAACCCGGATCCGCGAGGTTCCAGAAGGTATCGTCGGGGCGTAGGTCGATGGCATCGCGCATGTAGCCCTGGAAGGCGACGATCGCGCGCAGTGGAACCTCGAGCGGTTTGGCCGGACCTGTGGTGCCGGAAGTGAACATCAACAGAAAGGGGTCGTCGCCGCTGCGCATTACCGGCTCGCAGTGATCGCTTGCCGCCTCCAACGCCTGCTGGAAATCCAGCTCGTGCGCCGCAGCACCGACCGTGATGATCGTCGGGCAGCCGCTGACATCGTCCAGCTTGGCGCGGTTGTTGCGATCAGTGACCACCACCCGGGCCTGGGACTGCTCCAGACGGTGCTCGATGGCCTTGGGACCGAACGCGGTGAACAACGGCTGGTATACCGCCCCCAGTCGCCAGGTGGCGAGAATCGTCACCAGCAGTTCGACGGTACGTGGCATCAGGCCGGCGACCCGGTCCCCAGGCCCCACGCCCTGATCCTTCAGGACATTGCCCATGCGTGCCGCCATGGCCTGCAGTTGCTCGAAACTGTAGCGCGCGCCGTTACCTTCCTGGTCTTCACAGATCAGCGCAGGCAGGTTGCGGCCGACATGTCGGTCACAGCACTCGACACAGGCGTTGAGTGCCCGCAGGTTGCCATGCAAGGCGCCTGCGGCAACCTGGTCATATTCGAATGCTCGCGCGGCCTCGGCGTAATCACGCATCGTCGGACTCCTGGTTTCTTGTTGTTGGAGTTGAACCCTAGGTCCGACGATAGTCGCGCTGCCAGCGCTTGCGGACAATGGCAAAAGCGCTCATCAGGCATGATCGGTTTGGTCACTGTTGCTCAGCGCCCTGAGCTTTCAGCCAAGCCCCCGCTCCCGGCCAAGCAGCATTTGCTGGGTCAGCTCACGTATCATCTCGAGCTCCTCGACGTCCCGCCGGCCCTCCAGTGCCTCGATCTCCAGGGCCAGGCTCTCTGCCAAAATTTGGTCAGCCCTGGCCTGAAGTGCCGCCAACCGTTCCTGATGGTTCGTTTCGACGCCGTCGAAAACCGCAGCATGGCGCTCAAGCATATAGCGCCGCCAGAACGCACGCCGGCTCAGGCTTTCACCCAGGGCTTCGATCGACTCCGCTGCCCTCACCGCCACCAGCGCATCCTGAAGCTGGCTGTCAGTCACCTCGGCCGCCGAGGCATGGTCCATGAACCGCGAAGTGAACGGTAGGCTCAGGCGCTCCCTCAGGCTCACTCGGTAGTACAAGCGCACTGCAAGCTGGTCGACACTATCGCCGGCTTCGATCCGGCGACGGATGTCGGCACGAGCGAACGCGTCCAACTGGTCCAGGCGAAACAGCCCCTGACCGAGTGTGATCAGCTCACTGCCCCGCTCATGCAAGGTGTTGGCATCGGCACGCGCAATCGCGGCGCAGCGCTGCAAATCACTGAAACGGTCACTGACCGCATTCAGGCAGGTCAGGTTGTCGTCGGCCAGCGCGTAAATCTGGTTGCGCAGGTCAGTGTCGACGCTGATGGCATTGAGCAACGACCATACGCGTGTCGACAGCACCCCTGGCACCTGGGCATGGTCCTGGGTGAGCGTCAGCCACCCCAGCAACTGGAAGAACCCGTCGCTGTCCGGCATAGCCTGCAGCGTGTCCCATTGGAAGAGCTGCGCGTTGTACAAGGCCGAATCGCCGCTGTCTAACCATGAGGCGCGCACCACGTCGACATTCTGCCGGGCCAGTCGCTCTGGAAGGTGCAGATGCTCCTGGATCGCGTCGAGAGCATAGAGCCCTCGCAGCTCAACGCTCGACAAAAGATTGCCTTCGACCATGAAACCGCGGCGGAAGACATTCGGCATCTGGAGGATGGCCGTTGGCACGACACGAATCTGGTTGTCGCGCAGGTCGGCGCGCTCGAGAAACCCGCACTGCTCCAGGCCGTCCGGCCAGGCGCCCAATCGGCAGTGGCGCACACTGATTTCGCGCAGTTGCGGGAGGTGATTGAAGCGCAAGATCAACGCCCCTAACGGATTGTGGCTCAGGTCCAGCTCGTTCAGATGTTGCAGGCCCGTCAGCACCTGGACACCTGCTTCATCGAGGCGAATGTCGTTACGCGCCAGTCGCAGACGACGCAGCTCAACCAGGTGAACGATACCTCGTGGCAAGGCCAGCAGATGATTGCCGCTCAGGTTCAGCTCCCTCAAAGCGCTGAAGCAATGCAGGAAGTCGGTCGGCACATGAGTGAGCGAGGTGTCGCTGATGACCAGCGTGGTAACGTTGGCGAACGTCGTCGGGTGGACGAACTCGGGCAAGGTCTGCAGTTGTACGCCACTGATCACCAGGGTCTGCTGCCCGTCCTGAAGGCGCCAGGCTTGGCGCATGCGCTCGGCCGCCTGGACGCGGGCAGCGTGGCTACTGCCGCCAAGACCGGCGCTCAGCCAACCCGTGAGTGCCCTCTCCAGTCGCTCGTAATCGCGCTCAAGCTCGGCCAGCCGCCGGTACAGGGAGCCAGGCGCTTGCTGCATCTGGCTCAGTAGCGCCTCGAGTTGCGCGGGTAAAAGATCAGGATAGATCGCGCGCAGACGGTCCAGTAGCGGCTGCCAGGAGGAGCCAGGCTGCCCGCGTCCACTGAGCGGATACCCAACACGCCCATCAGCCATGCGCCGTCCAGGGTTGAACCAGGATTTACGTGGGGTCCAGCCCAGCAGACTTACACGCTCACTGCGTGTGCTCGGTAGTTGCGCACGCAACGCCGCACGCAGCAGCAGACCTGCATTCGTACCTGTGAGCCCCAGTGAGGTCCGTACCTCGACCGGTAGCGCGTCGACCAGCGCCTGTGCCATAGAAAACGCGGGCTCACCCTGCTTCCGACCGCCATGGTCGTAGCGTTGGAACTGGCAATCCTTATGCACCAGTGTGACTTGCGAGCCAGTGTCGGCAACAGGGCCGACGGCCTTGACCACCCGTCCATCAAGGGTTCCTTCACGCAGCACCAGGCGCAACGTCTGCGGCCACCCGGGTAGCCGTGCTGCCAGCGCCAGAACCAGTTCGGCACCCTCGTCGCTGTATACATTATCCAGGTAAAGCGACTCGCAGGCGCGGCTCAAGCGAGCCAGTTGCAGCAGTGACCGGGCGTCGTTCGCGACTCCCAGCGGTACGCGTGATTCAGTCACGGCGATCGTGCGCAGATGGCTCGACACCTGGGCGGTTGCCTGCACGGCATACCGTGCAGGCAACCCAGGAAAGTCACGCTGCAACAGCGTACACAGCGGATCTGCAGGCAGGTTTTCGGTCACCAGATGCTGGAATAGATCGCGGCGCAGCACCGGCTCCTGCGCCAGCAAGGCAACACGCAGCCCGGCACTGTCCGCCTTGTGCGAGTCTGGCAACGCCAGGCACCACGCCTCGATACGTACATCGTCCACGGATAGCTGATCCTCGGCTAGCGCCTTGAAGAACGCCGATACCTGCCGGTCAGCGTCGAAGCGCCGCAACGTCTCGCGCAGGTTGGCCGGAAGCTCGCGGCTATCCACCAGCAAGCCACGCAACTCTTCGACGTCGACGTCCGCCATGTCGAGGACGGCCAAGGCCTCGGTGCGGGTCAACGCCGGGTCCAGGGGCCATAGGCTCTGCAGCATCCGAGTCTCGTCCGACCACTCCAGCGGTCGCTCCAGGTGCAGCCGCCAGCCACGCTCACCGAGGGTTTCCAGCGCAGGGCCGTAGGCAGCCACACGGCGCGGGTGACGCACGCGCCAGCCCCCTTGACCCGACGGCTGGTGCACGGCGAAGAAACGCTTGCCAACCCGCAGCCAGCGCGTGTCGGCAGTGCGATAGAGCCCGTCATCCTGCAAGCGCGGCTGTAACGGCTCGGTAACGTAAATGTCCAGCGCGCTTGACCAAAGACGCATACCGACGCCTTGCACGTCGACAGGCTCCAGACCATCAACATGACTGCTGCGCACGAACCCCCGTGCAACCACCGAAGCCCCTCCAGCCACCGCCGCCGTGACAGCAACGGTCTCGGCCACGCCGAGCAGATGCTCAAGGGCTTCATGTTGGTGACCACGGGCCCAGTCGACAGCCCCTTCGAACACCTGCGAGAGGGTCTGCACCACCAACTGGCCAAACAAAATCGCACCGATCGCAGGAATGAACAGCCCTGCCAGATTGGCCAAGCCGAGCCCGATCGACTGCCACGCCTGCAGGCGTGACTGGGTCGCAGCATGATCCGCGTCAGCGGTCGGGACCAGCACGTACCGTGCGTCGGACTTCACCCGCTGCACCTGCTGCGCCACCAGCTCCGCGAACAACTCGCCCTGCACTGTCCTGCCTTCGATCTGTAGATCCGGGCTGGCATCGGCCAGACGTTTGCCCAGTGTCTGCAGGAACGTCGGCCGCTGCTCAAACCCAACCAGACCACTGAAGAACTCAAGGTAAGCCTTGTCCTCGAGCGCGGTGACCATAGCCGCACTCAGGTCTTCCCACGAGTCATAACGCCGCAGAGCAAGCTGCGGGTCACTGGGCAGGTACAGCATGACACCCTTGCTCACACCTGCAGCGTCCCGCAGTGCGATGGTCAGGCCATCAGTGATACTGCAACCCAGCACCGTCAGCATGCCGGAATAACCTCGCAGCAGCGTCTCATGCTGCTCGGGCACACCTTGGGCGATATCCTGCAAAGCAATCTGCTCAAGCGCCGATATCTCTCCCTTGAGCGCTGCGATCTCGATCACAAGGCTCAGGCTCAAGCGCTTGTCCTCGGCCAGCAGCGCGCAGTTCGATGCACTGAAAACCTGCGCTAGCTGAGCCTGGTAAAGGCTGCCGACATTTTTCTTGCGGCAGTCGCGTGCCAGATCGTTCGCCGGACCTGACAACACAACATCAGCCCCCGGATGCACAAGCCCACTGCCCTCGAGCGCGGCGTCGTCGGCGTGAAAGTTCTGCATCAGTCGCAGCAACCCTGGCTGTCGCACGTAACCCGGTCGATAGAACGGCCAATGCACTCCCGGAACCAGGCCGAACTCGCGCCTGACATCCAGCCACTGCAACTGATCGAGCTTACAGTCCTTGGGCAACCGGTCGCCGAGCAGAGCTGTGAATTGCTCAAGTACGAAGGTGTGCAGCGGGATCAGGTCGAGCGTTGCCGCACGCACCTTGTCCTGGCTGACCCGGCTGCTCTTGAAGCGATCGCGCAGACGGTTGATCTGGGCAGGTGAGGCACGCTTGAGCCATTCGGGCAACCCGGTGCGGATAAAGTCATCGACTGCATCGGCAACACTGGGCTTACCGACGGTCAAGGGAGGGATAGATGTCATGGGAGAGGCTCCTTTCGCAAATCGCGTCATGCACTCTCGCTGGACCGTCCGGGCCATGGCAGGAGGAATGAGCTCCGGTCATGGCCTGCGGCTGATCGGCCTAGCGACCTGCGTCCAGTGCATCGCGGGTCAAGCGCAACGCCAATGCCTGCAAGTCGGCCTCACGCGACTGCTTCAACGCTTTGGCCTCGGTCACGTACTCCAGATCGGCGAGCTCGTCCCTTCGTTCGTCGAGTGCCGACATCTGCTCGTCCGAGGGCGCTTCGATGGCCGCAAACTGTGCGGGCTCGGTTTCTCGCAAGTAGTCGAGCCAGAAGTCGCGTTCGCTGATGAACTGCGCCAGCTCATCACCTGCCTCCGCTTCACGAACGCGTGCCACCACGGCGTCGAGATCAGCACGGGTCACGCCAGCAATCGTCTCGAACTGCAGGCTCCGTGCCTGGCCTGGAAGGTCAAGTTCACGGGCCAACCCCACCCGATAGGCCAGGCTCACCTCGACCTCATCGACCCCGGCCCCATTCTCGACCCGCTGCACCATATCGTCCCGAGCGTACTGCTCGACCCTGTCGAGACGAAACAGCCTGCGCCCTAGCATCAGTCGGGTACTTTGGGCTTGCGCTGCGGGCACATCGCGCAAACCGTTGGCAATGAACGCCCGCACCTGAAGAGCGCTGAAGCAAGAAGCCACGCTGTCGACGCAGGTGGTAGGGTTTGCCGCAAAGTTGAAGATGTCTTCACGCAACCGCGTATCAAGCTCTATGCCGTCCAGCAGCGCCCAGACACGCTGCTCGAGATCTGTGCGGGCCAGACGGAAATCGCTGCTCTGCACCAGTCGTCCGAGCAACGCGAACAGCTCCTCGCTGCCCTCTTCCTCAGAAAGCCGATCCCATTGCGCTGCTCGCCGCTCACGCTCGCCCTCTTCAAGGTGCTCTAGCCAGGACTCCCGAGCATTGAAGGACGAAGGCACGGCCTGGCTAGGCACATGGCCCGACAGTCGCTCAGCATAATCGCCAGGCAAGGGGTTGCCCTCCAGTCGCAACGCCTGACGCACAGAGAGAGGCGCTTGCAACAGCGCGTCAGGGAGTTCGCTGATACCGTTGTCGCGCAGATCGATGTACTCCAGCAGTTCGGCCTGTACCAGGTCCGCAGGAAACACGCTCAATTGAGTCATACGCAGCTCGAGCTCGTAAAGACGTTGAAGCGGTCGCAACGACAAGCTGAACGTCTGCAACGGATTGCGACTGAGATTCAGGATACGTAAGCGCTGCAGCCCCTCCAGCGCCGAGTAGGCTGTGGCATCCATCTGCAGTTGGTTGCGCGACAGATTGAGTGTGCGCAGGCTGGTCAGCAGGTGCATCTCGCCAGGCAGTTCGGACAACATATTGTTGCTGAGGTTGAGGCTGCGCAGATGGCCAAAGTGCCTGAGGAACCCAGCAGGCACTGCCGAAAGCCCCAGGTTGATCAGATTCAGCTCCAGGACATGCCGAAAATTGGTGCCTGCTGGCAGGACCGGCAGTTCACCAACCGGCACACCAATTAAGCTCAGGCGCATGCCTGGCTCGTTGTTGCCACCCCGTACGATTGGACCTTCGATACGCCAGCTGCGCAACAACTCATCGGCCAGCAATTGACGCGCACTTCTCGCCGAGGCGAGCGGGGGGTCCTGAACCCAGGTTCGCAAGGCGCGATTCAAGCTGCGAAATTCCAGCTCCTCACTGAGCAGGTTGGTGAACGCCGAACCCGGCGAGTTCTCGAGCAGTTCGACATAGGTTTCGACCTGCCAATCGCTGAACCCCGGATACAACGCCCGCACGCGGTCGCGCAAAGTCCGCGCCGCCGAGGAGCCGGCACTGGCACGACCACTGAGGGGATAACCATAGCGACCATCCGGCATGCGCCTGCCTGGGCGGAAGCTGGGACGGATCTCGCTCATCCCCAGCAGGCTGATCACTTTGTCACGCCGGGCGGGCAACCAGCTGAGCAGATCCTGGCGCATAACTGTCGCCCCCGCCTCACCAGACCAGCCCAGGCGATCAAGGTGCTCGTCCGGCAGGAAGGCCAGGAGGCTGGCAAACAGATCGAGGGGCGACTCAGGTGCATCAACTGCCTCGAGGCCATCCTGGTACACACGCACCCCTCCCTCTTCCCAGACCAGTGTCCACAGCTCACCCGCCGTAGAAGAGGGGAACAGGCGACTGGTCAAGCGACCGAAAGCGCTGCCCTCACGCACCTCGAAGTTGATCCGCATAGGCCATCCAGCATGGCGACGCAGCAGACCAAACACCAGTTCAGGCAGATCATTGCTGTAACTGTTGCCAAGCACCAGTGCCTCGATCGCCCGGGCAACCCGTGCCGACTGCAAGGCTTCGCGCGCCTGCTCGGCGAGTGCCAGCGGGACGCGGTTACGGCTGTTCATCTGCTCGACGAGCACGGCGTTCTCCTGAGACAGCAGGTCGAGCGCATAGGCCTCGGGCAATCCTGGAAAATCACGTCGAATCAGGCTCAGGTCTGCACCCTCCGGCACTTCTGGCGTAGAAAGAAGCGCCATCAGCGCATGGCGCAGCCGCGGCGCATCGTCGATCATCTGTCCGGCAAGTTCACTTCCGTCCAACGCCGGGTCCATCAGTTGCTCCAGGCAGTAGTCGAACAACGACGAGTCCGCGCCATGGGCAATGTCTTGCTCAAGGGCGTTGAAGAACCTATCGATGCGTGTGCTGGCCGTGAAGCGCAGCAACGTATCGCGAAGCACTGCGGGCAGGGGACGCCGCTCCACGGCGAGCCCCCGCAAAGCGGCCTCGTCCATGCCACTGATTCGTAGAACCTGAGTGATACCCACGTCGTCGAGCTCGGCCGCACGCGGCCACAAGTGCGTCAGCAGGGTGCGCGCGCCCTGCCACTCTCCTGGCCGTTGCCAAGCCAGGTGCCAGGCGCCCTCGCCATTTCCGAACAGCGTGGGCCCAAAGCCCGCACGACCATCGGTACGGCGCAGTTGCCATTCACCGGAATTGTCGGGCTGATGCACAGAATGGAAGTATCCCTCCTGCTGCCACCAGTGATTCACGCCATCGCTGTACAAGCCGTTTTCGCCCAGCACCGCCCCGCTGGGCAAGGCCTGCTCGCGAAAAGGTGACAGGTCTTCGTGCCACAGGCGATGGGTGCCAGCCTGGTTAGACACCGGTACCAGCTGATCGACAAAAGCGCTACGGCTGAAGGCCCGCGCGACGAAATGCCCCGCACCTGCCAGTGCGACATTGACCGCCACGCTTTCGACCACCCCGAGCAGGTGCTCCAGTGCCTCATGCTGATGACCGCGCGCCCAGTCATCGACGCCCTCGAATACCTCCCCCAGTACTTGCACCACCTGTGCGCCGATCAACATCGCATTAAGTGCCGGGACTAATACTCCCCCCAACTGCACGAATGTTTCACCCACACTCTCCAGGGCACGGAGCTTGGCCCATTTGCGCTCGGTATTGGCGTCCTGGGTGGGAACCGCAAGATAGCGCGCATCACTACGCAGCCTATTTACCTGCCCGTCGGCCAGGGCGACGAAGACATTGCCTGCCAGTACTTCGCCCTCCGGCTCCAGATCGGGTTTGGCATCTTTCAGGCGGACACTCAACCGTTGCAGACAGCTCGCCCGATCCTTGAGAGCCATGCGTTCGATGAGCTTCGCCTGGTTCGCGGGGTTCTGCAGGCGCTTCACCAACGCATCCTGCAATGCATGCCAAGAGTCGAATCGGCATAGCGGCTGGTCTGGCAGGTACAGCAGGACTGCCTGGACGCGCAGGCTCGCCCGCACCCCACGCGGCCAGACGTTGGCCAATTCGACGGTCAAGGCCCCCTCCAACGGGTGGCCGAGCAATGCTAATTGCCGCACCCTGACGATGTCGTAGCTGGCGTGACCCGCGGGCTTGCCGGCACTGACCAGGCGTAGCAGATCAAGGTCGGCTCGCACCAATGACTTTTTCAACGCGGCAATTTCGATGGCGAGGTCGAAGCGCTGACGCTTGTCTTCGGCCAACAGCGCAACGGTGGACGAGTCGAACACCTCCGCCAGGTGGGCCTGATAGCGTTTGCCGATATCCAAGCGGTTACAAGCCCTAGCCACTCCCTTGGCGTCAGTGAACAACGCCGGAGCATTGCGGTCATCGGACTGCTCGGCGACGAACCCAGTGCCCTCGCCAAACTCGGCATCGTCAGGAAAGTTCTGCAGCAGATGGTAGAGCGCCGGATGATGAGACTGGTAGGTATTGAACGCCTGGTTTCCCGGCAACGAGAACTTGGTCCAGCGCTCACGCCACAACACCGACAGCAGGTCGATCTTCAGGCCCAGATCGCGTTCCAGTGTCAGCTGCAGCAATGGCAGGGCAAACGCTTGCAGAGGCACCAGGCGCAGCAAGGCTGTTGCCAAGCCCTGCTCGGTTTGACGATGAGCTGCGAAGCCGTCTCGCAGCGCCTTGATCTGCGCCGGCTGCGCCTTGCTAAGCCAGTCGGGTAGGTTTTCGCCAATGAACTCATCAACAAGGTCTGCTTTGGGTGCCGCCAGAGGGGTGGTCATCGAAGGTACCTCATGTTGGGAACCACCACCTTGGTGCAGGCACCACTCGGCATTCAGCCGGAATTCTTGCCTTGTACCTGCGAGCCACCCAGTACGAAGGCCCGATACCCTCCTGGGTTGCAGCCAAACCACTTACGAAACGCGCGATAGAACGAACTGGCGTCGGCAAACCCCAGGCGTTCGGCGATATCGCTCATCGCCAGCGATCCCTCGCTCAGCCAGTCGATCGCCAGCTGTCGGCGTACGCTATCCTTGAGCCCCTGGTAGGTCTGCCCTTCCTCTGCCAAGCGACGGCGCAAGGTCGATAAGGACAGGCACAGGTCGCGGGCCAGACGTTCGGCGTCGGGCCACTGGCCGGGGTCGAGCTTCCCCAGGATGCGACGCACACGTCGAGCGAGGCTGTCGGGATCTCGGTATTTGACCAGGATGTTGCCCGGAGCCTCGGCGAGAAACTTCTGCAACTCCTCGGGCGTGCGCCTGAGGGGCAGGTCAAGGCAATCGGCGGCGATGATCATGCGCGTACGCGGGCGCTCGAACTGCAGGTTCTCGGAGAACATCACACGGTAATCGTCGCAAAACGGCGGCTCGGCACAACGCAGGTCAATGGCGAGGATGGGAATGCGTCGGCCCGCCAGCCAGCAGGCAACGCCATGGACAATCATCCAGAACGTAAAATAGGTGAAGGCACGCCGGGGCTCATCGCGCGGTTCGTTGATAGTGATCTCGGCCAGGCTCTGCTGGCGCACCAGCCCGGGTTGCAGGTCTTCGAGCATCAACGAGAGAAACCCCAGCGCAGTCTCCAACCCTGCGCCAAGCGTGGGCTGCGCCATGCTTGCCTGGCACATGAACGAGAGGCTGCCGCTACGCAGACCGCGCGGGTCCATCGCGAAGAATTCGTCGTTACATCGACGTGCCAGCAAGCGCCAGAGACGCGCGTAGGCATCGGCACCAACGCGCGCATCCGCTTGCTCGAAGCTGCGTTCATCGATTCCCGCACGCCGCAGCAGCGCTGCGTCAGCCTTGCCCTGCGGGCAGGTCTGCAGCAGCGCTTCGCGCACCAATTGCATGGAAATCGTATCTTTCTCGCTCATCGGCTATCCAGATTGCCCAATGCAGGCCATCTTAGGGCCATGACGAAAAAAGGCCAGCTCCTGAACAATTCATGTACCGGGTCTGCTGAGCCTCACTCGGTCTGACGTGCCAGTGCCTGGCGGGTCAGCTCGAGTGCCTTGGCACCTACTGCCGACTCACACTCCGCAACGATCGCTCTGCCCTGAGCGTCGTACTCGGCATCCGTGAGGCTGTGACGACGAGCATACACAGCCTCCATTCGCGTCACGAACGGTTCGCGTATCAACCCGAAGGCTGCTTCGTGCGATCTTTGCAAACGATCAAGCCAAAAGCTTCTTTGGCTGATGTCAACCGCCAGCGCATCACTGGCCTCTGCCTCGAGCACGGCGGCCTGCGCCGCCTGCAGATCTTGCCGACTCACCCCGGCGATGGTCTCGAACTGCATCGTACGCGGTTGGCCTGGCAAGTCGAGGGGTTGCGCCAACCCTACCCTGTAGGCCAGGCTTACCTCCACCTCATCGACGCCTCGCCCACCGGCGCGGCGCTGCCTGACGTCCTCTCGGGCGTAGGCTTCCACTTGGTCGAGACGGAAGAACCTCCGTGCCAGGTCCAGCAATTGCGTCTCGACCTCGTCCGCTGAGCCGCTCTCGACGGCAGTACTGAGCATCTTGACTTCCAGCAGGCCGAAGGTCGAAATCACACTGTCCACGCAGGTGCGTGGCTCACTCGCAAGCGCAAACAACTGTTCACGCACAGCCGTATTCCGTTCGACCATGTCGAACATGGCCCATACCCTGGCCTCCAGGTGCGCCCGCGCCAAGCGAAAATCGCTGGTGTCCGCCAGTGCGTGAATCAAGCCAAAGAAATCGGCGCTTCCCGGTTCCGCCTGCAGGCGGTCCCATTGCGCGGCGCGGGTGACCCGGGACGCATCGTCGAGCCGCTCCAGCCAGCGCGTGCCATTGTGTACGTCGCTCTCGGCCTCGCTCTCAGACGTCCAGCTCGGGTCGATCCACTGGTCACGGTACTGCTCGGGTAGCGGATTCCCCACCAGCGCGAGCCTTCGCCGCCACTGCCTAGTCCGGTTGCGCAGGCTCAGCGGCAAGGCGGTGATGCGGTTGTCGCGCAGATCGACATAGTCCAGGGAGACCCCCAGTTCCAGATGTCGCGGGACCTCGGTCAGGCCAACATTGCGCAGACCCAACTGGCGCAGACGCGGCATTTGATCCAGCGCCAGCCCGAACATCCCGAGCGGGTTTTCGCTCAAGTCCAGCATACGCAGTTGGCGCATCTGCCCGAGTAAGGCAAGGCCTGCTGCATCGATGTGGAGCTCGTTTCGCGAAAGCGTCAGTTCACGTAGATGCGGCAATGCAGAAAGCGCCGGGGGGACTACGGTCAACCTGTTACTGTCCAGATTCAGGGTCAGCAAACTGCCAAATGGCTGTAGAAAGCCCGTGGGAAGATCGCGCAGTTGCATGTGCGACAGGGTCATCTCACTGACGTGACTGAACCCCTCATGCCCGGAGAGATCCGGCAGCTCGGCCGCATCCAGACCGGACAGTACCAGCACCATGCCAGGGTCGCCGTTGCTATGCGCCCTGCCAGCCAATCCTTGAAAACGCCAGCAGCGACGGATTTCATCAGCCACCTGACGTCGCTGTCGACGCGTCGCTGCACCGTCTTCATCGTCGGCCCAGCTCTGCAGGTCACGGTCAAGTTGCACATAGCTTTGCTCCTGCTCGAGCAAGGCTGTGAAGGAAGATCCAGGCTGCTCATCGAGAACCTGAAGATAGATCTCCAGCTGCCTTTCGCTGAACCCTGGATAGAGGCTGCGCACCCGATCCTCCAGCGTGCGTTCGGCCACATGACTGCCGCGCCCACCACGGCCACTCATCAAATAGCCAAAACGCCTGTCCGGAAGGCGGACCGGTGGGCGGAACGTCGGTTTGGGCGGCTGCACATTCAGCAGTTCGAGTACCTGGGTCCGGCTGTTCGGTAGACGGCGCCGGAGGTCGGCACGCATTGCTTCGATGGCTGCCTGGCCCGTCCATCCCAGCCGCTGGCGGTCTGCCTCGGGCAGAAAATGCCACAAGCACTCCAACAGCCCACCCGCGCCCTCGGTTTCGACGAGCAGACGCGTGCCATCCTCGAATACGTGCATCTGCCCTGCGAGCCATACCAGTACCTTGGGCTTGCCTCCTGTATCAGCCGGGTACAGGCTTGTGATGAGCCGTCCGTCGACAGCGCCTTGGCGTACCTCGAAGTTGATTTCGCGGGGCCAGGCCGGCTCCCTGCGCAGCAACGCGAATATCAGTCTCGGCAGCTCTTGCTGGTAGGCGTTGTTGAGGTACAACCCTTGCAATAATCGGCAAATCCACGCCTCGTGCAACGCCAGCCGTGCGCGTTCCGCCAATGCCAGGTCCAAACGTCCGCTGCTTCGCAAGCGCTGTTGCTGGACGGGGCTTACACGGTCAAGCAGATCGGCGGCATACACATCAGGCAAGCCGGGGAAATCACGCTGTACCAAGGCAGTGTCCGTGCGCCCGCCCGCCTGCTCGGTCAAATGTGCCATGAGCTCCTCACGCAACATGGCAGCGTTATCAAGCATGGCTTGTACACGAGCCTGAGACGTCATTTGCTCAAGCTTGAGGCGATTGCTGCAAAAACGCATCAAGTCCACCTCAGCAGTTTGCGGGCTATGATGCAACGCGAGAAAGAACTGGTCGATTCTTCCATCAGCGGCGAACCGGTTGAGGGTGTCACGCAGCCCAGCAGGAAGCGCTCGTTGCTCGGCGACGAGCCGGCGCAAGGTCGAGTGGTCAATATCGGCGATCGACAAAATCGACTTGATCCGCTGCTCATCGAATTCGGAGGCCAGCGGCCACAAGTGTCCGAGCAAAGACGACTCGCCCTGCCATTCCTGCGGGCGCTGCCAGGCCAGACGCCAACCGTATTCACCGTTCCATTGCAACGCTGGAGCAAAGCCCGACTTGCCGTCGCCTCGTTGCAGCCGCCATTGAGCTGCAGCGATATCACGACGAACGCCGTGAAGGTGGCCTTGATGCAGCCACCAACGCTCGTCGCCATGTCGGTACAGGCCATCGGGGCCACGTTGCGCGTGCTGCGGCACATTCCTGGCGCGGTAAGGTGCCAGCTCATGGGCCCACAATCGCCCTGTGCCTGGCCGTGGCTCGACAGGAGCCAATTCCTGCACGAAACCGCTACGTTGGAAACCTCGGGCTACCGCCGCCCCACCCGCAGCCCCCAACGCATTGACAGCAACCAGTTCGGCGACGCCAAGCATGTGTTCCAAGGCTTCGTGTTGATGACCGCGCGACCAGTCGACAGCGCCTTCGTAGACCTCGTCAAGCACCTGCACCACCGTTGCCGCGAGAAACAACTGACCCAGCCCTGGCACAAACAGCGATGCCGCCTGTAGCAAGTTCATGCCGACGGACTCCAGTGTCAGCAACCGTTGCCACTTGACCTTGTCATCGACGTCCGCCACTGGCACCAGCAGATAACGGGCATCATCCTTGATCTGCTTCACCTGCAACTCGGCGAGCTCGGCGAACAGGGCTTTGCCGCAGACCCTGCCGAGGACCTCCAGGTCAGGCGCCGCATCGCTCAGGCGCTTTTTCAACATGGCCTGAAAAGCGACGCGACTGTCGAGGGCAATCAGCGCGAGCAAGGCTTCATGCTCGTGCGGGGTCGCGAGCATCGTGACCAGATGAGTAGCGACGCCGTTCAAGTCGGCAAATCGCTGCAGTGGTCGATGAGGCAGAAAAAGCAATATGCCCGCGCTGTCGGAAGGTCCCGATGTATTCGCATGCTCCGACAGCTCTATGAGCAAGGCGCCCAATACCGCATGACCCAGCAGATAAAGGTGCTTGACCTGCACACTCGGGAGTGCCGGATTCACTGTCGACACGCTTCCCAGGAGGGGCTCCAGCGCCGCCAGCTCGGCCGCCTCGATGCGACCCTGCACAACCGCAAGCTGAGCCGCCAGCGCCAGGCGCCTGGCTTTCTCCTCGGCCAGCAATGCGCTGACCGAATCATCCAGTACCTGCTCAAGATGCGTTTGGTAATGCGCGCCAGCATCAACTTGGCGACACACCTGTGCCAAGCGGGCGGTATCCACGAGCAGCGTCTCGCTGATCAGCGACGCATGGGGCCCGGCCTTGATCAGACCAGTGCGGTGGTCAAAGTTAAGCCCCGATACGAAGTTCTGCATCAGGTGGTTCATCGCAGGTTCAAAGGTGAAATGATTGACCAGCGTCTCTCCACCTAAAAGGCTGTAATTGTCCCACCGCTGGCGCCATAAGCTCTTGCGCAAGTCCAACCGGACCTTCAGCGTGTTTTCCATTGCCGTATTCAGGAGGCTACAGGCGAAGTCTTGGGGAGCCTTCAGCGCCTTGAACGCGGCCTGAAGACGTGTTTCCACCGCACGGTGCTCGTCGAATCGGCGTCGCAAGGTCGTGATTTGCTCGGCCGAAGCGGCGTGCAGCCAGGCAGGCATGTTGTCCACGATGAAGCTGTCAGTGTGATCGAGTTTGAGGGTGGTCATAGGAGTTTCCTGGAAGATAACCAGGACTACTCTTGCCAATCACCTCAGCGGGGCACAGCCGGAACTGCTCCCGTCCTCTTCGGACATACTGGCCAACCCCAGGAACGCCTGGATCAAGCGCAACGGGCGACGCCGCTCCAGGCAGCCGATCATGTGCCGGTTGAGCAGCCCTGCGCCCGCCATGGGGCGCGCCACTACCCGTGGATCATGCGCTACCTCCGCCGAAGAGACGATCCCGATGCCAAGCTGCGCGGCCACCGCTTCGGTTACCGCCTCGCGACTGTCCAGCTCCAACACCACTCGGGGTTGCACATGGACCGCAGCGCAGGCCCGGTCGAAGGTCTGCCGGGTGATCGAGCTGGGCTCACGCAGCACCATGACCTGCTTGTCCAGAGCCCTCAGCGCCAGCTCTCCCGGCTCGGCGGCCCACGGGTGACCGACCGGCAACAAGGCGCACAGGTGCGACTCGCCCAAACTCTGCAGATACAGGCCCTTGCGCGGTTCCACCTCGGTCAGCACCGCCACATCGGCGTGCTCTGACAGCAGCGCCGCCAGGGTTTCCTGGGCATTGCCCAGGCGCAGGTTGACGGTGATGCCCGGGTAGCGTGCGCGCAGCAGCGCCAGCATCGGCATGACCCGGTGCGGTCCGTCTGCTGCGACCTCCAGACGCCCGGTCAGCAGCTGACGGTTCGCTTCGAGCATCGCCTGGGCCTCTTCGGCCAGCCCGAACATGGCCCGGGTAATGGCCGCCAGACGCGTGCCCTCCTCGGTCAGCTCGACACGCCGCGCAGTGCGGCGCAGCAGGGTGATCTGGTAATGCTCCTCGAGCGCCTTGACGTGTCCGGTCACTGCCGGCTGGCTGATGAACAGGCGCGCCGCGGCACGGGTGAAGCTGCCCTCGCGGGCGACGGCATCGAAGGCACGGAGTTGAAAGAGGTTCATTTATCGGCCTGACTTATGGTTGGCATAACGACAAACAATTTGATTGATGGATGGGCGAATTGCAACCTAGCCCCGTCGTTTCTGCCCACTGCCCCCGAGGAAGTCCCGCAATGACCAGCGCCCCGATTCTGCTGACCCCCGGCCCACTGACCACTTCGATCCGCACCCGCCAGGCCATGCTGGTGGACTGGGGTTCATGGGATCGTGATTTCAATCAGCTGACCGCCAGCGTCTGCGAACAATTGCTGGCGATTCTCGACGCCAGCGCCAGCCACCACTGCGTGCCCCTGCAAGGCAGCGGCACCTTCGCCGTGGAAGCGGCCATCGGCACCCTCGTGCCGCGTGATGGCAAGGTCCTTGTGTTGATCAACGGTGCGTACGGCCAGCGCCTGGCAAAGATCTGCAAGGTGCTGGGCCGCAATTACAGCACCTTCGAAACCGCCGAGGATCAACCGACCACCGCCGCCGATGTCGACCGCCTGCTCGCCGCCGACCCGGCCGTGACCCACGTCGCACTGATCCACTGTGAAACCAGCACCGGTATTCTCAACCCGCTCGCCCAAATCGCCCAGGTCGTCAAGAACCACGGCAGACGCTTGATCATCGATGCCATGAGTTCGTTCGGCGCCCTGCCCATCGATGCGCGTGAGGTGCCGTTCGAAGCCCTGATCGCCGCCTCCGGCAAATGCCTGGAAGGTGTGCCTGGGATGGGCTTCGTGTTCGCCGAGAAAAATGCCCTGGCCGCTGCCGAAGGCAACGCCCACTCACTGGCTATGGACCTTCACGACCAGCACACCTATATGGCCAAGACTGGCCAGTGGCGCTTCACCCCGCCTACCCACGTGGTCGCGGCACTGCACGAAGCACTGCAACAGTACGCTGAAGAAGGCGGTCTGCCAGCGCGGCACCAACGCTACGCCAACAACTGCCGGACCCTGCTCGACGGCATGGCCAGAATCGGCCTGCGCAGCTTCCTGCCTACCGACATCCAGGCGCCGATCATCGTCACCTTCCACGCACCCACGGACGCCCGCTACCAGTTCAAGGACTTCTACGAGCGGGTCAAGGCCAAGGGTTTCATTCTCTATCCCGGCAAGCTGACACAGGTCGAAACCTTCCGCGTCGGCTGCATCGGCGTGGTCGGTTCGGCGGGCATGCAGGCCGCCGTCGATGCCGTGGCCCAGGTGCTGCGGGAAATGGAAGTGCTGGATATCTGACCTCTTTGCCCACCCCATTGATGGAAATCGCGCACATGAACTACAGCAACCCCACCCAGCTGCAAGCCGCCATCCTCGACTGGGCCGGTACCGTCGTCGACTTCGGCTCCTTCGCCCCGACCCAGATCTTCGTCGAAGCTTTTGCCGAGTTCGATGTCGCGGTGTCCATCGAGGAGGCCCGCGGCCCGATGGGCATGGGCAAATGGGACCATATCCGCACCCTGTGCGATGTGCCGGAAATCGCCGAGCGTTACCGCAAGGTGTTTGGTCGTACCCCGACCGACAACGACGTCACCGCCATCTACGAACGTTTCATGCCCCTGCAGATCGAGAAGATCGCCGTGCATTCCGCGCTGATTCCCGGTGCACTGGACACCCTCACCGGGCTACGCAAGGACGGCCTGAAGATCGGCTCGTGCTCGGGCTACCCGAAAGTGGTGATGGACAAGGTGGTAGCGCTGGCAGCGCGCAATGGCTATGTCGCCGACCACGTGGTGGCAACCGACGAAACGCCCAATGGTCGCCCATGGCCGGCCCAGGCCCTGGCCAACGTGATTGCCCTGGGCATCGACGATGTCGCCGCATGCGTGAAGGTGGACGACACCGTGCCGGGCATACTGGAAGGTCGTCGTGCAGGGATGTGGACCGTGGCGCTGGTGTGCTCGGGCAATGCCCTGGGGCTGACCTGGGAGCAATACCAGGCGCTGGGTGCCGAAAGACTGGAACAGGAGCGCAAGCGCATTCATGCGCTGTTCGAGGGCTCGCGACCGCATTACTTGATCGACACCATCAACGAGCTGCCGGAGGTGGTTGCCGATATCAATCGACGACTGGCCAAGGGGGAGATGCCGCAGGGGGTCTGATGGCCTGGCGGTGATTCATTGGCGGGCAATTCGCAGCGGTTCGCCGCTGCGAATTGCCCGCGAAAAGGACAGTGAGCGCTATCACACCGCCCTATTGAGCTTCACCCACGCGGCAAACCGGTCAATGAATGCCTGCAGGAACGGCCGAGTCTTGTCACTGAGCTTGCCCGACTCGTCAAACAGCGTCGCCGCGCCTCCGATGTAGGCTTCGGGCATCTGCATGCAGGGCATGTCGAGAAAGACCAGCGATTGGCGCAGCGCATGGTTGGCACCAAAGCCACCGATCGCCCCCGGCGACACACTGGCCACCGCCGTCGGCTTGCCGCCCCAGGCACTCTGCCCGTAAGGTCGCGAGCCAACATCGATGGCGTTCTTCAACGCCCCCGGTACCGAGCGGTTGTACTCCGGAGTGACGAATAGCACCGCATCGCTGCGGCGGATCTCGTCGCGAAAACGCTGCCAAGGCGCCGGTACTCCCGCGGCCTCGACATCCTCGTTGTACAACGGCAGATCACCGATCTCGATGATTTTCAGCGCAAGGCTGGACGGCGCCAGCTCCGAAAGGGCGCGAGCCACCTTGCGGTTGTAGGAGTCCTTGCGCAAGCTGCCGACAACGACCGCTACCGAATAGACCTGGCTCATGGCGATTTGCATCCTCTGCTGGGGAAGGGGAACTGTGTAGTTATAGATGACCCTTCTTAGCCCTCGAGGTTTTTTTCCGTAACAAGAAAACTTCCCGCCCCCTTCGCTGGTCTATGACTGCAGATATTTCTCCATATTTCAGAGGTTTCAACCTACATGGCAGCAGTACTGGTCGGCCAATTCCACGCCCGCGACGCCGAAGGCCGCATCTATCCGGTGCATGAGTTCCAGGAGTCGACCTTGCAGGCGGACGGCAGCACCCTGGGCGCGCCGATCACCACCTATCGCCTGGCCATCGGCGACCGGGTCAATTACCTGGGTGAAGACCGCTTCGAACTGGCCCAGAGCGGCGTCGAGATCATTCGCATTCCGTGACGCAATCCACCGTGTAAGGCCCATCGCCTTCATGCTGCAGGCCATGGACATCGGCAACGAAGCCGGGAAAGCCCCTGTCGAAGGCTCGAGCGAAGGCCAGGTAGTCGAGGATCGAACGGGTCGCCTCGGTGAAGCGTTCGCCCGGCATGATCAACGGAATACCTGGCGGGTAAGGCACCAGCATCACCGCCGAGATACGCCCGAGCAGTTGCTCGATCGGCACCGCCTCGACCTCCCCCTTCACCATTCGGTCGTAAGCCTGCCCTGGGCTCATGGCCACTTCCGGCAAGCGTGTGAACAGGCGTTTGAGCTGTTTGGCCGTAGCGTTGGCACGGTAGCAGTCGTGCAATTGCTCGCACAGATCGCGCAGGCCCAGCCCCTGATAACGCAACGGTGCGACGGCCACAACGCTGGGCAGGCACAGCTGCAGGACGGTATTGGCATCATAGTGGCGCTTGAACTCGAGCAACTCGGTCAGCAGTGTGCTCCACTTGCCCTTGGTGATCCCCATGGAGAACAGCACCAGGAAACTGTACAGCCCGGTCTTCTCTACCACCAATCCACGCTCCCAGAGGAACTTGCTCACCACCGCCGCTGGAATACCATGCTCACCGAGCACGCCCTCGGCGGTCAGCCCCGGCATCACCAGGGTCACCTTGAGCGGATCGAGCAGCACATAGTCGTGCGCCACCTCGCCAAAGCCATGCCACTGGGCGCCGGGCTCCAGCAGCCAGTCCTGCGCGGCCAGGCGCTGGATACCTTCGGCCGTCGGCGGCTGCCAGATGGTGAACCACCAGTCATCGGGCGCGATGTGCGCGCGCAGGTTAGCCAGCGCGCGACGAAAGCTCAGGGCCTCGTCGAACATCTCCTGCAGCAGTGATCGCCCGGCCGGGCCTTCCATCATGGTCGAGGCAACATCCAGCGATGCCAGGATGCTGTATTGAGGCGAGGTCGATATATGCATCATGAACGCCTCGTTGAAGCGATCGCGGTCAAGCTGGCGAAGGGCGCCGTCCTGTACATGGATCATCGAGGCCTGACTGAAGGCAGCCAGTAGCTTGTGGGTAGAATGCGTGCTGAACAGCAGCGGGCTGTCGACCTCGCGGGCGGTGCCCATGGCATAACGCCCACTGAAGAAGTCGTGGAACGCGGCGTAGGCGAACCAGGCCTCGTCGAAATGCAGTATCTCGACACTCGCGCCCAGGGCCTGCTTGATCTGGCCGGCGTGGTAGCACAAACCGTCATAGGTGGAGTTGGTCACCACCGCCAGGCGAATGCGCGGTGCGCGGCCACGGGTCAGGGGATTGACCTGGATCTTGGCCTCGATCGACTCGCGGCTGAACTCGTCGAGCGGAATCGGTCCGATGATGCCCAGTTCGTTACGCTCCGGACACAAGTACAACGGGATGGCGCCGGTCATGATGATCGCATGCACCACCGACTTGTGGCAGTTGCGGTCCACCAGCACAAGGTCATCACGCGCGACCATGGCATGCCAGACGATCTTGTTGGCGGTCGAAGTGCCATTGATGACGAAGAACGTATGATCTGCACCAAAATTTCGCGCAGCCCTGGCCTCGGCCTCGGCGAGCGGCCCGGTGTGATCGAGCAACGACCCCAGCTCTGGCACCGAGACCGAGAGGTCCGAGCGCAGGGTGTTTTCGCCGAAGAACTGGTGAAAGGCCTGGCCCACCGGACTTTTGCGATAAGCCACGCCACCACCGTGGCCAGGCGTGTGCCAGGAATAGTTCGATTGCGCAGTGTGTTGCACCAACGCCTTGAAGAAGGGAGGCAGCAGGCCGTCGAGATAATTGTGCGCAGCCCTCGCCACCTGCCGGGCCAGGAAGGGCACAGTGTCTTCGAACAGGTAGAGGATGCCACGCAACTGGTTCAGCTCGCTCATCGCCTCGGCAGGGGCATTTTCCAGGGTAACCTGCTCGCCCAGGGCAAAGATCGGCAGATCCGGTGCACGCAGCCGCGCCAGGCGGATCAGTTCGGCCATGTTCTGCAGCAGATGGATGTTGTCACCGACACCTTCGGCGGCGATCAGCATGCAGGCCAGGCCGTGGTGAGTGGCGGCGACCAGACGCGCTTCGGCGTGGTCGGCGGCGGCGAGGATGGCGAAGCCATCCTGCTTGAGCTCCTCGGCGATACCCCGTATGCGCTCACCGGCGACGCTGTCGGCCTTGATCGCACGGTGGACGATGAGGATGGGGAACTTGAGGTCCTTGTACATCAGGCCGCTACCTCCGAAGGACGCGTGTCCATTTCAGGGTAGTCGAGCCTCAGGGCAACTGTATGGGCGGTGTCAGCCTGCTGGCGTTTCGGTCAGTGCCTGCCACATCGCCGGCGCCCCCGCCGACTTGGCGATCGCCGCCAGACGCTCGGCATGTGCCTCGAGCTCCTCTTCGCTGGCCATGATCACGCGCCCCGGCTGACGCCCGACGATACGGCGGATCTCGCTACCATTTCCGCCCTGCCCTTCATTGTCTTCAGCGCCCTGGCCGGCCAGCGACAGGCTGGTCTGGCCACCGGTCATCGCCAGGTAGACGTCGGCCAGCAGTTCCGAGTCGAGCAGCGCGCCGTGCAAATCGCGGCCGGAGTTGTCGATGCCGTAGCGCTTGCACAGCGCATCGAGGCTGTTGCGCTGGCCCGGATGGCGCGAGCGCGCCATCATCAGGGTGTCGAGGATGGTGCAGTGCTGGGAGATGTCGGCGCGGTCCTGGCGGCCCATCAAGGCGAATTCGTTGTTGATGAAGCCAACGTCGAACGCCGCGTTGTGGATGACCAGTTGCGCGCCCTGGATGTACTCGAAGAACTCTTCGGCCACATCGGCGAAACGCGGCTTGCCGACCAGGAACGCGTCGGTGATGCCGTGAACGCCAATGGCGCCCTCGTCACTCTCGCGGTCTGGCTGCAGGTAGACGTGGAAGTTGCGCCCGGTCAGGCGCCGGCCGATGACCTCGACGCAACCGATCTCGATGATCCGGTGGCCTTCGCTGACCGGCATACCAGTGGTTTCGGTATCGAGGACGATCAGTCGGGTGTTCTGCTGCTCCACGCGGGGGCTCCAAGCGACTTCTGGGAAAGGGGGCGAGTATACATCAAACAGGCCACTGGCTTTGCAGGTGCCTCAACGCTTGGCGCGAAGCTCATCCACCCCGCGGTTGGCCAGCATGTCGGCCCGCTCGTTACCCGGATGCCCGATATGCCCGCGCACCCACTTCCAGGTCACCTTGTGCCGGTTGACCTGTTCATCGAGCAACTGCCAGAGGTCGGCATTCTTCACCGGCTCTTTGGCAGCGGTCTTCCAGCCGCGTTTCTTCCAGTTGGCCATCCACTCGGTGATGCCCTTCATCACATACTGCGAGTCGGTGGTCAGCACCACTTCGCATTCGCGCTTGAGCGCCATCAGCGCGCAGATCGCAGCCATGAGTTCCATGCGGTTGTTGGTGGTGTCGCGCTCGCCGCCCCACAGCTCCTTCTCGACGCCCTTGTAGACGATCAGGGCGCCCCAGCCACCCAGGCCAGGATTGCCCTTGCAGGCACCATCGGTGTAGATCTCGACGCTATCGCTCATGTACCGCCTTCATTCGCTTGCAGGTTATCGACCATGGACGGCGCGGTCAGGGCTCGCTGTGACGACGATTGACCTTGGCCAGCGGCAGGGGCAACAGCTTGCCCATCGGCTCGCGGCGCTCCATGGGCAGCGGTCGCAGGCCAACCACCATCTTGCGCGCCACCAGCAGGTAAACACCCCCGCCCGCGGTCTGCCATCCCCCGGCCATCCGCTCCCACCCCGCCAGGCGTTGTTGCCAGACCGGGGAGGAAAGCGGCGGACGATAGCACCCGAAGCGGCGTTTCTCCAGCGCGAAGCCCAGCAGGTTGAGCCAGTCGCCGACCCGCGACGGCGAGATGCAGCGCGCCTTGCGCAGCGCCCCGCGGCCGAAAAAGTGCCGTGCCCCCCAGGCGCTCCAGGGGTTGATGCCAACGATCAGCAGGTGCCCGCCCGGGCGCACCGCGCTGGCAGCCTGGCGCAACAGACCGTGGGGCGAGAGGCTGAAATCCAGGCCATGCTGCAGCACCACCACATCAGCCGCATGCTCGGACAACGGCCAGGCCTGTTCCTCGCAGACGATCTCCACACCCGGCAATGGCGCGCCGAGGCGCACCGTGCGTTGCACCTGCGGCGCGCTGGGCGGTGTATCGGCGCTCGGCCCATAGTGCACGAGAAAACCGCCGAAGAAGCGGCCCAGCTCATCCTCGAGCAGTTTTTCTTCCTCCTTGAGCATCAGTTGCCCGATGGGCCCGGCGAACCAGTCGCGGGCCAGGCTGATCAGCTCCACCCACTCGGGGTCGGCCTGGGCAAAGGCTTGGTCGGTCATTGCATTCTTCCTCGAAGGTTTCTTCAGCCACGCCATCGCAGCTAAGATGCCTTCATGTCCCACGCCAGATGATTCGGATCCGCGCCATGATACAGATCGATGCCCTTCCCGCTTTCTCCGACAACTACATCTGGTTGTTACAGGATACTGCCAAACGCCAGTGCGCGGTGGTCGACCCCGGCGACGCCAAACCGGTGCTGCAGTGGCTGCAGGCACACACCGACTGGACGCTCACCGACATCCTCATCACCCACCACCACAACGACCATGTCGGCGGTGTGGAACAACTCAAGCAGGCGACCGGTGCCAAGGTCTACGGCCCGGCCAACGAACGCATTCCGAGCCGCGACGTGGCGCTGGACGACGGCGACACCGTGACGGCGCTGGGCGTGACCTTCGAGGTGCTTGCCGTACCTGGCCACACCCTCGGCCATATTGCTTATTACAGTGCAAAAACACCGACCCCGCTGCTGTTCAGCGGCGACACCCTGTTCGCCGCCGGTTGCGGGCGAATGTTCGAAGGCACACCCGAACAGATGCAACCGGCCCTGCAGCGCCTGGCCGCGCTACCCGAAGCCACCGCCGTCTACTGCGCCCACGAATACACCCTGAGCAACCTGCGCTTTGCCAAGGCTGTGGAGCCGGATAACCCGCATGTTATCCAACGCTTCGAAGCGGTTACACGCCTGCGCGCCGACAATCGCATCACCCTGCCCTCGACCATCGGGCTGGAGCGCTTGACCAATCCGTTTCTTCGCACAACTGAAACATCCGTTAAACAAAAAGCAGACGAATGGAAGGGACATTCAAACGAATCCCAACCCGCTGTTTTTGCTGCCTTGAGGTCTTGGAAAGACGGTTTCTGATAACCTCACGATATATCGCAGCATGACATCCAAGGTTGACCCGACTGGATGCGGTTTCTAGAATCGCCGAAATTTTTTGCCCGGAAAACCGTGTCCGCCGATGTCTTCCCGTAGCCGCCGCACCGCTCATTCCGCCGCCCTGACGCGCCTGGCCCAAGTCAGCGCACTCGCTTTGGCCGCCACCCTCGTGGGCTGCCAGAGCACCCGTCAGGTCGACGAATCCGACAGCGTTCGCGCACACAACTCCCAGGCCCGGATCAAGCACAAACCAGCGCCGCTGATGATCAAGCCGGCCGAGCAAAAAGCGCCCGAGGATGTCTGGGAGCGCATGCGCCAGGGCTTCGCCCTGCAAGACAGCATCGACGTCAACCCGCGTATCGAGCAACAGCGCCTGTGGTTCGCCAGCAACCCGAGCTTCCTCGAGAACGCCGGCGAGCGTGGCAGCCTCTACCTGCACTACATCGTCGAGCGCCTCGAAGAACGCGACATGCCTCTTGAGCTGGCGCTGCTGCCGGCCATCGAAAGCGCCTACAACCCGATGGCCTACTCCCGCGCCCACGCGGCAGGCATGTGGCAATTCATCCCGTCCACCGGGCGCCACTTCAACCTGCGCCAGACCAACTTCTACGACGGTCGTCGCGACATCACCGCGTCCACCAACGCCGCGCTGGACTACCTGACCCGCCTGCACGACATGTTCAATGGCGACTGGCTGCTGGCCCTGGCCGCCTACAACGCTGGTGAAGGCACCGTCAGCCGGGCGATCGAACGCAACGAGCGCCTCGGCCTGCCCACCGACTACTGGAACCTGCCGCTGCCTCAGGAGACCCGCGACTACGTGCCCAAGCTGCTGGCGCTGTCGCAGGTGGTCCTGACACCACAGGCCTATGGCGTCAACCTCAGCCCCATCGCCAACGAGCCCTACTTCGAAGCCGTCGCCATCAACGAGCGCCTCGACCTGACCCGCGTCGCCGCCTTCGCCAATATCGACGAAGACGAACTGATCCAGCTCAACCCCGCGTTCAAGAAACGCATGACGGTCGATGGCCCGCAGCAACTGCTCGTTCCTACCGCCAAGGCGCAACTGCTGACCAGCAGCCTGTCCAACCTCAAGCCTGAGCAACTGGTCAGCCTGCAACCGAACAAGGCCGTGTTCCAGGCCGCCCTCGCCGAGGCCAAGGCACCGGCCGCAACCAGCAGTTACCGAGTCAAGCGCGGCGACAACCTGGGCGCCATCGCCAAGGCCAACCGTGTGTCGGTCAAGGACATCCAGCGCTGGAATCGCCTGTCGGGCAGCAACCTGAAAGTCGGCCAGGTTCTGGCCCTGCGTGGCGGTAACGCGCCGAGCGCCTCAGCCAACCGCGTCGCGGCAGCCAAGCAGCGCTCCACCCAGTACAAGGTACGCAAGGGCGACTCGTACTATCTGGTGGCCAAACGGTTCAATGTCGAGATGAAACACCTCAAGCGCTGGAACCCGCGCAGCGGCCAGGCACTCAAGCCCGGCCAGACACTCACCGTCTACCTGACGCGCTGACTGCGTAGGCGCGGGCTTGTCAGGGCGGCGAGCCGGCGCCATGCACCGCGGTGTACTTTTCGCGGGCCAGCCCGCTTCCACAACCGCCCCCGCCATACCCTTTTTCCATTCCAGACAAGCTGTTACTGTACGCCGGACCAAGCCCAACGCCGCCTTGACCGGATTCCAGACTTGATAAGACCCCTCCTCCTGTCACTGAGCCTGGCCTTGAGCTTCCCCGCAGTCGCGACCGTGACCGAAAGCCACGGGTATGCGCAGTTCGGCACGCTCAAGTACCCGGCCACGTTCACCCATTTCGACTGGGTCAATCCGCAGGCGCCTAAAGGCGGAACCTTGCGGGCCATGGCATTCGGTACCTTCGACACGCTCAACCCCTACACCTTCAAGGGCACCAGCCCCGTTTCGACGCCGAATTTCCAGCAGTACGGCGTCAACGAGCTGAACGAGACCTTGATGGTCGGCACCGGCCAATACGACCCTTCCGGCGACGAACCGACCTCCAGCTACGGCCTGATCGCCCGCTCGGTGGAGTACAGCGAAGACCGCAGTTGGGTGGTGTTCAACCTGCGTCCCGAGGCGCGTTTCCATGACGGGCACCCCATCACCTCGGCCGACGTGGCGTTCTCCTACCGCACCCTGCTCAAGGAAGGCCATCCGCTGTACCGCACCAACCTGCAGGAAGTGCAGCGCGTCGACATCCTGGGGCCGTTGCGTATCCGCTTCGTCTTCAAGCGCGCCGGGAACCCGCTGCTGATCCTGCGCTTGGGCGAAATGCCAGTGCTGCCGAAGCATTACTGGCAAGATCGTGACTTCAAGGCCACCACCTTCGAGCCTCCGCTGGGCAGCGGTCCGTACCGCATCACCGAGGTACAACCCGGTCGGCGCCTGGTGTTCAGCCGGGTGAAGAACTACTGGGGCAAGGATTTGCCGGTCAACCGCGGCAAGTACAACTTCAACCGCGTGGAGTTCGAGTTCTATCGTGACGCGACCGTGGCCTTCGAAGCGTTCAAGGCTGGCGAGTTCGACATCTACATCGAACACCAGGCCAAGAACTGGGCCAACGGCTACAACTTCCCGGCGATCCGCCGTGGTGATGTGATCAAGGCGCAGATCCCGCACCGGATCCCGACCCAGACCCAGGGTCTGTTCATGAACACCCGCCGCGACGCGTTCGCCGACCCCAAGGTACGCCAGGCGCTGGGGCTGATGCTCGATTTCGAGTGGACCAACCGTGCCCTGTTCAGCAGTGCCTACCGTCGCTCGACCAGTTACTACCCCAACAGTGAATTCACCGCCAGCGGGCTGCCCACCGGCAAGGAATGGCTGCTGCTCTCACCGTTTCGCGAACAGTTACCCGCCAAGCTCTTCACCGAGCCCTACCAGGTCAGCCAGACCGACGGGCGCGGCATCGACCGCCAGACCTTGCGCACGGCCCTGGGCCTTCTCGGCGAAGCCGGCTGGAAGCTCGACGGGCAGCGCCTGGTCGACGCCAAAGGCCGCCAGTTGCGCCTGGAGTTGCTGCTGGTAAACCCGAATCTGGAACGCATCCTGCAACCTTATGTCGAAAATCTGTCCAGCATCGGCATCGACGCGCGCTTGCGCACGGTAGACCGAGCCCAGTACAAACAACGGCTGGACCAATTCGACTTCGACATGATCCTGATGACCCTGAACCAGACCCTCAGCCCCGGCCTCGAGCAGTGGCAGTACTTCCACTCAAGCCAGGCCACCGTCAAGGGCAGCAAGAACTACGCGGGCATCAAGGACCCTGTGGTCGATCACCTGCTCGACACGCTCATGGCCGCCCGCACCCGCGACGATCAGGTCGCCGCTGCGCGCGCACTGGACCGGGTGCTGTCGTGGCACTACTACATGATTCCCAACTGGTACCTGGACAACCATCGCCTGGCCTACCGCAACCGGTTCGCCTTCGTCACCACGCCGCCCTACACCCTGGGCCTGAACAGCTGGTGGCTCAAGACTTCGGAGAAAGCCAAATGATGCCGACGCCTCGCCTGCGCCTGGCCTGCAGCCTGTTGCTCGCCTGCCTGAGCCTACCCGCGCTGGCCGCCCCGCAACACGCCCTGACGCTCTACGACGAACCGCCCAAGTACCCCGCCGACTTCAAGCATTTCGACTACGTCAATCCCGATGCCCCCAAGGGCGGGACCTTCCGCCAGTCCAGCTTCGGCGGTTTCGACAGCCTCAACCCCTTCATCAACAAGGGCGTATCGGCCGACAACATCAGCATCATCTACGACACCCTGATGCGCCAGAGCCTGGACGAGCCCTTCACCGAGTACGGGCTGGTCGCCGGCAAGATCGAGAAGGCCCCTGACAACAGCTGGGTACGCTTCTACCTGCGACCTGAAGCACGCTTCCATGACGGCCACCCCATCCGCGCCGAAGACGTCGTGTTCAGCTTCAACGCCCTCACCCAGCAGGGCGCGCCGTTGTACCGCCAGTACTACGGTGATGTCTCCGAGGTGATCGTCGAAGACCCGCTGCGCGTCTTGTTCAAGTTCAAGCACAGCAACAACCGCGAACTGCCGCTGATCCTGGGCCAGTTGCCAGTGCTGCCCAAGCATTGGTACGAGACTCGCGACTTCACCCGCGGCAACCTCGAGATCCCGCTGGGCAGCGGCCCGTACAAGGTTGCCGAGGTCAAGGCCGGACGCTCGATCCGTTACGAGCGGGTCAAGGACTACTGGGCCAAGGACCTGCCGATCAACCGCGGCATGTTCAACTTCGACGCCATGACCTTCGACTCCTACCGCGACACTGCCGTCGCCCTCGAAGCACTCAAGGCCGGGCAGTTCGACTATGCCCTGGAAGTCAGCGCGAAGAACTGGGCCACCGCCTACAATGTTCCCGCTGTGCGCGACGGGCGTCTGATCAAGGAAGAGTTGCCCAACGGCAATCCGGTCGGCATGCAGGGCTTCATCTTCAACCTGCGCAAGCCCGTGTTCCAGGACATCCGCGTGCGCCAGGCCCTGAGCCTGCTGCTCGATTACGAATGGACCAACAAGCAGCTGTTCAACGGTGCCTACACCCGCACCGGCAGCTACTTCGAAAACTCCGAGATGGCCGCTACGGGCCTGCCCTCCGCCGACGAGTTGAAGATTCTCGAGCCGCTGCGCGGCAAGATTCCCGAGCAGGTCTTCAGCGAGGCGTTCCACAATCCCGTCACCGACGGCAGCGGCATGATTCGCGAGCAGCAACGCAAGGCTTACCAGTTGTTGATGGACGCCGGTTGGAAGATCGAGAACGACAAGATGGTCGACGCCCAGGGCAAGCCGGTGTCGATCGAGTTTCTCCTGGCACAGACCGAGTTCGAACGCATCCTGCTGCCGTTCAAGCGCAACCTCGCCGACCTGGGCATCGACCTGACCATCCGTCGCGTCGACGTCTCGCAATACATCACGCGCCTGCGCTCGCGCGACTTCGACATGATCGTCGGCGGCTTCCCGCAATCCAACTCGCCGGGCAACGAACAGCGCGAGTACTGGACCAGCGCTGCCGCCGACCGCTCGGGCAGCCGCAACACCATCGGCCTGCGCGACCCGGCCATCGACCAACTGGTCGAAGACCTGATCAATGCCGACTCGCGCCAGAGCCTGGTCGCCCACACCCGCGCGCTGGACCGTGTACTGCTGTGGGGCTACTACGTCATTCCCAACTGGCACATCAAGACCTGGCGGGTCGCCTACTGGAACCACCTTGGCCATCCGAAGGTGTCACCCAACTACGATATCGGCATCGACACCTGGTGGATCAAGCCTGACGTGACCCCGGCCGTCAGCGAAGCGCGCGTGCCACTCGTGGACGAGGCGAACTGACATGCTTGCCTACATTCTGCGCCGCCTGCTGCTGATCATCCCGACCCTGTTCGGCATCCTTATCATCAACTTCATCATCGTCCAGGCCGCCCCCGGTGGCCCGGTCGAGCAGATGATCGCCAAGCTCGAAGGCTTCGATGGCGCCACCAGCCGCATTGCCGGCGGCGGTGCCGAAGTATCGGTAGCCGGCTCCAACTACCGCGGCGCCCAAGGCCTGGACCCGGCGCTGGTCGCTGAAATCGAACGCATGTACGGCTTCGACAAGTCAGCCCCAGAGCGGTTGTGGATCATGGTCAAGAACTACGCCCAGCTCGACTTCGGCGACAGCTTCTTCCGCGATGCCAAGGTCATCGACCTGATCGCCGAGAAGATGCCCGTGTCGATCTCGCTGGGGTTGTGGAGCACACTGATCATGTACCTGGTGTCGATCCCGCTAGGGATTGCCAAGGCGGTGCGCCATGGCAGCCACTTCGACGTCTGGACCAGCTCGGCGATCATCGTCGGCTACGCCATCCCCGCGTTCCTCTTCGCCATCCTGCTGATCGTGCTGTTCGCCGGTGGCAGCTATTTCGACTGGTTCCCGCTCCGGGGCCTGACGTCGAACAACTTCGACGAGCTGTCCACCACCGGCAAGGTGATGGACTACTTCTGGCACCTGGTGCTGCCGATCACCGCGCTGGTGATCGGCAACTTCGCCACCATGACCCTGCTGACCAAGAACAGCTTCCTCGACGAGATCAACAAGCAGTACGTGATCACCGCCAAGGCCAAGGGCCTGAGCCGCAACCGCGTGCTCTACGGCCATGTATTCCGCAACGCCATGCTGCTGGTGATCGCAGGCTTTCCGTCGGCGTTCATCGGTATCTTCTTCACCGGCTCCCTGCTGATCGAGGTGATTTTCTCTCTCGACGGCCTGGGCCTGATGAGTTTCGAAGCGGCCATCAACCGCGACTACCCGGTGGTGTTCGGCACCCTGTTCATCTTCACCCTGCTGGGGCTGGTGGTGAAACTGATCGGCGACCTCACCTACACCCTGGTCGATCCGCGCATCGACTTCGCCAGCCGGGAGCACTGACATGGCCCTCTCTCCCCTGAACCGCCGGCGCTTCGAGCGCTTCAAGGCCAACCGTCGCGGCTGGTGGTCGCTGTGGCTGTTCCTCATCCTGTTCGGCCTGAGCCTGGGTGCCGAGCTGATCGCCAACGACAAGCCCATCGCCGTGCGCTACGACGGCGAGTGGTACTTCCCGGCGTTCAAGCGCTACCCGGAAACCACCTTCGGCGGCGAATTCCCGCTGGAAGCCAACTACAAGAGCCCCTATATCCGCGAACTGCTGGAAAAAAAGGACAGCTTCGTGCTGTGGGCGCCGATCCCGTTCAGCTACCAGAGCATCAACTACGACCTGAAGGTCCCTGCCCCCGCGCCGCCTTCGGCCGACAACCTGCTCGGCACCGACGACCAGGGGCGCGACGTGCTTGCCCGGGTGATCTACGGATTCCGCGTCTCGGTGCTGTTCGCCCTGACGCTGACCATCGCCAGCTCCATCGTCGGCGTCATCGCCGGTGCCCTGCAGGGCTTCTATGGCGGCTGGGTGGACCTGGCTGGCCAGCGTTTCCTGGAAATCTGGTCGGGCCTGCCGGTGCTCTACCTGTTGATCATCCTCGCAAGCTTCGTGCAGCCCAACTTCTGGTGGTTGCTCGGCATCATGCTGCTGTTCTCATGGATGAGCCTGGTGGATGTCGTGCGCGCCGAGTTCCTGCGCGGACGCAACCTCGAGTACGTGCGCGCTGCCCGCGCCCTGGGTATGCGCAACGGCCCGATCATGTTCCGCCACATCCTGCCCAACGCCATGATCTCGACCATGACCTTCATGCCATTCATCCTCACCGGCGCCATCGGCACCCTCACCGCCCTCGACTTCCTCGGCTTCGGCTTGCCCGCAGGCTCGCCGTCGCTGGGCGAACTGGTCGCCCAGGGCAAGTCCAACCTGCAGGCGCCGTGGCTGGGCATCAGCGCCTTCGCCGTGCTGGCCGTCATGCTGAGCCTGCTGGTGTTCATCGGCGAATCCGCCCGCGATGCCTTCGACCCGAGGAAATGACATGAGCCAAGACACCCTGATCGAAGTGCGCGACCTGGCGGTGGAGTTCGTCACCGGCGAGCAGGTCAACCGCGTCGTCGATGGCATCAGTTTCGACATCCGCAAGGGCGAGACCCTCGCCCTGGTCGGCGAGAGCGGCTCAGGCAAATCAGTCACCGCCCACTCGATCCTGCGCCTGCTGCCCTACCCGCTTGCACGCCACCCCAGCGGCACCATCCACTACGACGGCAAGGACCTCCTGCACCTGGGCGAGAAGCCCATGCAGCGCATCCGCGGCAATCGCATCGCGATGATTTTCCAGGAGCCGATGACCTCGCTGAACCCACTGCATTGCATCGAGAAGCAGATCAACGAGATCCTCCTGCTGCACAAAGGCCTCACCGGCAAGCAGGCCACCGCGCGCACCCTGGAGCTGCTCGAACTGGTCGGCATCCCCGACCCGAAGAAGCGCCTCAAGGCCCTGCCCCACGAGCTCTCCGGCGGCCAGCGCCAGCGCGTCATGATCGCCATGGCCCTGGCCAACGAACCCGAACTGCTGATCGCCGACGAGCCCACCACCGCGCTCGACGTCACCGTGCAGCTCAAGATTCTCGATTTGCTCAAATCCCTGCAGGCGCGCCTGGGCATGGCGCTGCTGCTGATCAGCCATGACCTCAACCTGGTGCGGCGTATCGCCCACCGCGTGTGCGTGATGCAGTGCGGCAAGATCGTCGAACAGGCCGACTGCGAGACACTGTTCAAGGCCCCGCAGCACCCCTATACGCAGATGCTGATCAATGCCGAACCCAGCGGTGGCCCGGCGGCGAACGCGATCGGCAAACCGCTGCTGGAAGTCAACGACCTGAAGGTGTGGTTCCCGATCAAGAAGGGCCTGCTGCGCCGCACTGTCGACCATGTGAAAGCCGTCGACGGGATCAATTTCAGCCTCCCGCAGGGGCAAACCCTGGGGATCGTTGGTGAGAGCGGATCCGGCAAATCGACATTGGGGCTGGCGATCCTGCGCTTGATCGCAAGCCAGGGTGGGATTCGCTTCCACGGGCAGTCGCTGGAAGGGCTGAAGCAGCAGGACGTGCGGCCGCTGCGCCGCGAAATGCAGGTGGTGTTCCAGGACCCGTTCGGCAGCCTGAGCCCGCGCATGTGCGTGGCCGACATCGTTGGCGAGGGCTTGCGGATTCACAAGATCGGCACCCCCGCCGAGCAGGAAGCCGCGATCATTGCGGCGCTGGAGGAAGTGGGGCTGGACCCGCGCACACGGCACCGGTATCCGCACGAGTTCTCTGGCGGGCAGCGCCAGCGGATCGCGATCGCCCGGGCACTGGTGTTGAAGCCGGCATTGATCCTGCTGGACGAACCGACCTCGGCGCTGGACCGCACCGTACAGCGCCAGGTCGTGGAGCTGCTGCGCAACCTGCAGTTGAAGTACAACCTGACGTACCTGTTCATCAGCCATGACCTGGCGGTGGTCAAGGCGTTGAGTCACCAATTGATGGTGATCAAGCACGGGCACGTGGTGGAGCAAGGCGATGCGCAGGAGATCTTCCATGCGCCGCAGCATCCGTATACGCGTCAGTTGCTGGAGGCGGCGTTTCTGGAGACGGCAAACGGTTGATCCCTTTGTGCAATGACAAAGAGCGACTAACTCGTTCAAAACCCAAGAGCCTGCTCAGCCCTCATAGGAGTGAGCAGGCTCAAGTCGGCTAGCGCTCAGGCTTCGGCGGCGCGGGCAGTCACTGCCTCGCCTTCGAGCACCATCCCCTCGCGCATCTTCTGCGCATCACGCACAAAGCAACGCGACGCCGCCAGCAGAAACACCAGGGTTAGCAGCAGCGCCACCGGGATCAGGTACATCGCGTCATGCAGCCCCTGGGCCTTGAACGCCTCGCTCATCACCAGCTGTCCCGCCGTCTCCATGGCCGACACGGCGAAATGATCCGACAGCCCACCGACCACCACCGGCCCCAGGCCGCCGCCGAGCAGGTACAGCCCGGCGAAGTACAGGGCCATGGCGGTAGCCCGCAGGCGCGGTTGCACCACATCCTGAATCGCCGTGTACACGCAGGTATAGAAGTTGTACGAGAACAGCCAGCCGACGCCGAACACCGCGACGAACAGCCCCAGCTCGATACGCCCGGCATGCAGTGCCCAGGCGGTGGCGAGAGTGGCCACCAACATGCTCAGCGCGGCGAACAACAGACGCCCATTGGCAAAACGCTGGTGCACCTTGTCGGCCACCCAGCCCCCTAGCGTGAGCCCCACCAGGCCGCTCAGACCGACGATCATCCCCGTTGCCACGGCCGCATCGTGCAAGGGCAAGGCGAAGTAGCGCTGCAGCATCGGCACCATGAACGAGTTGCAGGCGTAGGAAGCGAAGTTGAAGGTCAGCCCCGCCAGTACCAGCCAGGCGAACGTGGGCACGCTCAGCACCCGACGCAGCGGGCGATCGATCGGCGCGAGGGAGATGGCAACGGTTTCCGCAGCGCCCCGGGCAGGTTCGCGGATCAGGAAGATGAACAGCGCCAACACCAGGCCGGGTACCGCAGCGATGAAGAACGGCGCACGCCAGCTGCCAAACGCCTGGACCATGGCGCCGATGGTGAAGAACGCCAGCAACAGGCCTAGCGGCAGGCCGAGCATGAAGATGCCCATCGCCCGCGACCGTCGCTCGGCCGGGAACAGATCGCCGATCAGCGAGTTGGCGGCCGGCGCATAGCTGGCTTCACCGATGCCCACGCCCATGCGCACCAGCAGAAAACTCCAGAAGCTGCCGACCATGCCGTTGACCGCCGTCAGCCCGCTCCAGGCCGCCAGGCCCCAGCCCATCAGCTTGGCCCGCGAGCCGGTATCGGCCATGCGCGCTAGCGGCAGGCCAGCGATGGCGTATACCAAGGTGAAGGCGGTGCCGATCAGGCCGATCTGGAAGTCGCTCAGGTGCCATTCCAGGCGGATCGGTTCGATGATGATCGCGGGTATGGTGCGGTCGAAGAAGTTGAACAGGTTGGCCAGAAACAGCAGGAACAAGATGCGCCAGGCGTTGGACGCTTGGGGGGCGGTGGTCATGGTCGGGTCCCTCGTTATCGTTATTCAGGGCTTCCAGCACGCCTGACGAAATCTAGAGGGTAAGGTGCGAAACGTCTGCCACCATTGACCGGGCTTATATCGCGCGATGGGCTGGAGCCTGACGGACCGCCCGCAGCATTCAGACCGATGGCGGCGCCACCAACCGATAGCCCACACCCGCCTCGGTGATGATGTACCGCGGCGCGGTCGGATCGTCGCCCAGCTTGTGCCGCAGATGCCCCACCACGATGCGCAGGTAGTGGGTGTCGTCGACATGGGTCGGGCCCCAGATATCCTTGAGCAGTTGCTGTTGGGTGATCACCCGCCCCGGATGCCCGGCCAGTTGCGCCAGCAGCGCGTACTCCTTGCGTGTCAGTGCCACCTCGACGCCGTCGAGCGTGACCTTGCGATAGGCGAAGTCGACCACCAGCGCACCGAAGCTGGCACTGGCCGCTTGCCCGGAGCCCGCCTGGGGTTTGTGCCGCAACAGCGCGCGCACCCGGGCTAGGAACTCCTGGATACCGAACGGCTTGGTCACGTAGTCGTTGGCACCGCCATCCAGCGCATCGACCTTCTGCACCTCGCTGGCTCGCACCGACAGCACCATCACCGGCACGGCGCTCCACTCGCGCAGTTCGCGCAACACCTGCTGGCCGTCCATATCCGGCAAGCCGAGATCGAGCACCACCAGGTCAGGCTTGCTCAGCGCCGCCTGGGCCAGGCCTTCGCCGCCGGTCGCAGCCTCGATCACCTTGTAGCCCTGGGACACGAGGCTGATGCGCAGGAACTTGCGGATCTGCGGTTCGTCGTCGATGACCAGAAGGGTGGCGGCTTGGCTCATGGGGCTTCACTGTCGCTGTCGGGTTGAAGAGGCAACGGCAAGCATAGAGTGATGCAGGTGCCCTGGCCATCGATGCCCTCGCCGACCAGTATGCTGCCGCCATGGGCGCCGATCATGCCCTGGCAGATCGCAAGCCCCAGGCCTGTGCCCTGCCCGCCGCGGTCGCCGCGGGCAGCGGTGTAGAACATGTCGAAGATCTTCTCGCGCTCGGCCACCGGAATGCCCGGGCCCTGATCCGCGACCGCGAAGCACAGGCGCTCGTCCTGCACCTCCACCCGCAGCGCCAGGCGACCATTGACCGGCGAGAAACGTGCGGCATTCTCCAGTACGTTGACCAGCGCCTGCTCGATCAGCGCTGCATGCACGAACAGCAGGGGCAGCTCTGCAGGTACCTCGGTGTCTACGCGCAACGGTGCCAGCACCGCGCGCAGACGGTTCAGAGCGCTGCCAACGATATCGCCGGGCGACACCCAGTCACGCGCAAGCTTCAAGCCGCCATGGCCCAGCCGGGTCATGTCGAGCAGGTTCTGGATGTAACGATCCAGGCGCTCGGCTTCGTTGCGTGTGCCTTCGAGCAGCTCACGGCGATCGTCCGGAGGGATCGCATCACCCAGTGCCAGCAAGCTGTCGATGCTACCGCGCATGGCGGTCAGCGGGGTGCGCAGATCATGGGACACCGAGGCAAGCAAGGCGCTGCGCAACTGCTCGGTTTCGCCATGCAGGCGCGCGGCTTCGAGCTGCTCGCCCAGGCGCGCGCGGGCCAGGGCCTGGGCCAGCGGCTCGGCCAGCGCCGTCAGCAAGCGACGGCGCTGCGCGCTCAACGGCTCGCCCGAGGCCGGCTGCACACCCAGCAAGGCCAAGGGAGTCTCGTCGACCGCCAGCGGCCACCACCACCAGCGACCATGGGGCAAGGTATCGCTGCCATGCCCTGCTGCCTGGCCATGTTGCCAGGCCCATTCGGCAGCGGCGCGCTCATTGTCGGTAAAGACCTGCGGCCCGCCGCTGGCGACCTGCAACAAGCCCTCGGCATCGCGCTCGAGCAGACAGATCTGGATGCCCTGCCAATCGCCCAGGTGCTGGCCGGCGGCACTGAATACTGCCTGGCGATCCGTGGCCACGGTCAGGCGGCGCGACAGGTCGAGCAGTTGCCGGGTCTCGCCCTGGGTTTCGCGCAGCGCCTGCAACTGACGGCGCTGACGAGCGGCGAGATTGCCGGTCAGGGCCGCCATGAGCAGGAAGAACACCAGGGTCAGCACGTCCTCTTCGCGCTGGATGCTGAACGAAAAGCTCGGCGGGATGAACAGGAAGTCGTAGGTCAGGAACGACAGCGCCGCACAGGCCAGCGCAGGCCCCAAGCTGCTGCGTACCGCGACCAGCAGCACCGCCGCGAGGAACACCAGCGAAATGTTCGGCAACGCCAGCACGCTGGACACGGCCCACGCCAGCCCTGCCGCCAGTGCGGTCGCCAGCAGCGCCAGCCAATAGTGGCGCCAGACCCAGACGCGATTGACCACCGCACGTGCCGGTGCGGGTTGAGTGTCGCGGTCGAGCACGTTGATCTCCAACCCCCGGCTGTCGCGCAGCAAGCGCGCGGCGACGCCCGCACCGAGCACGCGGCGGCGCAGGCGGTCGCGGGACTGGCCGACCAGCACCAGGCTCGCCCGTCGTTCCAGCGCATGCTGGATGAGCGTGCGCGCCACCTCACCGGCCCTGAGCACCACGACTTCTCCGCCCAGGCGCTCGGCCAGCTGCTGCGCAGCCTGCAGGCGCTGACGCGCGCCCTCTTCACGCAGCCTGCCGTTGTCGACATGCACCAGGCTCCACGGCAGGTGCCGACGCTGGGCGACGCGGCTGGCATGGCGCACCAGACGCTCGGCCTGTTCATCGCCATCGACCCCGACCAGCAGGCGCCCTCGCAAGGTCGGCGCCTGCTCGCCGCGCTGGCGGTAGCCATGGGCAAGGTCGGCATCGACCTGGGCTGCAGCGGCCTGCATGGCCAGTTCGCGCAAGGCGGTGAGGTTGGTCTGGGAGAAGAACGCATCGATCGCCGCCCTCGCCTGCTCAGGCACGTAGACCTTGCCTTCGCGCAAGCGCTCGAGCAGTTCACGTGGCGGCAGGTCGATCAGCACCAGCTCGAAGGCTTCCTGCAGCACCCAGTCGGGCAGGGTTTCGCGCACCTGAACACCCGTGATGTCGCGAACCTTGTCGTTGAGGCTTTCCAGGTGCTGGACATTGACCGTGGTATACACATCGATACCAGCAGCGAGCAGTTCCTGGACATCCTGCCAGCGCTTGGCGTGACGGCTGCCGGGGGCGTTGGTATGAGCCAGCTCGTCGACCAGCGCCAGCGGTGGTGCAGCCTTGAGCAAGCCATCGAGGTCCATTTCTTCGAGGATGACGCCGCGGTACTCGCTGCGCACCAAGGGCTGCTGCGCCAAGCCACCGAGCAGCGCCTCGGTTTCGGCCCGGCCATGGGTCTCCACCACCGCCGCCAGCACCTTTACCCCCTGGCGCTGCTGGGCATGGGCGGCCTGGAGCATGGCGAACGTCTTGCCCACGCCGGGAGCTGCGCCCAGAAATACTTTAAGCCTGCCGCGACCGTTGCGGGGCAGGCTCGCCAACAGCGCATCGGCGCGGGCGGAATCACTCATGCTTGATCCTTTGGTAAGGGGGCCAGGGGCCAGCTTCGCAGGCCATCACGGGGCAAGCCACAGGTCCTGCGCCGTTCTTGTGAGCGCCGGTGAACCTGTGGAAGCGGGCTTGCCCCGCGATGGCCGCGACACGGTCTCGATTATCAGCGATCTGTAACAGGCGCCAACCGCTCCAACGCCTGGTTCAACGCCAACACATTGACCACCGGCGGGCCGACCAATGGCCGCAGAGTGGCCTCATCCACCAGCGCTTGCAAGCGCTCGATGGGGATCTGCCGCGCCGCCGCCACGCGCGGCAACTGGTAGGCGATCGCCTCCGGCGGCAACTGCGGGTCGAGCCCGCTGCCGGAGGTGGTCAACAGGGCCTGCGGCACCGGCCCAAGCTCAGGCTGGTACAGGGCGGCGGCATCACTCTTGACCCGCTCCGCCAGCGCCGGATTGCTCGGTGCCAGGTTGCTCGCGCTGCTGGACACCGTCGCGAAGGCGCCGGCCGAAGGGCGCGACTGGAACCAGCCGTCGCCCTTGAATTCCTGGGCGATCAACGCCGAGCCGCGAACCTGCCCCTGCTCATCGCGCACCAGGC
The DNA here is from genome assembly GCF_034961125.1 of Pseudomonas machongensis. Lineage (NCBI taxonomy): Bacteria > Pseudomonadati > Pseudomonadota > Gammaproteobacteria > Pseudomonadales > Pseudomonadaceae > Pseudomonas > Pseudomonas machongensis. Next base: position 280,290 of record NZ_JAYFUI010000180.1, on the reverse strand, counting down.
TGCCATTGGCCTGTTCGGGGAAGGCGACCTGGGCGATACCGGTCACCGCCAGCGGGTACAGTGCGCCGGTGACCAGGGTCATCAGCAGGACCAGGCTCACGGCCGGGCGTACGTAGGTGCTCATGTTCGTCTCTCCTTCAGACCAGATGCAGTGCAGTGAGCAGCATGTCGATCAGCTTGATCCCGGCGAACGGCACCAGGATGCCGCCCACGCCGTAGATCAGCAGGTTGCGCCGCAGCAGGTGCGCGGCACTTGCCGCCTGCACGCGCACACCGCGCAAGGCCAGGGGGATCAATACGATGATGATCAGCGCGTTGAAGACGATCGCCGAAAGGATCGCGCTTTGCGGGCTGCTCAGGCGCATCAGGTTGAGCACACCCAGTTGCGGGTAGATCGAAGCGAACAGCGCCGGCAGGATGGCGAAGTACTTGGCCACGTCGTTGGCAATGGAGAACGTGGTCAGTGCACCACGGGTCACCAGCAGTTCCTTGCCGACCTGGACCACATCCAGCAGCTTGGTCGGATCGCTGTCCAGGTCGACCATGTTGGCCGCCTCGCGCGCCGCCTGGGTACCGTCGTTCATGGCCATGCCGACATCCGCCTGGGCCAAGGCCGGGGCATCGTTGGCACCGTCACCGCACATGGCGACCAGGCGGCCGTCATTCTGCTCCTGGCGAATGCGCGCCAGCTTCTTCTCAGGGGTGGCCTCGGCAAGTACGTCATCGACACCAGCCTCGGCGGCGATGGCCGCAGCGGTCAGCGGGTTGTCGCCGGTCACCATCACGGTGCGGATACCCAGTTTGCGCAACTCGGCGAAACGCTCACGGATGCCGGGCTTGACCACGTCCTTGAGGTGAATCACCCCCAGCAAGTGGCGGTCGACGCATACCAGCAAGGGGGTGCCGCCGCTCTGGGCGATGCGTTCGACTTCACGGGCCAGCGAAGCCGGCATTTCCAGGCGTTGCAGGCCGACGAACGCCAGCACCGCGTCCACCGCGCCCTTGCGGTAGCGGCGCTGACCGAAGTCGATACCCGAAAGGCGCGTCTCGGCGCTGAAGGCGATGGCGCTGTACTGCGCGGCAGCCGGCTCGTCGAAGTCGTGCAACTGGCGCAGGTATTCGACGATGGACTTGCCCTCGGCCGTGTCGTCGGCCAGCGAGGCAAGCAAGGCTCCCTCCCCCAGCTCCTTGGGGGTAACACCGGGCGCTGCGTGCAGGGCACTGCAGCGGCGGTTGCCGAAGGTGATGGTGCCGGTCTTGTCGAGCATCAACGTGTGCACGTCGCCCGCAGCCTCCACCGCACGCCCGGAGCGGGCGATGACGTTAAGGCGCACCAGGCGATCCATACCCGCGATACCGATGGCCGACAGCAGGCCACCAATGGTCGTCGGGATCAGCGTCACCAGCAACGCGGCGAGGAAGATCAGCGGCAGGCTGCCGCCCACGAAATGGGCGAATGGCTGCAAGGTCACCACCACGATCAGGAAAATCAGGGTCAGGCCGATCAGCAGGATATCCAGGGCAATCTCGTTGGGGGTCTTCTGGCGCTTGGCGCCTTCGACCAGGGCGATCATGCGGTCCAGGGTCGACTCACCGGGGTTGCTGGTGATGCGAATCAGCAGCCAGTCGGAAACCAGCCGGGTATTGCCGGTCACCGCCGAACGGTCGCCACCGGACTCGCGGATCACCGGCGCAGACTCGCCGGTGATCGCCGCCTCGTTGACGGCAGCGATACCTTCGAGCACCTCGCCATCACCCGGGATCAGCTCACCGGCCACCACGCGCACCACATCGTCCTTGCGCAATGCGGTGGCAGCGACGGTTTCGAAGCTGCCATTGGCCAGACGCCGCTGAGCGGTCAGGCCCTGGCTGCCGGCCTTGAGGCTATCGGCACGGGCCTTGCCCCGGCCTTCCGCCAAGGCTTCGGCAAAGTTGGCAAAGAGTACGGTGAACCACAGCCACAGGGCGATCTGCACCGCCACGCCGGTGCTCACACCGCTGCCGGGCACCAGGCACAGGACCGTGGTCAGCACAGCCGTCAGGGCGACCACCAGCATCACCGGCGAGCGCTTGAGCTGGCGCGGATCGAGCTTGACGAAGGCCTGCACCAGGGCCGGGCGCCAGAGCGCGGCGAAGCGGGTCTGGTCGACGGCGCGGGGAGATTTCACTTCAGAAATGGGCATGTTCATGTTCGGATCCTCAGAAACCCAGGCTCAGCTGTTCGGCGATCGGCCCCAGGGCCAGGGTCGGCAGGAAGGTCAGTCCACCGACCAGCAGGATGGTCACCAACAGCAGGCCGGCGAACAGCGGGCCATGGGTGGGGAAGCTGTTCTGGCCCTGCGGCGCGCTTTTCTTGGCGGCCAGGCTGCCTGCAAGGGCCAGCACTGGCAGGATGTAGCCGAAGCGTCCGATCAGCATGGCCAGGCCGATCATCAGGTTGTGGAACACCGTGTTGGCACTGAAGCCGCCGAAAGCCGAGCCGTTGTTGGCGGTGCCGGAGGTATAGGCATACAGCAACTGGCTGAAACCATGCGGCCCCGGATTGCTCACCGCACTTGCCGGCCCCGGCAGGCTGGCGGCGATGGCGCCGAGCACCAGCACGCCAACCGGCATCACCAGCAGTGTCGCCACCAACAATTGCACTTCGCGGGCCTGCAACTTCTTGCCCAGGTATTCCGGCGTGCGACCGATCATCAACCCGGCCAGGAATACCGCGATCAGCACGAACAGCAGCATGCCGTAGAGGCCTGCACCGACGCCGCCGAAGATCACCTCGCCGACCATCATGTTGACCATCGCCACCATGCCTGTCAGCGGATTGAGGCTGTCGTGCATGGCGTTGACCGAGCCGTTGGAGGCGGAGGTCGTCGTCACGGCCCACAACACGCTCGCGGTGGTGTCGAAGCGGCTTTCCTTGCCTTCCATCGGCGCGCTTTGCTGCACCTGAGCGCTGTCCAGGGCCGGGTTGGGCTGGTACTCGGCCCACAGGCCGACCGCACCGCCGATCAGGAACAGGCCCAACATGCAGGCCAGGATCGCCCGGCTCTGACGCAGGTCCTTGACGTAGTGGCCGAAGGTGAACACCAGTGCCACCGGAATCAGAATGATCGAAGCCACCTCGAACAGGTTGCTCCAGGCCGTGGGGTTCTCGAACGGATGCGCCGAGTTGACGCCGAAGAAGCCGCCGCCGTTGGTGCCCAGTTGCTTGATCGCGATCTGGCTGGCGGCAGGGCCCAGCGGGATGCTCTGGTCGGCACCTTGCAGGGTGACGGCATGGGCGTAGTCGGCGAAGGTCTGTGGCACTCCCTGCCACACCAGCAGCAGCGCCAGCACAATGCACAGTGGCAGCAGGCCATACAGGGTGGCACGGGTCATGTCGACCCAGAAGTTACCCAGGTTGTGGGTGGAGCGCCGGCCGATACCACGGCACAGGGCGACCAGCACGGCAAGGCCGGTGGCAGCGCTGACGAAGTTCTGCACGGTCAGGCCGATCATCTGGCTCAGGTAGCTGAGCGAGGCCTCACCGCTGTAGGCCTGCCAGTTGGTGTTGGTCATGAAGCTGACAGCGGTGTTGAATGCCAGCGACCATTCCTGGCCCGGCAGGTGCTGCGGGTTGAGCGGCAGCGAGCCCTGTAGCAGGAGCACGGCGAACAGCACCAGGAAGCCCACCAGGTTGAAGGCCAGCAGCGCCAGGGTGTATTGCTTCCAGTTCTGCTCCTGCTCGGCGCGCACCCCGGACAACCGGTAACAACCCTGCTCTACCGGGCCGAGGACCGGCGACAGCCAGGTACGCTGGCCCTCCATGACCTTGTAGTAGAACCGCCCAAGCCAGGGTGCTGGTAGCAGCACAAGGGCCAGAAACGCCAGCAGCAATGCGAAGTCGTAGCTGTGCATGGCCGCTCCCTAGCTGCGATCGGCGCGCAGCAGCGCCACCAGCAGGTAAATGGACAACGCCACTGCCAGCAGCAGTGACACTCCGTCGAGCATGTTCATCGGTGGATCTCCCCGTCTTGCGGCGTCGGCCGCTTTGGGGAAATTGTCGGGGCGGGGGGCGTAAAGGGACGAGATCGGGGGGGCGGGATGGGAATAAAGAATGCGTAAAGTTTGGCTTCTGGATCATCAATACCGGCCTCTTCGCGGGCAAGCCCGCTCCCACAGGGATTGGGCTGGTCTTTAAATTTTGAGCAAGACAGAATCTCCTACAGCAGATCGCGGTGCCTGTAGGAGCGGGCTTGCCCGCGAAGAGAACGCTGCAGGTCAGCGCTGAACCTGCCCCGAGTGTCGGCTCCAGTCCAGCAGCAGGCTGTAGCCGACGGCCAGCAGGGTCGGCCCGATGAACAGCCCGATGAAGCCAAACGCGATCAACCCGCCAAACACGCCGAGCAGCACGATCACCAGCGGCAGATTGCCCCCCCGGCTGATCAGATACGGCTTGAGCACGTTGTCCACGCCACTGATGATGAAGGTGCCCCATATCCCGAGGAACACCGCCATCCCGTACTCGCCCTTCCACACCAGCCAGCCGGTGGCAGGAATCCAGGCCAGTGGGGGCCCCATCGGAATCAGGCTGAGCATGAAGGTCACCAGGCCCAGCACGATTGCCCCGGGCACGCCGGCGATCAGGAAGCCGATCAACGCCAGCAGCCCTTGCGCTGCGGCGGTACCGATCACACCGTTGACCACCCGCTGTACGGTACCGGCCACCAGGTCGATGTAGTACTCGGCGCGCTCGCCCACCAGGCGCTGCAGCAAGCGTTGCACGAACGCGGCCAGGCGTGGGCCGTCGCGGTAGAAGAAGAACACGAAGACGATACTGAGCGTAAGCTCCAGCACGCCGCTGCCGATCTGGGCGCTACGCGCCAGGAACCAATTACCGACCTGGCCGAGGTACGGTTTGGCCGAGGCAATCAGGGCCGCACCCTGCTGGTCGAGGGACTCCCACCAGTTGACCAGGCGCTCGCCGATGAAGGGAATGCCACGCACCCACTCCGGCGCATCCGGCAAACCCTCCAACTGCACGTCACGCACGAAGTTGGTGGCATCACGCACATGGTCGGCCAGGTTGAAGCCCAGCCACACCAGCGGCAACGCGACCACCAGGATCCACACCGTCGTGAGGATGCTGGCCGCGAGGGTTTCGCGCCCACCCAGCAGGCGCGTCAACAAGCGCATCAGCGGCCAGCTGGCAAAGGCCAGGATCGCCCCCCAGAGTAGCGCCGAGATGAACGGCGCCATGACCCACAAGGCGGCGCCCAACAGCGCCAGCAATAGAATCTGGACCAGCAGACGGTCATTGTTGGCCATGATGGCCCTCGTTCAACGAATCAGTTCCAGATGCAGGCCATCGGTAGGCGCCGTACCCACTTCGAGACGGGCACTGCGTACACCGGCCTTGACCAGTTGCTCGCGCCAGGCTTCGGCCGCCTGGCCGCTGAGGCTGGCACGCAGGGTGCTGTCCAGGTTCAGGCTGCGGGCCAGCAGCGAAACCCACGCAGGCTGTGGTGCGCTCAGGTCAGGGTAGTCGAGCTTGCCGGTATCGCGCATCTCACGCAGCACCGTGGCGGGTGTCGGCAGCACTTCGCCCAGCGGGCTGTCAGCGACGAATTCCTCGACATGCAGGTAGGCGCGGCGATTGCCGCGAGTGACGCTGTACAGGGCGACCAGCGTATCGGCCTCTTCGGCCGAGCGGCGCAAAAGAATGAAGGCCTGCTGCTCGTCGCCACCATTGAGACGGGCGTTGTTGAACACATCGTTGGCCCAGATGCTGGCCTCGCCGCAGTCACGGCCCTGGCACCAGAACAGCGGATAGCCACCGTCGCGCTGCAGCTCCTCACGTGCGCTGGTAAAGGCCTCGCGGGCAGTGCGCTCCACCGGCAGTTCGTAGGTGACCGAGCTGACCTGGCCGCGGCTCTCGACCTTGCCCTCGACGCGCAGGCGACCGCTGATCTTGCGTACCGGGCCCATGGGGTAGACCCTCTCCCCCGCCACGACCGGACGTTGGTCGACCACCTTGGCATCGACTGGCACCGGCAGGCTCCCGGCCCACAGCAGCGGGCTGGCAAGTGTGAGGCAGGCGGCGATGGCACTGCGAACGAGGAACGGCGCGCTCATCGGCCGTCCTTGCGGCGCCCGGCGCCGTGGCGAAGATCGTGAATGTCTGGCATGTGTGGTTGTCTCCCTGTTCAACCCGCCAAGCCTCGACACTTGTCCGGTGCAAGTCAAGCAAAGCCAAAGAAGCGATTGAAACAGTCTGCGACAAGGGCCGCGCCCTGCGCATCGTTCAAGTGCAGATGATGACCACCGGGCAAGGCCACCTGCTCGAAGGGTAGCTGCTCCAGCAGAGTTGTGTGGCGCGCCAGCATGCCGTCCTCGGCGATCACCAGGCAAGTAGGGCAGCTCACCCGGCGCACAACGGCCATGGCCTGCGCCTCGTTCAGGCGCACTGGCGACGGCAAGGTCAGGCGACTGTCGCTGCGCCAACTGTAACCGCCAGGCACCGGCATGAGCCCACGCTGGGCGAGCAGCTCGGCAGCTTCGCGGCTGACTGCGACCATGCCCTTCATCCGCGCCTGCACGCCCTCTTCCAGGCTCGGGTACACCGACTTGCGCTTGCCATCCAGGCGCAGGTGCGCCTGCAGTGCCATACCCAGGCGCTCGGCGGCATCCTGCTCGGCGACCGTAGGCGGGATGACGCCATCGATCAGCGCCAGATGGCTGATCCGTTCAGGCAGTGCGCCCGCCAGCTGCACCGAGATGATCGCCCCCAGCGAATGCCCGAGCAGGCCAAAGCGCTCCCAGCCCAGTTGCTCGGCTACCCGCAGCACGTCATGGGCATAATCGGCCAGGTTGTAGCTCGCCCCGGCTGGACGATGCTGTGAATAGCCGTGCCCGGCCAGGTCGAGCGCGACAATGCGCAGGCCTTTCAGGCGCGGGGCCAGATGGGCGAAGCTGTTGGCGTTGTCGAGCCAGCCGTGCAGAGCGATCACCGGCAGGCCGTCGGCAGGACCGAACAGGTGTGCAGCCAGTTCGATATGGCCCAGGCTCAGGCGAATCTCCTCGACTTGCGCGCTCATACCTGGCTCCAGCGATCGAACAGGCCTTTGATCAGGCTGGCAGTATCGTTGGGCCGCTCCAGTGGAAACATGTGCCCGCCCGGAACGCTGTGATACTCCCCCCGCGGCATCGCACGTACCGCCAGGGCGTGGTGTTTGCGGATCACCCGGCTGCGATCACCACGCACCATGGCCAGTGGCACCTGCAGTTGACGCGCAGGGGCCGGGCTGACATGGGGAATGCTGCGGTAGATGCGCATCTCGGTGCTGGGATCGAAGCGCAGACGCACGCCCTCCTCCACCGTTTTCAAACCGTGCTCGAGATAGGCTTCGAGGCAATCGGGATCGAACTGGCGGAACAGCGTCTTGCTGGCGAAATAACTGCGTGCGCTGTCGCGATCAGGAAACGCCTCGCGCCGTCCTTCGGTTCGCCCGGCTGGCGTGATGCGGTCGATGAAACCGAAGCGCTTGGCGGTGCGGATCAGCCACTGGTCAGCGCGGGTCAGCACCGGCGAATCGAGCATCACCACACCGCGGTAGAGCTCGGGTCGGCGCAGGGCGGCGTGCAGGTGCAGCACACCACCGAGGGAATGACCGACACCCCAGACCGGCGCCGGCTGCTGCGCCAGATGGTGCAGCAGCTCATCGACCAGGTTCTGCCAGTTGTCATCCACTGGAAAGCGCGGGTCGTGGGCATGCTGCTCCAGGTGACAGACCTGGTAGTCAGGGGCCAGGGCCGCGAACAGCTTGCCGTAGGTGGCTGAAGGGAAACCGTTGGCATGGGCGAAGAAGATCTGCTGCGACATGACCGCCTGGTCCGACTGGAGAGTGATAGCCCATTGTCAGCAACCTGCCGGTTGACGGCAACGTTCGGAAAGGTCATCGGCGAGGGCTATCAGGTCATGCCGACTCGTCGAAACTCGCCAGCGAGCGGCGCAGGCAGGCTTTCATGTAGGTGATCTGGCTCTCCAACGCCTCACGGGCCAGGCGTTGCTCCTGGACATCGAGTTGCAGCCGGCGTAAGGCCAGGCAGCTGGTTTGCAGCAGTTGAGACATGCGCGTGCAGGACTGCTGCAGCTCGTGCAAATCCTGCTCGACCAGCAGATTGTCCATGGGGTGCTGCTCGAGCTTGTGACGAACTTTGCCCATCAGGTGGTAGAGCTTGGCGTCGGCAGCCTCGCGCAGCAGGGCGTACTGGGCGAAATCGAGACGGCTGTCACGCTGTACCGCTTCAATCGTGGGCTGCAGATCCAGGGAGCGCAAAAGCTCGTGCATCAACCCGCTCATTCAACGCTCCCTGCCCTGGCATCAGCTGATCAACCTAGCGTCAAGCATCTGTTGGATCTAAATGACTGGCAACTGGCAAAAATGACAGTTGCAATGCGCGGATTTGCCAGGAGGCAGTGAACTGGTCGAAAGCGCCGGACATTGCTGGCAACTAGCATTTTTGCCAGTTTTGCTGCTTGTGGGATGCGCCCAGGATGAGCAGCACTCTATGCCGAGTCACTTATGAAAGTAGGCTGTGGCTGGGGAATACCCGATCCCTGAGGCGCCTCGGCGAGACCTGGTATTTCTGTCAGTTTCACCGGTTTCTTGCCTGGTTCACACTGAGCCATAAACCCCTGGAAACCTGAGGAGTCGACGATGTCAACCGCTGAGGGCAAGCAGCAACTGCATACACAAGACCCGGTCTCGAGGCCTCTGACTTTCAAGGTCACACGCAGCGCCGAGACAGACTACCCCAAACCTTCCGTACTGCAGGCAACGGACGACAGGCTCGACCCCATCGACGCGCTCAACGGCGCTACCGTAAGGGCACAGTATCCAGCCATGCTACTCAGTGACATCCTGGCAGCGGATTGGTCCGGAAGCACAGCGGCAGACAGTTGGCAGAGCGACCAACAACCCGGAAGTCTCTTTGGTTATGTCGATTTCCAGGCGCCTGTCAGCGTGGTGGCTGCCAGCCAGGGCAAGACGGTCACCCTGCGCTACGCAGTAGTACGCAGTGGCCAGGCCGCGAAATTATCCTTGCCACTGCTGCTGGCGGTAGGAACCCTGGCGCAAACCCATTTGCCTGCCCCTGTGATTCCCCAGGCCAACGCAACCACCAAGGTACTCGACCTCAACAACTTCACCGGTAATGCACAGGTCAAGGTTGAGCCATGGCCATTGATCGCGGTGGGTCAACGGGTTTGGGTCCGCTTGGACGGGACCCTCGAAAATGGCTCGACCCATACCTTTTACCTGGCCCGAGGCGTAGAGGTCATCGCTGACCAGGTAGCCGCAGGACTGGACCTGGTGTTGCAACGCAGCGAACTGGAGGCGCTCAGGCATGGCTCCAGCCTCACAGTAACGGTGTCGGTAACATTCGACGGCACCAACGACGAGGAGCAGGCTCGGGTTTTCCCAGGCGCGCCCTACACACTCAATCCGGCGACTCCGCTGACTATCGACACATCACCTGCGACGCTCAAAGGCAGTATCATCCGCAACAGCAACCCAGTGACCAACCCACCCCCCAATGCATTCGTACAACGCACCGCCACCGGCGGCAAACCGCCCTACACCTACTCGACGAGCAACGGCAACGTGGTCGAAGTCGATGCTTCCACGGGGCGAGCGGTGTCTTTTGGCAGCGGGACGGCCAATGTGATCGTAACCGATACCGTTGGTGCCCGTGCCAGCTATCCGGTTACCGTATCCAATGTCAGGCTGGTTGAAGGCCTGGGCATGTTCAATGTGTGGGTTTCGTGCAGACATGAAGCCGCACGGAGAGCCGGAACATTACCTACGCTTGCAGAATGGGATGCGATGCGCGCTTGCTACAACAACAACCCAGGCCTCAATGATCGGGCGTGGAGTGAGGACTCGGCGGGAGAAGACAGACGCTATGCGATAGACATTGCCAACGGCAACAGGGTTTCCTTGCGTGCAACGAATATCAGTGGGGATTCCGCTGTGGGTTGGGGGATATTCAGTCGCTGAGGCGCACCAGATCCATGCCTGCACACACAAATGGCCGAATGCATCATCGCTATCGGCCTTCCACCATGCACGCACAGGACCTGCAGATAACCTCAGGGGGCGAAACTCGAACTCAGCAATGTCATCACACCGAGAGGTGGCAACTCCCCCTCGAGTTCAGCCAGGTTCGCAGTGCTCATCCGCGCTGGCTGCTGCAAATGCCCATGCTCCAGCATTCCCACCAGCGCCCCCACCAATGGCTGGTGACTGACCAACAGCACATGTTCAAGCCCCAACTGCTCGATCTCTGCGATGACCTCCTGCATCCGACTTTCCGGCGTTAGCCAAGGCACGGTGCGTACCGGCTCGATGAAACCAAGGGTGTCGTGTACCAGGGCGGCGGTCTGCTGGGCGCGCACATAAGGGCTGGCAATGATCGCCTGCAGCGGCTGGCCCAGCAGCCGTGCGGCGCTGTGCAGCACCTGCTCGCGGCCATGGGCGGTCAGGCGGCGCTCAGCGTCGGTATTGGCCTGTGGCTCTGCCTCGCCATGGCGCAGGATCCACAGCTTCACAGCTTGGGCTCCTCGTGGCGCACCGGGTGCGGTGCCGGGGCAACCGCATGCGGCGCCTCGCCCTCTGGGGAGCGAGGGCTGGGCCAGTCGGCAAACGGCCAAGGTTTCTGGTCGGTGTGGAAGCTGCCGAAGCGACCGATCTGCGCCAGGTACTGGCTGAGGCTGTCGCCGAAGTTCATCAGGCTGGCACTCGGCGCGCCATACACCAGACGGTAGATCAGTTGCACCAGCACCAGCCCGCCAAGCAGCAGCTCGGCCAGTTGCCAGACCACCAGGAACACCAGCATCCACAGCACCCGCAGGATGATCGACTCGCGCTGGGCGCGCTCGGGCGTATCGTTCATGTGTCGCTCCTTGCTCTGATTTGGAGCCGCTGACGGCTCAGTTGAAACCGCTGGTGGAAATGAAATCGACGTCGGTCTTGGGCTCGGCACGCATCAGGTGCTCGATCACCTGGGCCAGGGTTCGCCCCTCGAACAGAATCGCGTGCAGCCCGGCCACCAGGGGCATGTAGACCTGCACTTCCTGAGCCTTGGCCTTGAGCACTTTCAAGGTATTCACCCCTTCGGCCACTTCGCCCAGGCGGCTGACTGCCTCTTCCAGGCTCAACCCCTGCCCCAGGGCATGCCCGACCTGGTAATTGCGGCTCTTGGGCGAGGAGCAGGTGACGATCAGGTCACCCACCCCTGCCAGCCCCAGGAAGGTCATGGGGTTGGCGCCCTGGCTCACGGCGAAGCGGGTCATTTCGGCCAGCGCCCGGGTGATCAGCATGCTCTTGGTGTTCTCGCCCATCTCCAGCGCCACGGCCATTCCGGCGATGATCGCGTAGACGTTCTTCAGCGCGCCCCCAAGCTCCACACCGAAGCGGTCGGCGCTGGCATAGACGCGAAAGGTGCGCCCGTGCAGGACATCCTGCACGCGCTGGCACAGCGCCTCGTCCTCACTGGCAACCACAGTGGCGGTCAAGGCATGCTCGGCGATCTCACGGGCCAGGTTCGGCCCGGACAGCACGCCGATACGCGCCTGGGGTGCGATCTCTTCGAGAATCTGGCTCATCAGCTTGAAGGTCTGCGCCTCGATGCCCTTGGTCAGGCTGACCAGGCACTTGCCGCGCAGCAGCTCGGCATGTGGCGCGAGTACGCTGCGCAAGGCGCTCGACGGCAGCGCGATGAACACCAGGTCGCTCGATTGCAGGGTCGCCAGCAGGTCATTGACCGGCTCGACGCCATCATGCAGGCGAATGCCTTTGAGGTAACGAGGATTCTCGCGGTTGGCGCGCATGGCTTCGGCCTGCTCCGGGTCGCGCATCCATTGACGCACCGGATTGCCGTTTTCAGCCAGCAGGTTCGCCACGGCGGTGCCGAAGCTCCCGCCTCCCAGAACTGCAACAGGTTGCTGTTCAGTCATATTCAATCCGTTAAAGCCATTAAGTTGAGTGGCGACGCGGGCATTATACGGCTCGTCTGCTACAGAACCAGTGTCGGCACCGGCCTCTTCACAGGCAAACCTGCCTGCACGGCGCGCGTACGCATGCCCTGCCAGAAGGGATTTATCCGAAAGAGGGTGGCAAATCCAGCGCAGATCACTGGAAAAACCCCCACGGTCGGTTACCATGCCTGGTTTATCCCGCACACAAGGCCGTCACGTGTTCCCAGGCACGCCTCCTGCCCCTCGCCTGCTGTTGCTGACCGCCCTGCTCGGGGGTTCGGCCATGGCCGATGACCTGTTCATCGACAACCAGGACCTGCCGCAGGTTCTGACCGCCACACGCCTGAAACAATCCCCGGCCGCAGTGCCCGGCAGCATGACCGTGCTCGACAGCGAACTGATCCGCGCCAGCGGGGCACGAGACATCCCCGAGCTCTTGCGCCTGGTGCCCGGCATGATGATCGGCTACGGCGCCGGTAACCAGCCGACCGTCAACTACCACGGCAGCAACGTCAACGACGCCCGGCGCATGCAGGTGCTGATCGACGGCCGTTCGGTGTACCGCGCAGGCCTCGCCACCGTGGACTGGAGCGATATCCCGCTGGCGATCGAGGATATCCAACGCATCGAGGTGTTCCGCGGCCCCAATACCGTCAGCTATGGTGCCAACGCGCTGATGGCCGTGGTCAACATCCTCACCCGCAGCCCCGCCGACAGCCACGGCACGCGACTGAAGATCACCCAGGGCCAGGATGGCATCAATGATTTCTATGCCAGCCAGGGCTTCGGCTGGGAAGGCGGCGATCTGCGCCTGTCGATGTCCGGCATGCAGGACGATGGCTTCGACAAGAACCAGTACGGCCAGGACTACCGCGACAGCCGCCGGCTGACCCGCTTCAACCTCAGCGCCAGCCACACCCTGGCGCCCGACCAGACCCTCGAATGGCAACTGGCGGCCAAGGAAGGCAGCAACCAACGCCCCTACACCTATACCCCGGTGTTCCCCTTCATCACCGGGCGTGGCGACAACGCCGACCTCAACGCCAAGGATTACGCGGGCTCGGTGCGCTGGAACATCGACTTCAGCCCCGAGCACAGCCTGTACGTACAGGGCTCGGCGCAGCAGTTCGACCGCCAGCAGGTATGGCGCGCCTGCGATGCGACGCTGGCCTTCAGCCCCGAGTTGACCCGGCTGTGGCAACTCAATCCCGACTACGCCGAACAAGTGGCGCGCAACGCCAACAACCCGCCCAACAACAACGACCCGGTATTGCAGAGCCTGCGCAACCAGATCAAGAGCCAGTGGGACAACGGCGGTAACCGTGAAGTCTGCGGTGATGTCGACCAGAGCACCCGCGAAACCCGCTACGACCTGGAAATCCAGGATACCCTGAGCCTCACCGACACCCTGCGCCTGCTCAGCGGCTTCAACTACCGCTATGACCGTGCCGACTCGCAGACCTACTTTAACGGCAGCCTCGACGACCGCACCTGGCGCTTGTTCGGACAGCTCGAATGGCGTGCCGACGAACACTGGATCCTCCAGGGTGGGGCCATGTTCGAGGACAGCGAGTTGTCCGGCAGCTCGCTGACTCCGCGCGTGGCGGTCAACTACCTGATCACCCCGCGCCACGGCCTGCGTGCGGTGTACTCCGAGGCCGTACGTTCGCCGGACATGTTCGAGAACAACGTCAACTGGAGCTACACGGTCAAGAACCTCACGCCCAACGCGCTGGGTTTGCAGAACGGTGAATACTTCGTCAAGACCCGTGGCCCGGGCAACCTCGACCAGGAGCGCATGCGCTCGCGCGAGCTGGGCTACAACGGCTACTTCGCGGACATCGACCTGAGCCTGGACGTCAAGCTGTTCTACGACGAAATCACCGGGATGATCAGCGAGCCGCTGAAGAACAACCAGTACATCGCCAGCAATGCCAACAAGTCCCGCTTCAGCGGCACCGAGACACAACTGGACTGGCGCCTGAGCATGCGCGACCGTCTGCGCCTGACGTATGCCTACGTCGACGCCTGGGCCAGCAACCCCGACGACCGCCGCCTCAGCGCACGCAACAGCGGCTCGGCCGGCTGGATGCGCGACTGGGGCCAGGGATGGTCGAGTGCCCTCTTCTATTATGGCGACGACGCCCTCAACCAATACCGCTACGAGCGTATAGACCTGCGCGTGGCCAAGCGCCTGCGGGTGTATGGCAGCTCGCTGGAGCTCGCCGCGCTGTGGCAGCAGCGCCTGGACGACCAGCCCACCACCATCGAGCAGAACCGCTACGACAGCCGCCATCGCCTGAGTTTCAGCGCGGAGCTGGAGTTCTGATGCTGCGCCTGCTGCGCCTGTTGCTGCTATGCCTGTGGCCGATGGGCGCGCTTTCGGCCAGCGAAATCCTGCTGGTGGGCGGCGAAGACCAGCCCGGAGTGCGCAGTTTCGTCGCCGCACTAGAGGCACGCCGCCCTCACGACCACGTGCGCTTCCAGACCGTGGCGCAACTGCCCCGCCCAGCGTTGCTCAAACCCGAGACCCGCTTGATCCTGCTGGACAGCGCCGCACTCGACTGGCGCATGGGCGAAACCGCAGGTCCTGCGGCGCTGGTCCTGCGGGTCAGCCGCGTGCAGGCCGAACAGCGCCTGGGAAAGTCGCGCCCCTCCTACCTGAGCCTGCTGTGGAGCGACCCGCCACTGCCACGGCAACTGCGCCTGACCCGCTACCTGCTACCGCAAGCGCGACGCATTGGCGTGCTGTACGGCCCCGGCAGCCGCTTTCTGATCGATGAGCTGCGCCAGGCTGCGCGTGGCCTGGGTCTGGAGATCGTCGCCCAGGACTGGGCCGACCTGCGTGACAGCCGCCCGTTGCAGCACCTGCTGGGCAACAGCGACGTTCTGTTGGGAATCGATGATCCCGAGTTGTACAACTCCAAGACCGCCAAGAACGTCCTGCTCAGCAGCTATGGCCGACAGATGGCGCTGATCGGCCCCAACGCCGGCTTCGTTCGCGCTGGCGCCCTGGCGAGCACCTACAGCGACCAGGACGACTGGCTGGCAGTACTCGACGACTTGCTCGACCAGCCACCGGCACACTGGCCCCGTAGCCTCTACCCCGAACACTACGGGGTCAGCGGCAACCAGCAGGTCGCCCGCGCCCTGGGCCTGGAACCCATCGATCCGAACGCCGCCGCCCTGGCCCTGGCCGAAGGAGAACCCACCCCATGACCAAGCGCCTGAGCTGGGACATCCACACACGCACCCAGATCATCAGCCTGGGGCCCGCGCTGCTGCTCACCCTGCTGTTGATCAGCTTCTTTACCTTCGTGCGTATCCAGGACTTGCGGCAGGAGCTCAACCACACCGGTCAACTGATCGCCAACCAACTGGCGCCAGCCTCCGAATACGGGGTGATCTCAGGCAACAACGAGGTGCTCGAAAGCTTGATGCGGGCGACCTTGAGCATCCCTCACGTGCGTTTTCTCGAGGTGCAGGACAGCCGCAACCACATCCTGGTTTACGTCGAGCAGTCGGGTGAAAGCGTCAGCCGCGCCCAGCGCGTCGAGGTGTTCCAGGCGCCCATTCGCCTGCAACAGATCCGCCTGGACAACGACTTCCTGCAGGAAGGCAAGACACCCCCCAGCATTGGCGACGATTACCTGGGGCGAGTGATCGTCGGCATGTCCGACGACGCCTTCAGCGAACGCCAGCAGGAGATCGTGATCAAGGCCGGCATTCTTGCGCTGTTCGCCTTGCTGTTTACCTTCCTCCTCGCGCGGCGACTGGCCAGGAGCCTGTCCAAGCCGATCAGTGACATGGGGCATGCGGTCGAGGCCATCCAGCAGGGCGAGTTCAACGCCCCGTTGCCGGTGGTCGACGATAGCGAACTGGGCCATCTGGCACGCCACATCAACAACCTTGCCAGCGCCCTGGACCAGGCCAGCCACGAGCAGAGCCAGGCCATTGCCCAGTTGACCCAGGCGCGCGAGGAGGCCGAGCAGGCCAACCGCGCCAAGTCCGACTTCCTGGCGATGATGAGCCACGAGCTGCGGACCCCGATGAACGGCGTACTCGGCATGCTGCAACTGCTGGAAACCACCCCGCTGACCAGTGAGCAAGCCGAATACACGGCCGTGGCCAGCGAGTCTACCGGCCACCTGCTCAAGGTGATCAACGACATCCTCGACTTCTCGCGTATCGAACGCACCAGCCTGGAACTGGAGCACATCGATTTCAACCTTGGCGAGCTGATTGCCAGCAGCGTGCAATCGTTCCAGCACAGCGCTCAACAGCGCAACCTGGCCCTGCACCTGCACCTGCCGCCGGGCATGGACCGCCTGCAAGTGATCGGCGATCCGACACGCATCCGCCAGATCCTGTTGAACCTGGTAGGCAATGCGTTGAAGTTCACCGAGCGCGGCGAAGTGGAGATCGAGGCCCGCTGGCAAATGCTCGACCGTCAGCTGCTCTGGCTGACCTGCGCGGTCCGCGATACCGGCATCGGTATCGACAGCGATCGGCTGGAAACGATGTTCGTCGCCTTCCAGCAAGCCGACAGTTCTATTTCAAGGCGTTACGGCGGCACCGGCTTGGGCCTGTCCATCGCCCGTACCCTGGCCGAGCGCATGGGCGGCAAGTTGCGCGGCGAAAGCCGCGAGGGCATGGGTTCGACCTTCACCCTGGAAGTCCCTCTGATGCTGTCGAGCAAGCCAGCAGCGCGCCTGCTCGGTCACGAACATGACGCACTGCTGGGTGGCGACGGCCAGCGCGTCCTGCTGGTGGAAGACAATCCGGTCAACCAGAGCGTCATCGAAGCTATGCTGCGCAGCCTGGGCTTCGAGGTCAGCGTGGCACTGGACGGCGCGCAAGCGGTAGAAATGGCCGGCCAGCAAAGTTTTGCGGCGATCCTGATGGACTGTCGCCTGCCCCAAATGGACGGCTACGAAGCCACACGCCGCATCCGCCAGCACGGCGCGCAACTGCCGATCATCGCCTTGACCGCCAATGCCCTGCAGGGCGATCGTGAACGCTGCCTGGCTGCAGGAATGAACGATTACCTGAGCAAACCGTTCAAACGCACCGATCTGCAACGCATTCTGCAGCGCTGGTTGCCCGGCCGGACAGCCGCGACTGGCGATTAATGATAAAGTGCGGCAGTCTTAAAGACTGGACAGGGCCGTCGTTGGCCCTGAAAATAAAACTTTCAGTGCACACCTGTACTTCTTTTGCCAGGTGCGCTGTGACTTTCACCACAACGCAATAGTCTACCTGTAGGCTGCCGCCCGGACTCTCTAGGATTTCGGGTTGGCCGGGAAGATTCATCCCCTGCCACAGGGGGTTATTGAGGAGCTCGCATGACCAAACAACACGCCTTTACTCGGGAAGACCTGCTGCGCTGCAGTCGCGGTGAGCTGTTCGGCCCCGGTAATGCGCAACTGCCCGCCCCGAACATGCTGATGGTAGACCGCATCACCCACATCAGTGAGGAAGGCGGCAAGTTCGGCAAAGGTGAATTGGTCGCCGAGCTGGATATCACTCCAGACCTGTGGTTCTTCGCCTGCCACTTCGAAGGCGATCCGGTGATGCCGGGCTGCCTGGGCCTCGACGCCATGTGGCAGCTGGTTGGCTTTTTCCTCGGCTGGCAGGGCCTGCCGGGCCGCGGTCGCGCACTGGGTTCGGGCGAAGTGAAGTTCTTCGGCCAGGTGCTGCCTACCGCCAAGAAAGTCACCTACAACATCCATATCAAGCGCGTCCTGAAAGGTAAGCTGAACATGGCCATCGCCGATGGCTCGGTCAGCGTCGACGGTCGCGAGATCTACACCGCCGAAGGCCTGCGGGTCGGCGTGTTCACCTCCACTGACAATTTCTAAGGGTTATTCGCATGCGCCGCGTCGTTATCACTGGTCTGGGCATCGTTTCGTGCCTGGGCAATGACAAAGCTACCGTCACCGAAAACCTGCGCAACAGCCGTCCGGGTATCCGTTACAACCCGGAATACAAGGAAATGGGGCTGCGTAGCCAGGTTTCCGGCTCTATCGACCTGAACCTTGAAGAGTTGATCGACCGCAAGGTCTATCGCTTCGTCGGTCACGCCGCCGCCTACGCCTACCTGGCGATGCAGGACGCGATCAAGGACGCAGGCCTGACCGAAGAGCAGGTGTCCAGCCCACGCACCGGCCTGGTTGCAGGTTCCGGCGGCGCTTCGACCCTGAACCAGATGGAAGCACTGGACACCCTGCGCGAGAAAGGCGTCAAGCGTGTCGGCCCGTACCGTGTCACCCGTACCATGGGCAGCACCGTATCGGCGTGCCTGGCTACCCCGTTCAAGATCAAGGGCATCAACTACTCGATCTCGTCGGCCTGTGCCACCTCCGCACACTGCATCGGCACCGCGCTGGAGCAGATCCAGTGGGGCAAACAAGACATCGTCTTCGCCGGCGGCGGTGAAGAAGAGCACTGGAGCCAGTCGTTCCTGTTCGATGCCATGGGCGCCCTGTCGACCAAGCGCAACGAAACCCCTGAGCTGGCCTCGCGCGCCTACGACGCTGACCGTGATGGCTTTGTCATCGCTGGCGGTGGCGGCATGGTGGTGGTCGAGGAGCTGGAACACGCCCTGGCCCGTGGCGCCAAGATCTACGCCGAAATCGTCGGCTACGGCGCGACTTCCGATGGTTACGATATGGTCGCCCCAAGTGGCGAAGGCGCGATCCGCTGCATGCAGCAGGCGCTGTCCACCGTCGACACCCCGATCGATTACCTGAACACCCACGGCACCTCGACGCCGGTCGGCGACGTCGCTGAAATGAAAGGCGTGCGCGAAGTGTTCGGCGACAAGGCACCCAAGATCAGCTCGACCAAGAGCCTGTCCGGCCACTCGCTGGGCGCCGCTGGCGTGCACGAGGCGATCTACTGCTTGCTGATGATGGAAAACAACTTCATCGCCGGCTCCGCCAACATCGACGAACTGGACCCAGAGGTCGCCGACCTGCCGGTACTGCGTCAAACCGAAGAAAACGCCAAGATCGACACGGTCATGAGCAACAGCTTCGGCTTCGGCGGCACCAACGCCACCCTGGTACTCAAGCGCTGGACTGGCAAGTAAGACGCTGCTGCGACAACGAAAACGCCCCGACTGGTTCGGGGCGTTTTCATTTGTGTTGCCTGCGAAAGGGTCGGCAGTTCAACGCAGCCTGGGCAGCACCGCAAGGAAATTATCCCTCGCCACCTTGCGCGCCACGGCTTCAGGCAACGCATCCAGAAACGGCTCGAATCCGTGCATCTGCTCGCCGACGCTGCCGAACTTGCCCACCACATCCGAACCCAGCATGAATCGGTCGGGGAAGCGCTCGACCAGCGCCAGCCACGCCTTGCGGGGCTGGCCCTGCTCATCCAGCAGATAGGGCTTCAGTACACTCCACGACAGGTCGATGTACAGATTCGGATAAGCCTCGAGCATGCGCGCAAGCGTTGGCAGGATGAAGTCCATCTGCGTCTGGTGACGATGGATCTCCATACTGGTACCGGCATGGGCCCAGATGAAACGCGTATGTGGGTGATTGCGCAGCGGCTCCTCGATCTCCGCCAGGTACAACGGGTTACGCTCACGCTTGGAGGTGATGTTCGAATGCACCAGCACCGGCAAGTCACGCTCGGCTGCCAGGTGATAGATGCGTGTCATCGCTTCGTTGTTGGCTCTCGGCGTGTCACCGCTGGTCAGTGCAGTGAGGTCATCATGCCGGGTGAACACCTCACCGATGCCCTGCCAGAACCCTGGGTACAATTCGAGCATGCGCTCGATGTGACTGACCGCGTTCTTGTCCACCGGGTTGAAACCCGAGAGGAATGGATGAAAGCGTTTCTGCTGCTCGGCCGGCAACTTCTGCACCGCTGCCACTACATGGATATCGGTAGCACTGAACCAGTAGGCATCAGCGTCGTCGCCCGCGTAATAGCGTGGGCGCTTGGGTTCATCCTCATGCCATTTCTTCGCCACCGGAATACCGGAAATCATCGCATGCTCGACACCGGACTCATCCATGGCTTTCAGCAGCGCAGGCATGCCTTCGGTTTCCTGGAAGAAGTCGACGTAATGCAGATGGGCGTCACTGTAGCGGTAGTCGCGCGCCTGCGCCGCCTGACACAGGCATCCAGACAACAATATGCAGGCCAGCACTCTGGCAATCATGGAGCAGCTTCCTTGTTCCAGTCAGGAACAGGGTAGACCCGCGCACCTGCAAGACGGTTCAGCACGCCGCCGCGACCCGCTATGCTAGGCGCATCCCCTGCCCGCCTGGAGCCCGACCATGAGCAGCCCCCTGATCATCCGCCCACGCGCCGAATCGGTGGAGGGCCAACCGATCCTGCGCCCGCTGCCATCGGCTCAGTGCCGCAGCGTCGGCCCCTTCGTGTTCTTCGACCACATGCTGGAAACCGACTACGCCCCCGGCAGCGGCATGGACATCCGCCAGCACCCGCATATCGGCCTGTCGACCCTGACCTACCTGTTCGAAGGGGAAATCCTGCACAAGGACAGCCTGGGCTCGAACCAGCACGTACTGCCAGGTGACGTCAGTTGGATGACTGCCGGACGCGGCGTGGCCCATGTGGAGCGGACACCGGCACAAGCCCTCGACGAGGGTTCGCGGCTGCACGGCCTGCAGGTATGGCTGGCATCGCCCAAGACGCACGAACAGGGCGATCCCAGCTACAGCCACCACCCCGCAAGCAGCTTGCCGGAGAGTGACAACCTGGGGGTACGCATCCGCCTGATCGCCGGCAACGGATTCTGCCTGGAGTCGCCAGTACCGGTGCTCTCTCCTACCCTCTACGCCCTAGTGCGGATGCAGGCGGCAACCTCGCTGATCGTGCCGAACGAGCACGCACAACGAGCACTGTACCTGCTCGACGGCGAGCTGGTGCTAAACGGCGACGAGGTAGAGGTGTGCAGCCTGGTGGTGCTGCCAGAGGGCGAAGCAGTGGAGCTGTATGCCGAAGGCGAGTGCCAGTTGGTGCTGATAGGCGGCGCGCCGCTGGACGGACCCCGGCGGATGAACTGGAATTTCGTTGCCAGTGATCCGCAGTTGATCGAACAGGCCCGGGCACGCTGGGCGGCAGGTGACTGGCCGCAGGTGCCGGGGGAGACCTCCCGGATCGAGCTACCTCGCTAGGTTCGGCCGCTTTGCGGCCGTGGGCGGGGGCGCCCCCTCCCACAGGTGCAGCGCTGCTTGTCAGGGTTGCTCCATCCTTGTGGGAGCGGGCTTGCCCGCGAAGGGCTGCATAGCAGACCCAATACACCGTCAGTGTGAAAACACTTCTTCCAGCAGATTGTGCATCGCGCGGAAGGCCCGCTCCGAGGTGCGACGGTCGTATTGCATCTTGCCCGGCACGTTGGCATTCGGGTCGGTAAACGAATGTACCGCGCCGCCATAGCTCAGCAGTTGCCAATCGACCTTGGCCGCGTTCATTTCAGCCTCGAACGCCGGCAGTTGCTCCCTGGGCACCAGCGGGTCGGAAGCACCGTGGAGCACCAGCACCGAGCCCTTGATGCGCTTGGCGTCTTCAGGGTTCGGCGTGTCCAGGGTGCCGTGGAACGACACCGCCGCTTTCAGGTCGGCGCCGGTACGCGCCAGCTCCAGGGCACAGCAGCCGCCGAAGCAGAAACCAAAGGTACCTACCTTGCCCGGCGCCAGCAGCGCCTTGGACTGCCCGAGCAATTGCGCCAGGGCTTCCTGCATGCGCTTGCGCAGCTCGGCGCGGTCATTCTTCAGCGGCATCATCGCCGCACCGGCCTCATCGGCGTTCGACGGACGCACGCCCTGGCCATACAGGTCGGCGATAAGCACCACATAGCCCTTCTCGGCCACTTCCTTGGCGATTCGCTCGGCACCTTCGCCGATGCCCATCCAATTCGGCGCCATCACCAGCCCTGGTCGCCCCAACGCCCCCGGCTCGTAAACCAGACGGCTTTCATAGCCCTTGCCGGACACGTGATAGACCAGCGACTCGACGATTACCTTGCTCATCAAACTCCTCCTGAACCTGGAACTGTTCCGTATCACGACTCTAGTGTGTACGGACCCCGGTGCAAAAGGCTAGCCGATGCTGACGATCTTCATGATTACCAGAAAGGTCACATTAGAAAAAAGCGAGCCTGTAATTGATAAGTGTGAACGGGCACAAAAAAACCCGCCGAAGCGGGTTTTTTCATGAAGCTCGAACTCAGGCCGACAGCTCGACCAGCAGCTTGTTCAAGCGACGTACGTAGGCCGCCGGATCCTTCAGGCTGTCACCGGCAGCCAAGGCTGCCTGGTCGAACAGGATGTGCGACAGCTCCGAGAAGCGGTCCTCGCTCTGCTCGTTGTCGAGCTTCTCGATCAGCGGGTGAGTCGGGTTGAACTCGAAGATCGGCTTGGAATCCGGTACTTTCTGCCCGCTGGCCTCGAGGATCTGGCGCATCTGCAAGCCCAGGTCCTGCTCGCCAATGGCCAGGATCGCCGGCGAGTCGGTCAGGCGGTGGGAAACGCGGACTTCAGCCACGCTGTCACCCAGCGCACTCTTCAGACGCTCGACCAGCCCTTCCTTGTCCTTGGCGACTTCTTCCTGGGCCTTCTTGTCCTCTTCGGAATCCAGCTTGCCCAGGTCCAGGTCGCCACGCGCGACATCAACAAAGCCCTTGCCTTCGAACTCGCTCAGGTAGCTCATCAGCCACTCGTCGATGCGATCGGTCAGCAGCAGCACTTCGATGCCTTTCTTGCGGAAGACTTCCAGGTGCGGACTGTTCTTCACCTGCGCATACGACTCGCCGGTGAGGTAGTAGATCTTGTCCTGGCCTTCCTTGGCGCGGGCCAGGTAGTCCGCCAGGCTGACGCTCTGTTCGCCGCTGTCGTCGTGGGTGGAGGCAAAGCGCAGCAGGCCTGCGATCTTCTCCTTGTTGGCGAAGTCTTCCGCCGGGCCTTCCTTCAGCACCTGGCCGAAGTTCTTCCAGAAGCCTTTGTACTGCTCGGGCTCGTTCTTGGCCAGCTTCTCCAGCATGTCCAATACGCGCTTGGTCAGGGCCGACTTCATCGAGTCGATGATCGGGTCTTTCTGCAGGATTTCACGCGAGACGTTCAGCGACAGGTCGTTGGAGTCGACCACACCCTTGATGAAGCGCAGGTACAGCGGCAGGAACGACTCGGCCTGGTCCATGATGAACACGCGCTGCACATACAGCTTCAGGCCGCGCGGCGCTTCGCGCTGGTACAGGTCGAAGGGCGCGCGGGCCGGCACGTACAGCAGCGAGTTGTACTCGAGCTTGCCTTCGACCTTGTTGTGGCTCCAGGCCAGCGGGTTCTCGAAGTCATGGCCGATGTGCTTGTAGAACTCCTGGTATTCCTCGTCCTTGATCTCGGTACGCGAACGGGTCCACAGGGCGCTGGCGCGGTTGACGGTTTCCCATTCCTCGGCCGGCTGTTCTTCGCCTTCGGCGGCAGCAGCCTGCTCCTTGGGCAACTGGATCGGCAAGGCAATGTGGTCGGAGTACTTCTTGACCACGTTGCGCAGACGCCAGCCGTCGGCGAACTCCTGCTCGTCCTTCTTCAAGTGCAGGACGATGCGGGTGCCGCGCTGCGGCTTGTCGATGGTGGCGACTTCGAAGTCGCCCTCGCCTTTGGATGACCAGTGCACGCCTTCGGCTGCAGGTGCGCCGGCACGACGGCTGAAGACATCGACCTTGTCGGCGACGATGAAGGCAGAGTAGAAGCCCACACCGAACTGACCGATCAGGTGCGAGTCCTTCTTCTGGTCGCCGGTTAGGTTCTTCATGAAGTCGGCGGTGCCGGACTTGGCGATGGTACCCAGGTGCGCAATGACATCGGCGCGGCTCATGCCGATACCGTTGTCTTCCAGCGTCACGGTGCCAGCATCCTTGTCGAAGCTGACGCGAATCTTCAGATCGGCATCGCCTTCGAGCAGCTCAGGCTTGGCCAGGGCTTCGAAACGCAGCTTGTCGGCAGCGTCAGAGGCGTTGGAGATCAGCTCGCGCAGGAAGATCTCCTTGTTCGAGTACAGCGAATGGATCATGAGGTGCAGCAGTTGCTTCACCTCGGCCTGGAAGCCCAGGGTTTCTTTTTGAGTCTCCACACTCATCGTCTTCAAACTCCGATCTGTTGGTCATTGCACCCGACGGCAATTGCGCATGGCCGGGCAGATGTTCAGCAGATGGGGGCAGGTCCGACTATTTCAAGGGCTTATGCGGTTCGATCTTGAAATGCGCCCGGGCAGTGGCGATAGGCGAGTCGCGATCGCCTTGCCAGGCGGTAATCGCCACGTTGGTCACTCGACGGCCCTGGCGCCATAGTTGGCACTGGGCATACGTGTCGCGGTAGTGCCCGGCGCGCAGGTAGTCGATGGAGAAATCGATGATCTTGGGAATGCTCAGGCTCTCGCTGAAAATCAGCAGATAGAGCGCTGCCGAAAGCTCCATGAAACCCGCAATGACGCCCCCATGGATGGCCGGCAGCAACGGGTTGCCGATGTTGTCCTGATTGGCCGGCAGGCGGAACAGCAGATCATCGCCCTGGCGCTCGCATTCGATGCCGATCAGCCCGGCATAGGGAATCAGCGCCAGCAACGGCGCATAGTCGCCGCGGGCATGGGCCTGAGTCAGCTGCTTGCGAACTTCCTCGGGAATCATGCCCTGCCCTCCTTGAGGCCGCTGCCGAAACGGATACCACCACGGGCTTCCTGCCCAAGACGCATGAAGGTGCCGACCACCTGACAGATCGGCTGAGCAGGATCGTCCTGATAGGCCGTGCCGCGGGTGAAGATCACATCACGCGTGACGCGATAACACTGGGCATGGCCATGGATGTCCTTGCCAGGCTGCGCAGGATGCATATAGTCGATACGCAGGTCCAGGGTCGGGCAGACTTCGAACTGCGGCAGTACACATAGGGTGGCCATGCCGCAGGTGGTGTCCATCAGCGTGGTCAGCACGCCGCCATGGACAGCGCCAGTCTGTGGATTGCCAACGATCGCTGCCGACCAGGGCAGTACCAGGGTCATGCCCTCGGCATCAGCGTGATGGACACGCATCTGCAACACCTGGCAATGCCTGAGCGCTGAAAGAAAACGTCCAGCCATCGCCATCAAGGCCGTCTCACTCATGGTCCGCGTACTCCTTGCCGACTCGACATTTCACAAACCGTGGGAAAAGTCGATATAGAACGGGGTGTTATATATCTGCAACCTGCGTTGAACTTATGGCTGGCGGATGGACTCGAAGGTTTCAAGTAAGTTATTCCACCAAGGAGAAACACCCCATGCGTAAACCTTTTGCTTTTGCTCTGATGCTGGCCGCTGCCATGGGCCTGGCTGCTTGCGACAAGGCGAGCGAAGACAAGGCCCAGGACGCACAGCAACATGCCGAGCAAGCCCAGGAGAAGATGGGCGAGGCTCAGGATAAAGTGAACGAGGCCGCCAAGGAAAACGCCGAAGCCGCCAAAGATCAGGCCGAAGCGCAGCAGAAAGCCGCCGAGGAAGCCCAGCCTTCCACTCCGGCACCTTCCACTGCTCCGGCCGAACCTGCCAAGCAGTAATTATGCTGAACGGAAAAACCCGACTAGCGTCGGGTTTTTTTGTGCCTGCAACTAACTGATGAAACGCTTCAGTGAGTGTTTATCAATTCAGATGTACCGAAGTGTCCTTGCTCGCTTCGCTCTGCACACTTTCGGTGGGTGTGAAGACCATCACTTCCAGTACATGGGAGTGGAACTCCCGTCGGTACAGAATGAATACCACCCCGATACTCAGCACCATGAACATCCATGGGCTGACAAACCAACTGAGCATGGCCATGCCGAAGTAATACGAGCGCAGCCCCAGGTTGAACTGGTTCGCCGCCAGCGAAAGCACCCTCGCCGCGCGTGAAGCGAAGGCTTTGCGCTCCAGCTCGCTGACCTGCCGCTCACCGATCATCGGCGCCGAACCCACCAACACCGCAGCGAAATTGTATTGGCGCATGCACCAGCTGAAGGTGAAGAAGGCATAGACGAACACCAGCGCCAGGCACAGCAGTTTGATCTCCGACATCCCCTGCGAGGCCTGCTGCACCAGCGGCAGGTCGGCCAGCAGCGACAGCGCGCGATCGGAGGCGCCGAGCACGGTGAGGATACCAGCCAGGATGATCAGGGTGCTCGAGGCAAAAAACGAGGCATTGCGCTCCAGGTTGCCGATCACGCTGGCGTCGGCGATGCGGTTGTCGCGCAGCAGCATACGCCGCATCCAGTCTTCCCGGTAGAGATGCAGGACGCTGGCCAGGCACGCTGTGTCGCGCCCCTTCCATGTGGCGTAGCGGGTGTAACCGCCCCAGCACAGCGCAACCAGGCGATGGCCAGCAGGTTGTGGAGATTGCTTTGGATGAAGGTCATGCAGTGTTTCCGTAAGGCGAGGCATAAAGAGGTTGGCCTGCGGATTCGACGCTGGCTATCGATGAAAGGCACACTGAGGTTGTGAAAACCATCTTGCCAGGGCGGGCCTGTTCGCGGGCAAGCCCGCTCCTACAGAAACAGTAGCCAGCAAAAAGCCCCGTATCCTTTCGGATACGGGGCTTCGGGTTCAAACACCCAGCAAGTGCCAATGGGCTTGTGGCCAGCACCTGCTGCAGGCTTCAACCCATCAGGCCAGCGCCTCGCGTGGCTTGCCGAGCAGACGGTCACAGACCACCGCCGCGGCCAGGGCGATCACCGAAGGTACCAGCCAGGCCAGGCCCTGCTCGCTCAGCGGCAAGTGCGCCACCGCGTCCGGCAGGATGTGCGCCAGGCTGCTGCCCTTGATCGCATCGACCATGCCGAACAGCAGCGAAACCAGCATGACCGGCGCAAGAATGCGTACCGGCGAGTTCCACAGGTCCTTCACGAAGCTCAGGCCCACGACCACGATGCATGGCGGGTAGATGGCGGTCAGCACCGGGATCGAGAACATGATCAGCTTGGTCAGGCCCAGGTTCGAGATCAGCAGCGAGAAGCCCGCCAGGATCACCACCAGGGCACGGTACGACAGCGGCAGGATCTGGCTGAAGTACTCGGCACAGGCGCAGGTCAGGCCCACGGCAGTGACCAGACAGGCCAGCGCGATCAGCACGGCCAGGAAACCACTGCCCAGCGAGCCGAAGGTGTGCTGCACGTAGGCATGCAGAACCGCAGCACCGTTGCTCGCGTTCGCAGCGATCTCATGGCTGCCGGCGCCGAGGCGGAACAGGCTGATGTAGACCAGGGCCAGGCCCACACCGGCGATCAGGCCGGCGATGATGGCGTAGCGAGTGATCAGCTTCGGCGACTCCACACCGCGCGAGCGAATGGCGTTGACGATGACGATGCCGAACACCAGGGCACCGAGGGTATCCATGGTCAGGTAGCCATTGATGAAGCCTTGGGAGAACGGAGCTGCGACGTAAGCCGGCTGCGCATCACCAATCGAGCCCGCTGGCAGCGCGAAGGCAGCGATGCCGAGCACCGCCAGGGCGATGATCTTCAGCGGTGCCAGGAAGCGACCGACGGTATCGAGCAGCTTGCCCGGATACATCGACACGGCCAGCACCACAGCGAAGTACACCAGGCTGTAGATGAACAGCGCCAGCGGGCTTTCGCCGGTCAGTGGCGCCACACCCACCTCGAACGAAACGGTCGCGGTGCGCGGGGTAGCGAACAGCGGGCCGACCGAGAGGTAGCAGACTGCCGCCAACAGGCCGCCGAAGAACTTGCCGATCGGGCTGCTCAGGGCATCCATCCCGCCACCGACCTTCGCCAGGGCAACCACGGTAATGACTGGCAGACCCACGGCGGTGACCAGGAAGCCCAGCGCCGCCATCCACACGTGCGGACCGGACTGCAGACCAACGATAGGCGGGAAGATGATATTGCCCGCACCGACGAAAAGCGCGAACGTCATAAAGCCAAGCGCCAGGATGTCCTGGCCTTTTAACACTTTCATTTAAGGAAGTACCACACTGCTGAAATCGGGATTCGAGAAGGGATTTCCACATGGATGAGGGAAATGCTGCCCGGCTTGATGAGCCAGACCCGTTTAGCGTGTCGTTCCCTTTTGGGGTACGGGCACAGAGTGAACGCGTAGGTTACAGAATTTGCCGGGCAAACGCACTGCAATGGTGCTGGTTGTCCGATGTGCGTAGCTGTTTGTCGCATGGGTGATCCCTTGAAGGCACATCCTGACAGAGAACATCCTTTGCGTCCGTCAGAGAAAGCCCATCAAACCCATCAGATTCTCCCGCATGAAAAAGCATGCATGGAGAGCCCCCGGGGAAGCCAGCTTTTCCCCAGGGGCCCGATCATCAGGCCTGCTCGACCTTCATGTCAGCGCCGGCTGCCTGCCAGAAGCGCTTGATCTCATGGATGTTGCCGAAGTTGTAGCGCGGGCCAGTGTAGAAGCCGCCGGTGCTACTGCATCGAGTATTTGAATCGCTACCGATCTGCGGCATGGTTTCGCTACCGGCGTTGTACAGGCGGGCTTCAGCCCAAACGGGTTTCTGCATGGTTTATTTCCTTCTTTGGGTTTCAGGGTTACATCACGGGGTGATGTGCTTGCCACAGCGCCTCGATGCGCTGATGGATCTGTTGCTCCTGCGAGCCGAGCCCCGAGTAGGTCGGCTGCAGTCGGTCATCGAAACACCACTCCTGGCGAGTGCCGCGCACATCAGGCGGTACGGCGATCATCAACGCCAGGGAGATGGAAAACTCGTCAGGAGGCAGTTGGTAGTGCAGGTCTTCGAACGCTCGCATGTGCAGCAATGTCCCCGGGCTCAGGCGAATATGCTCGGGCTCTCCCAGCACAGGCTGTGTACGCTCATCGACCTGCCCGCCATTGAGTAGCGGGTACTTGACCGTGAGGTAGCCACTGCCCTGATAACCCACTGCAAACAGCTCAAAGTCATGGGTGTGGGGCAAGCCGTAAATGAACGTCTGCCGCTCCGCCTGCGCCTGCGCCGGTAGCCAGCAACTCATGCGTAGCGACACCCGCGCAGAAGCATGCAAAGCGAAGCCATAGGGGTTGTAGACCTGCTCGCCGCGACTGAATGCATACTGCTGGATATGCTGATGCATGCACTGTCCCAGCAGGCCGCGATCCTGCGCCAAAGCCTGCAGGTCGGCAGCGATTGCTTCGCGCTCGCGCTCAAGGTCCCGGGTCTCGATTCGCTCGATGAAGGCGTGCAGGCTCATGCCACGCCCTCCGCACAGTACTGGGCAAGCATCGCGTCGAGCCCAGGGTTGGCCAGTGAGCCCAATATTTCGCTGTACTGCCCAAGGTTTTCGGGGCTGTGCTGCATCAACACCAGGAATGCCTGCCAGCGAACGGCCGGGTGGTGGTGGAAGATCAGTTCCCCGGCCACCTGTTCCAGGTGGGGGTCACCGATACGCTGCAACGCTTCGAGCAGCAACAGAAAACGCGATGCCTGGGGATCAGCGGGGAACCAGGCGACACGCGCCAACGTGTTGCTATCGAAGACTTCGATATCACTGCCGGGCACTGGCATATTAAGGCTGAATACCAGGTGGGCTTGCTCCCGCGGACTCATTGCGACCACCTGCCGACTCCCCTCGACCAGCAACGGCGCATGGGGGGTTACCCGCACTGCACTGCCCTCATTCAGCCGGTCACCCTCACGGTCGAACAACCGCAGCTGATACTCGAACCCGGCCGGTGCGAACCAGATGCTGTAACCCGAAGTGGAGTACAGATGATCCGCAGCCGAGGTGACTCGGGTGACATTCAGGGCCACCGCGTCTTGCTCTGCATTGAGCCGCAGACGTTCGCTGAAATGTGCGACCGCGCCACACAACTCAGCCTTGCGGGCCGCTTCAGGCTGGTTATCAAGGCGCTGCTTGAAGCCGCGCCAGACAGCCTCGACGAAGGCGCGCATGTCGGTATGCCGAACACGCGCCAACAACTGCTGTGGATCTGGTCTGCCCCGTAATAATGCTTCCATGGTCTGCCTGCCATCCGCCCTGTAATCGTGCGGGGATGATCTCAGGTGGCTGGCTGCGCAATCAGCCGGAAAAACCCCCGGAAACGACAAAGGCCACCCGAAGGTGGCCTCTGTGCGCGTGGGGGGTATAGCGTGTTACTTACTTCTTGGCTTCCCAGCCAGTCAGCTCGGCCAGGGCCTTGCCGATGTCAGCCAGGGAACGCACGGTCTTCACGCCAGCGTCCTGCAGAGCAGCGAATTTCTCGTCTGCAGTGCCTTTGCCGCCGGAGATGATGGCGCCAGCGTGGCCCATACGCTTGCCCGCAGGTGCGGTAACGCCAGCGATGTAGGAAACGACAGGCTTGGTGACGTTGGCCTTGATGTAGGCAGCAGCTTCTTCTTCAGCCGAACCGCCGATCTCACCGATCATGACGATCGCTTCGGTCTTCGGGTCTTCCTGGAACAGCTTCAGGATGTCGATGAAGTTGGAGCCTGGGATCGGGTCACCGCCGATGCCGACGCAGGTCGACTGGCCGAAGCCGGCGTCGGTGGTCTGCTTGACCGCTTCGTAGGTCAGGGTGCCGGAACGGGAAACGATACCGACCTTGCCTGGCAAGTGAATGTGACCTGGCATGATGCCGATCTTGCACTCGCCCGGAGTGATGACGCCTGGGCAGTTAGGGCCGATCAGGGTGACACCCAGCTCGTCGCACTTGACCTTGGCGTCCAGCATGTCGAGGGTAGGAATACCTTCGGTGATGCAGACGATCAGCTTGATGCCGCCAAAGGCCGCTTCCAGGATCGAGTCTTTGCAGAACGGAGCCGGAACGTAGATGACCGAAGCGTCAGCGCCGGTTGCTTCCACAGCTTCCTTGACGGTGTTGAACACCGGCAGGCCCAGGTGGGTGGTGCCACCCTTGCCTGGGGTGACGCCGCCGACCATCTTGGTGCCGTAGGCGATGGCTTGTTCGGAGTGGAAGGTGCCCTGCGAGCCGGTGAAGCCCTGGCAGATGACTTTGGTGTCTTTATTGATCAGGACGCTCATTACTTGCCCTCCGCAGCTTTGACAACTTGTTGAGCAGCGTCGGTCAGGCTGGTTGCCGCAATGATGTTCAAACCGCTTTCTGCCAGTACTTTAGCGCCCAGTTCGGCGTTGTTGCCTTCGAGGCGGACAACGACCGGTACTTTCACGCCGACTTCTTTCACTGCACCGATGATGCCTTCGGCAATCATGTCGCAACGAACGATACCACCGAAGATGTTGACCAGAACGGCCGCGACATTGCTGTCGGACAGGATGATCTTGAACGCTTCGGTAACGCGTTCCTTGGTAGCGCCGCCGCCAACGTCGAGGAAGTTGGCTGGCTTGCCGCCGTGCAGGTTGACGATGTCCATGGTACCCATGGCCAGACCGGCACCGTTGACCATGCAGCCGATGTTGCCTTCCAGCGCTACGTAGTTCAGTTCGAACTTGGCAGCGTGGGCTTCACGGGCGTCGTCCTGGGACGGGTCGTGGAAGGTCTTCAGCTTAGGCTGACGGTACATGGCGTTGGCATCGATGTTGATCTTGGCATCGAGGCAGTGCAGGTCGCCGTCGGCCTTGATCACCAGCGGGTTCACTTCCAGCAGGGCTAGGTCGTGATCCTTGAACAGCTTGGCCAGACCTACGAAGATCTTGGCGAACTGTTGTACTTGCTTGCCTTCCAGGCCCAGCTGGAATGCCAGCTCGCGACCCTGGAACGGCTGAGCGCCGACCAGCGGGTCGATGGTAGCCTTGAGGATCTTCTCAGGAGTTTCGTGAGCGACTTTCTCGATGTCCACGCCACCTTCGGTGGAAGCCATGAACACGATACGACGGCTCGAACGATCCACTACAGCGCCCAGATACAGCTCTTTGGCGATGTCAGTGCAGGATTCGACCAGGATCTTGGAGACTGGCTGACCGTTGGCGTCAGTCTGGTAGGTAACCAGATTCTTGCCCAACCACTGCGCAGCGAACGCCTTGGCGTCTTCCTTGCTGCGAACCAGCTTGACGCCGCCCGCTTTACCGCGACCACCAGCGTGGACCTGGGCTTTGACAACCCACTCGGAACCGCCGATCTTGTCGCAGGCTTCTGCGGCTTGCTCAGGGGTATCTACAGCGAAACCCTTGGAAACTGGCAGGCCGTACTCAGCGAACAGCTGTTTACCCTGATACTCGTGAAGATTCATGCTTTTTACCGTCTTCGTTAGGTACTGCGCTTCGGCGCTGCGCTGTTTCCAGAGCCGCGCCACCTGTGACCGTTAACCCCGGATTTTTCCGGTGGCCCGGTCCGGCGGACATTCCGCGGTGGATCTTGCACGCAAGACCCACGACGGGCAGCCCGCCGTGGTTTTTATAATTAACGCTTCTTACGGTTGGCCACGTGAATGGCACCGCCATTCACAGCCAGCGCTGCTTCATGCAACGCTTCGGACAGGGTCGGATGGCTGAAGACCATCATGCCCAGGTCCTCGGCACTGGTGCCGAATTCCATTGCGATCGCGCCTTGCTGAACCAGCTCGGCAGCCGATGGGCCGATCACGTGAACACCCAGTACGCGGTCGGTCTTGGCATCGGCGATGACCTTGACGAAGCCACCGGTGTCGTTGGCAGCCATCGCACGGCCGCTGGCCGCGAACGGGAAGGTGCCCACGTTAACCTCAACGCCTTCGGCTTTCAATGCTTGTTCGGTCTTGCCGACCCACGCGATTTCCGGGTGGGTGTAGATAACCGAAGGGATCAGGTCGTAGTTCATCTGAGCCTTGTGGCCCTTGATGCGCTCGACGACCATGATGCCCTCTTCCGAGGCCTTGTGTGCCAGCATCATGCCGCGAACCACGTCGCCGATGGCGTAAACGCCCGGCACGCTGGTGGCGCAGTAGTCGTCGACGAAGATGTAGCCACGCTCGTCGATGTTCACACCGCTGTCGGCAGCCAGCAGATCAGTGGTCACAGGACGACGGCCGACCGCAACGATCAGCTTGTCGAAGACGATCTTCTGCTCGCCTTCGGCGTTGGTGTAGGTGACTTCGACTTCGTCGCCGTTGACTTTGGAGCCAGTGACGCGCGCGCCCAGCTTGATGTCCAGGCCTTGCTTGGTCAGGGTCTTCTGAGCTTCTTTCGAGACGGCGGTGTCGGCAGCCATCAGGAAGGTGTCCAGCGCTTCCAGCACGGTCACTTCAGCACCCAGGCGAGCCCAGACCGAGCCCAGCTCCAGGCCGATGACGCCAGCGCCGATCACGCCCAGGCGCTTGGGTACCGATTGGAATTCCAGGGCGCCGGTGGAATCGACGATGACGTTCTGGTCGACCGGAGCCGGCGGAATGTCGATCGGACGCGAGCCGGAGGCCAGGATCACGTTCTCGGCTTCGATGACTTCGGTGGTGCCGTCAGCCTTGGTGACTTCGACTTTCTTGCCAGCCAGCAGCTTGCCGTGGCCCTGGATCGAAGTAACGCCGTTGGCCTTGAACAGGGTGGCAACGCCACCGGTCAGGTTCTTGACGATGCCAGCCTTGCGGCCAACCATCGCGGCGACGTCCATCTTCACTTCGCCAGTGGAGATGCCGTGGACGTTGAAGCTTTCTTTCGCTTCCTTGTATTTCCAGGAGCTGTCCAGCAGCGCCTTGGAAGGAATGCAACCTACGTTCAGGCAGGTGCCGCCCAGGGCCAGCTTGCCCTCGGCGTCGGTGTACTTCTCGATACAGGCAGTCTTCAGACCAAGTTGGGCAGCCTTGATGGCAGCAACATAGCCGCCAGGACCCGCACCAATCACCACTACGTCGAATTTCTGGGTCATAAAAGATTCCTTATCAGCTTCAAGCTACAAGCCGCACGCGGCAAGGCGACCTGCTCCGGTCGGGAGCCTGTCGCCTGCAGCGTGCAGCTGCGTGATTAGATGTCCAGCAGCAGACGGGACGGATCTTCCAGCAGGTTCTTGATGGTCACCAGGAAGGTTACCGCTTCCTTGCCGTCGATCAGGCGGTGGTCATAGGACAGCGCCAGGTACATCATCGGGCGAATGACCACTTGGCCATTGATCGCCATCGGACGCTGGATGATGTTGTGCATACCCAGGATCGCGGCCTGCGGCGGGTTGACGATCGGGGTCGACATCATCGAACCGAAGGTACCACCGTTGGTGATGGTGAAGGTACCGCCGGTCATCTCTTCGATCGACAGCTTGCCGTCACGGGCCTTCTTGCCGAAGGTGGCGATGCCGTTCTCGATCTCGGCCAGCGACATCGACTCGGCATTGCGCAGCACCGGTACCACCAGGCCACGGTCGCTGGAGACGGCAACGCCGACGTCCGCGTAGCCATGGTAGACGATGTCGTTGCCATCGATCGAAGCGTTGACTGCCGGGAAGCGCTTCAGCGCCTCGGTGGCGGCCTTGACGAAGAACGACATGAAGCCCAGGCGTACGCCGTTGTGGGTCTTCTCGAACAGGTCCTTGTACTTCGAACGCAGGGCCATGACTTCGGTCATGTCGACTTCGTTGAAGGTGGTCAGCATGGCCATGCTCGACTGGGCTTCGACCAGACGCTCGGCGATCTTGGCGCGCAGGCGGGTCATCGGCACGCGCTTCTCGGTGCGATCGCCAGCAGCGACGACAACCGGAGCAGCGGCAGCAGCAGACGGCTTGGCAGCAGGTGCGGCAGGGGCCGACTTCTTGTTGGCGACTGCAGCCACCACGTCTTCCTTGGTGATGCGACCGCCTTTACCGGTACCGGAAACGGTCGCCAGGTCGATGCCGTTCTCTTCGGCCAGCTTGCGCGCGGCAGGGGCGGCAACCGGGTCGTCTTCGCCAGCGTCGGCGCCAGCAGCGGCCGGAGCGGCAGCAGGAGCGGCGGCGGCAGCAGGAGCTGCAGCAGCAGTGCCACCTTCAACGATCGAACCCAGGACTTCGTCGGACAGGACGGTGTCGCCCTCGCCCTTGACGATGTCGCCCAGCACGCCATCGGCGGTGGCCAGGACTTCCAGGACGACCTTGTCGGTCTCGATGTCGACGATCAGCTCGTCACGCTTGACGGCTTCGCCCGGCTTCTTGTGCCAGGTGGCAACGGTGCCATCGGCAACCGATTCCGGGAAGGTTGGGGCTTTGATCTCGATAGCCATTATCAGTGTTTCCTTAAATTCGGTTTCAGGTGCGCGAAGGCATTAGACAGTGAACGCGTCTTGCAGCAGCTTTTCCTGCTGTTCGGCGTGCTTCGATGCGTAACCACAGGCTGGCGCGGCAGAAGCGTCGCGACCGGCGTACTCCAGGACCAGCGCCTTGTTGTGGCGGCCCAGGATACGGCGCATGTGATGCTGGCTGCTGTACCAGGCGCCCTGGTTCATCGGCTCTTCCTGACACCACACTGCATGCTTGAGGTTGGTGTAAGGCGCCAGGATCTCGACCAGGTCGTCCTCAGGGAACGGATACAGCTGCTCGATACGCACGATGGCGATGTCTTCGCGGCCTTCGGCACGGCGTTTTTCCAGCAGGTCGTAGTAGACCTTGCCGCTGCACAGCACCAGGCGCTCGACCTTGGCCGGATCGATGGCATCGATTTCCGGGATCACGGTCTGGAACGAGCCTTCTGCCAGATCTTCCAGCGTCGAGATGGCCAGCTTGTGGCGCAGCAGCGACTTTGGCGTCAGCACGATCAGCGGCTTGCGCAGCGGACGGATGACCTGACGACGCAGCAGGTGGTAGATCTGCGCCGGCGTGGTCGGTACGCACACCTGAATGTTGTGCTCGGC
This sequence comes from Pseudomonas machongensis, assembly GCF_034961125.1. Classification (NCBI taxonomy): domain Bacteria; kingdom Pseudomonadati; phylum Pseudomonadota; class Gammaproteobacteria; order Pseudomonadales; family Pseudomonadaceae; genus Pseudomonas; species Pseudomonas machongensis. The sequence goes on along the minus strand of NZ_JAYFUI010000180.1, from coordinate 244,560 downwards.
GCACAGCTGCAGGTAGCGCTCCAGACGCGCCGAGGAGTGCTCGGGGCCCTGGCCTTCGTAGCCGTGTGGCAGCAGCATGGTCAGGCCGCACAGACGACCCCACTTGTGCTCGCCGCTGGTGATGAACTGGTCGATCACCACCTGCGCACCGTTGGCGAAGTCACCGAACTGAGCTTCCCAGATCACCAGCGCGTTCGGCGTGGTGGTGGAGTAGCCGTATTCGAAGGCCAGTACAGCTTCTTCCGAGAGGTAGGAGTCGTACAGTTCGAACTTCGGCTGGCCCGGGAACAGGTTCTTCAGCGGAACGTAGGTGCTGGCGTCCTTCTGGTTGTGCAGCACCGCGTGACGGTGCGAGAAGGTGCCACGGCCGATGTCCTGGCCGGTCATGCGGATCGGGTGACCTTCGAACTGCAGAGTGGCGTAGGCCATGGTCTCTGCGTAACCCCAGTTGATCGGCAAGCCACCGGCCTGCATCTTCTGGCGATCTTCGTAGATCTTCGCGACCTGGCGCTGGACGACGAAACCTTCCGGCAGCTCGAGCAGCTTGGCCGACAGCTCCTGCAGGGTCTTGAGGTCGAAGCGCGTGTCGTGACGCGCGGTCCAGGCATGGCCCAGGTACGGACGCCAGTCGACGAACAGCTCGCGGTTAGGCTCCTTGACCAGGCTCTTGACCACGTGCAGGCCATTGTCCAGCGCGTTGCGGTACTCGTCGATCTTGGCCTGAGCGCGCTCGGCGTCGATACGACCGGCTTGAATCAGCGCGTCGGCGTACAACTCACGGGTGGTGCGCTGCTTGGTGATCTGCTGGTACATCAGCGGCTGGGTGCCGTTCGGCTCGTCGGCCTCGTTGTGGCCGCGACGACGGTAGCAGACCAGGTCGATCACCACGTCACGCTTGAACTGCATGCGGTAGTCGATGGCCAGTTGCGTCACGAACAGCACAGCTTCAGGATCGTCGCCGTTCACGTGCAGGATCGGCGCCTGGATCATCTTGGCCACGTCGGTGGCGTACTCGGTGGAGCGCGCGTCCAGCGGGTTGCTGATGGTGAAACCGACCTGGTTATTGATCACGATGTGCACGGTACCGCCGGTCTTGAAACCGCGGGTCTGCGACATCTGGAAGGTTTCCATGACCACGCCCTGGCCTGCGAAGGCCGCGTCGCCGTGGATCGAGATCGGCAGGACCTTGTCGCCGACAGTGTCGTTGCGGCGGTCCTGGCGGGCACGAACCGAACCCTCTACCACTGGCGAGACGATTTCCAGGTGGGACGGGTTGAACGCCATTGCCAGGTGGACTTCACCACCAGGGGTCATGACGTTGCTGGAGAAGCCCTGGTGATACTTCACGTCACCGGAGCCCAGCTCGTTCATCTTCTTGCCTTCGAACTCGTCGAACAGCTCGCGCGGGTTCTTGCCGAAGGTGTTGACGAGCACGTTCAGACGGCCACGGTGGGCCATGCCGATCACGACTTCCTTGGTGCCGTAGGAGCCGGAGCGCTGGATCATTTCGTCCAGCATCGGAATCAGGCTTTCGCCGCCTTCCAGACCGAAGCGCTTGGTACCCGGGTACTTGGTGCCCAGGTATTTCTCCAGGCCTTCACCCGCGGTAACGCGCTCGAGCAGGTGAGTCTGCACGTCAACGGAGAAATCAGGACGGCCACGAACGCTTTCGAGACGCTGCTGGAACCAGCTGCGTTGCTCGGAATCGACGATGTGGGTGAACTCGGCGCCAATGGTGCGACAATATGTCTTCTGCAGCGCCTCGAAGATTTCGCGTAGGCTCGCTTCCTCTTTGCCGATGAACAGGTCGCCGGCACGGAAGGTCGTATCAAGGTCGGCATTGGTCAAGCCGTAGTGATTGATCGACAGGTCTACAGGCGCAGGGCGCTGCCACAACCCCAACGGGTCGAGCTTGGCAGCCTGATGGCCGCGCATACGATAGGCCTGGATCAGTCGCAGCACTTCAACCTGCTTCTTCTCGTGTTCACTGCTCACGCTCCCGGCGGAAACCGGTTGGGCGCGGCGCTGGTTCTTTGCCAGCAGTACGAAATGGTCGCGGATCGTAGAGTGCGATACGTCGGTAGCGGTGCTGCCGTCGGCGGGCAACTTCTGGAAGTAGGTGCGCCACTCTTCTGGCACAGCGTTAGGGTCGTGCAGGTAGAGCTCGTAGAGCTCTTCCACATATGCAGCGTTACCACCTGAAAGGTGGGCGCTTTCCCACATGCGCTGCATCACGCTTTCTTGCATGCTTGGTCACCCTCGGTTAGGGGACGGATCGGCAAGAACCACGCAAACCTGGAAAAGTCCGAACACAGCGACTAACCACGCCACCTGGATCCTGCAGATTTTCCGGGTACCAGCCCGGAAGCCCCTGCTGGTCTCATATCTTCATAGGTAATGAGCGCGGGCTTTTTGGGCCCTTGCTCGGGTTTTACCTCGGCGCGGGCTCACCACCCGCGCTTCGGCTTACTGCTGGTGCAACATTTTTGAATCAGGTGCCGCTCTGCAGCAGCATGTTACGTACGTGGCCGATCGCCTTGGTCGGGTTCAGACCCTTCGGGCAGACGTTCACGCAGTTCATGATCCCGCGGCAGCGGAACACGCTGAACGGGTCATCCAGCGACGCCAGACGCTCTTGCGTCTTGGTGTCACGGCTGTCGGCCAGGAAACGATAGGCCTGCAGCAACGCGGCGGGGCCCAGGAACTTGTCCGGGTTCCACCAGAACGATGGGCAGGAGGTCGAGCAGCAAGCGCACAGGATGCACTCGTACAGACCGTCCAGCTTGTCGCGATCTTCCGGCGACTGCAGACGCTCGATGGCCGGAGCCGGAGTGTCGTTCTGCAGGAATGGCTTCACCTTCTCGTACTGCTTGTAGAAGATGCTCATATCGACGACCAGGTCACGAATGACCGGCAAGCCTGGCAGCGGACGCAGGACCAGCTTGTTGCCCTTGACCACACCCGACAGCGGGGTGATGCAGGCCAGGCCGTTCTTGCCGTTCATGTTCATGCCATCGGAACCGCAAACGCCTTCACGGCAGGAGCGACGGTACGAGAAGCCCTCGTCCTTCTCCTTGATCAGCGCCAGCACGTCCAGCACCATCAGGTCCTTGCCACCGGTATCGACGTCGAACGACTCCATCTTGGGCGCCGAGTCGGTGTCCGGGTTGTAACGATAAACTTCGACTTTCAACATAGCGGCCACCCTTAGTAAGTCCGGACTTTTGGTTCGAAGGCAGGAACTGTCTTCGGCGCAAAGTTGACGCCACGCTTGGCGACGCGCTTCTCACCCGGGTAGTACAGGGTGTGGCACAGCCAGTTCTCGTCGTCACGGTCTTCGAAGTCTTCACGGGCGTGCGCGCCGCGGGACTCTTTACGGGCTTCGGCTGCAATGGCGGTCGCTTCGGCAACTTCCAGCAGGTTCTGCAGCTCCAGCGCTTCGATACGCGCGGTGTTGAAGGCCTGGGACTTGTCGTTGATCTTGACGTTGGCAATGCGGTCACGCAGGCCGGCCAACTGCTCGATACCCTTCTGCATGTATTCGCCAGTACGGAATACACCGAAGTAGTTCTGCATGCAGCTCTGCAGCTCGCGCTTGAGGCTTGCGACATCTTCGCCAGTAGTGCGCTCGTTGAGCTTGTTCAGGCGGTTCAGGGCAACGTCGACATCGGTGTCGCTCGCGTCGCGGTACTCGACGCCGTCGCTCAGTGCCTTTTCCAGGTGCAGGCCGGCAGCGCGACCGAATACCACCAGGTCGAGCAGCGAGTTGCCGCCCAGGCGGTTGGCACCGTGAACCGATACGCACGCCACTTCACCCACAGCGAACAGGCCTGGGATGATCTGATCCTTGCCTTCGGCGTCCATGGTGATGGCCTGGCCATGAATGTTGGTGGCAACGCCGCCCATCATGTAGTGGCAGGTCGGCACGACCGGAACCGGCGCGACCACCGGGTCGACGTGGGCGAAGGTCTTGGACAGCTCGCAGATGCCTGGCAGGCGGCTGTGCAGCACTTCCTCGCCCAGGTGGTCCAGCTTCAGCAGTACGTGGTCCTTGTTCGGGCCCACGCCGTTGCCGGCGATGATTTCCTTGACCATGGAACGGGCGACCACGTCGCGGCCAGCCAGGTCCTTCGCGTTCGGCGCGTAACGCTCCATGAAGCGCTCGCCGTGGGCGTTGATCAGGTAGCCACCCTCACCGCGGCAACCTTCGGTGACCAGTACACCGGCGCCGGCGATACCGGTCGGGTGGAACTGCCACATCTCGATGTCCTGCACCGGCACGCCTGCACGCAGGGCCATGCCGATACCGTCGCCGGTGTTGATCAGGGCGTTGGTGGTGGAGGCGTAGATACGGCCCGCACCGCCGGTGGCCAGAACGGTGGCCTTGGACTTGATGTACATGGTTTCGCCGGTTTCGATGCAGATCGCGATCACACCGACGAAAGCGCCGTCCTGGTTCTTGACCAGGTCAACGGCGTAGTACTCGTTGAGGAAGGTGGTGCCCGCCTTCAGGTTGCCCTGATAGAGGGTGTGCAGCAGGGCGTGACCGGTACGGTCGGACGCGGCGCAAGTACGCGCAGCCTGGCCGCCCTTGCCGAAGTCCTTGGACTGGCCACCGAACGGACGCTGGTAGATACGGCCGGTTTCGGTACGCGAGAACGGCAGGCCCATGTGGTCCAGCTCGAAAACAGCAGCCGGGCCTTCCTGACACATGTATTCGATAGCGTCCTGGTCACCGATGTAGTCGGAACCCTTGACGGTATCGTACATGTGCCAGCGCCAGTCGTCGTTCGGGTCGGCCGAAGCGATGGCGCAGGTGATACCGCCCTGGGCGGATACAGTGTGCGAACGGGTCGGGAACACCTTGGTGACTACTGCGGTCTTGTGGCCGCCTTGAGCCAGCTGCAGTGCTGCGCGCATGCCCGCACCGCCGCCACCGATGATGATGGCGTCGAACGAAATGGTTGGAATGTTAGCCATGAATCAGATACCCCAGAGAATCTGCACACCCCAGACGAAGTAAGCGAACATCGCAACGCCGCATACCGCCTGGAACAGGAAACGAATCGCAGTCGCCGACTTGCCGAACGACATCGGCGTCAGGTAGTCGGTGGCAATGGTCCACATGCCGACCCAGGCGTGAGCGCCCAGGGCAACGAGTGCCAGCAGACTGAAGATCCGCATCGCGTTGTTGGAGAACAGAGCGTGCCACTGGGCATAGTCGATGCCCGGGTGGATCGCGAGGTAGCCGATCAGGAAAATGAAGTAAGCCGCGAGAACGACCGCCGAGACGCGCTGCGCCATCCAGTCATAGAGGCCCGAACGCGACAGGTTCGTGACATTAGTTACCATACCCAAACTCCCGCCAGAACGATCAGCACCACGGAGATGACGATCACGATTTTCGAGCCCAGCTTGCCGCCTTCCAGCGTCTCACCGACACCCATGTCCATGATCAGGTGGCGAACACCTGCGACGAGGTGATACAGCAGGCCGGACAGCAGGCCCCAGGTCACCAGTTTGGCCAGCGGACTGGTCAGACACGCCTTCACCTCGGCAAAGCCCTCCTCGGAACCCAGCGACTTGCCCAATGCGTACAGCATGATGGCAAGGCCGAGGAACAGGATGACGCCGGAAATACGGTGAAGAATGGACGTGTACGCGGTGATCGGGAGTTTGATGGTCCTTAGGTCTAGGTTTACAGGTCGTTGGCTTTTCACGGCTTTTTTTCACACTGAAGAGCCCCTAGCGAACAGGGCAAAGTTGTTGGTAAGTGTACTGGTCAGGTACCCACCACCGAAGAGAACACGACACCCAGCAGGGCGGGCTGGAAAGCCCCTGGGAGTCGGCTGCCGAGTATAGACAGTTAGGCTGCTTATGACAACGTAAGGGGCTAGCCCGAATAGCGCATTGCCTTTAGCGAACAAAAGGCGTAAACGGGCGGCAATTTCGTGAAAATCATGGGCTTGGAGGGTGTTTCAACCAGCCTTTAGGCAAATTGACATTCGAATTTATCCCTCTATAGTGGTGCGGGCCCTGCGTGGGGGGTCTGTCTGATGATTTCAAGCATTAATAGGAGGCCACATGGCTGACAAAAAAGCGCAGTTGGTCATCGAGGGCGCAGCCCCCGTAGAGCTGCCCATTTTAACCGGCACCGTTGGTCCCGATGTTATCGACGTCCGCGGGTTGGGGGCATCCGGTCACTTCACCTTCGACCCCGGTTTCATGGCGACCGCCTCGTGCGAGTCGAAGATCACCTACATCGACGGCGACAAGGGCGTGCTGCTGCACCGCGGCTACCCGATCGAACAGCTCGCCGAGCAATCGGACTACCTGGAAACCTGCTACCTGCTGCTCAACGGCGAACTGCCGAACGCAGAGCAGAAGGCCCAATTCGTCAGCACCGTGAAGAACCACACTATGGTCCACGAGCAGCTGAAGTCCTTCTTCAACGGTTTCCGCCGCGACGCCCACCCGATGGCCGTCATGTGCGGCGTGGTCGGCGCCCTCTCGGCGTTCTATCACGACTCGCTGGACATCAATAATCCGCAGCACCGCGAAATCTCCGCCGTGCGCCTGGTCGCGAAGATGCCGACGCTTGCAGCGATGGTGTACAAGTACTCCATGGGCCAACCCATGATGTACCCGCGCAACGACCTGTCGTATGCAGAGAACTTCTTGCACATGATGTTCAACACCCCGTGCGAGATCAAACCGATCAGCCCGGTGCTGGCCAAGGCGATGGACCGGATCTTCATCCTCCACGCCGACCACGAGCAGAACGCTTCCACCTCCACCGTGCGCCTGGCCGGGTCTTCGGGTGCCAACCCGTTCGCCTGTATCGCCGCCGGTATCGCCGCACTGTGGGGCCCTGCCCACGGCGGTGCGAACGAAGCGGTCCTGACCATGCTCGATGAAATCGGCGATGTCTCGAACATCGACAAGTTCATCGCCAAGGCCAAGGACAAGAACGATCCGTTCAAACTGATGGGCTTCGGTCACCGCGTCTACAAGAACCGCGACCCGCGCGCCACCGTGATGAAGCAGACCTGCGACGAAGTCCTGCGCGAGCTGGGCATCAAGGACGATCCGCAACTGGAACTGGCGATGCGCCTGGAAGAGATCGCCCTGACCGATCCGTACTTCATCGAGCGCTCGCTGTACCCGAACGTCGACTTCTACTCGGGGATCATCCTCAAGGCGATCGGCATTCCAACCAGCATGTTCACCGTAATCTTCGCCCTGGCACGTACCGTGGGCTGGATCTCGCACTGGAAGGAAATGCTCTCCGGCCCGTACAAGATTGGCCGTCCGCGCCAGCTGTACACCGGCGAGCCGCAGCGCGACATCACCGCACTGAAAGACCGCAAGTAAGCCTCCCAGGCTGAACGCAAAAAGGCTGCCCTCGGGCAGCCTTTTTCATTGGGCCATTCGACGAAAGAACCTCAGTTCTTCTCGGCCCGCTCACGCAAGCCTTTCAGCGTATTGAACGGCGCATCCACCACGAACTTGTTGGCCAACCACGAAGGCACGCTACCACCTGGCTCGGTGTGCACCTGATAAGTCACCTCGGTGCTGTCGCCCTTGGGCACCAGCTTCCAGAAGCCCTCGACCTGCGCCACGCGCACGAAGCCCTTCTCCTCCGGCAGGTACTTCGGATCACCCTCGAGCTTGCGGGTCAGGCTGCCGTCGGCTTCCTGCACCGTGGTCACGTGCAGGATCGAATCGCGCGGCGTCACCGGCCAGGGCGTGTTGAACTGGGTGTAGGTCCAGCTCTGGTCGCCCTCATGCTTGAGCAGCTTCTGCGACTTGCACTCATGCACCCAGGCGCAGGCGCCGGCTACATCCTCCTGCAGCGCCTTGACCTTGGCCAGCGGCGCCTTGATGACGGTCACCCCACGGTAGGCCTTGTACTTGGAACCCGACACCTCGCTGAGGGACACCTTGATGCCCTCCTCGTCCTTGGCCACCTGCCAGCTCTCGGCCCAGGCCGTCGGCGCCAGCAAGACACCCATGCCACACAGCAGTACAACGCGCTTGATCGATCTCATCATCTTGTTCCTTTTGTCGAAGATCCAAACGTCACGCCGCCGTCATCTGCTCCAGCCAGCCAATGATCCTGATCGCATCGTCGCGATCGCTGCCGCAGACATCCACCTCGGCCTTGAACCCGCCACAGACCTTTGGCCGTTCGGGCTTGCCGAACAAGGCGCAGAGATAGTCCACGGACAGGTGCAGGCAACGCTCGCCCGCCGGCTTGCCCTGAGGCATACCGGGGATCGGCGAACTGATGGACGGGGCAATGCAGCAGGCACCGCAGCCCTCACGGCATTTCATGACAACTGGACTCCCTGGAACTGGACGGGACGGACATCCCTGGATACTAACCGCTCAAACATATGTTTGAAATTACCGAACCGATGAAATCCGCGGTGACTCGGCAGTCAGTTGCGAAATTCGAAATCGATGGCGGCACCCTCGACATCACGGCGACTGTCGTTGCGCAACTGCAACTGCATTTCGTTGCTGATGAGCCGGCCGTTGAGCTGGAACGGGCTGTCATCGGACGCGGGCTTTTCGGGGAACATTGATGGCAGCAGGGGTTTGCGCGTCGACGAGGCATTGCCGACATCCGGCTTGAGGTTCTTCACCATCTCGGTCGGCAGGCTCAGATCGAGCTTGGGATTGGGCAGTGGCTTGCTCGCCGCCTTGCTGACCGGCTTGCTCTTTGGCTTTGGCTTTGGCTTAGGCTTGCTTGCCGGTTTACTGGCCGTCTTCACCGGAGTCTTGACCGCCGGTTTGGCGGTCTTGCCCTGGGAGACTTCGCTCTTGGTTTGCACCTGCGCAGCCTGCACCGACGCACCCGGCAACCAGGGCAGCGCAAGACACAGGATCAGGACAATAGGGCGAAACGCATTCATGGGCATCAAGAGCATGGCATCAAAATGCCTATGCTCCCTGTTCCCTGCCCTTATGACAAGCTACAAAATCGAGACAGCGGACTCTCGACACAATTGTTGGGCCAGCAGCCCCAAGGTCATCACCGCCCGCTCTGCCTCCTTGCTCCAGGGAATCCCGCAATTGAGGCGGATGCAGTGATTGAATTGCTCGGTGTTGCTGAAGATCAAGCCAGGCGCGATGCTGATGCCCTGCTCCAGGGCCCGCACATGCAACTCCTGGGTATTGACTCGCCCCGGCAGGCTGACCCAGAGAATGAACCCACCCGTGGGCCGGGTCATCTGCGTGCCGTCCGGGAAGTGCTGCTGCACCGCCAGCTGATAGGCACTGAGATTTTTGCGGTACTCCTGACGAATGAAGCGCAGGTGGCGGTCGTAGCCGCCATTCTCGAGATAGGCCGCCACACCCATCTGGGTGACACTGCAGGCCGAATGCGTGGTGAAGGTCTGCAGGCGCTGGATCTCGTCCTGGTAGCGCCCAGGAATCATCCAGCCGACCCGAACCCCTGGCGACAGCGTCTTGGAGAAGCTCGAACAGTAAATCACTCGATCCAGCCGGTCGAACGCCTTCAGCGCCTTGGTTCGCCCCTGCTCGAACATCAGCTCGCCATAGATATCGTCCTCGACGATCTGGATATCGAAGTCTGACGCCAGGCGCAGCAACTGTTTCTGCCGCTCTTCCGGAATGGTCCCACCCAGAGGGTTGCTCAGGCGCGCCGTCAGCACCAGGGCCTTGATCGACCACTGGTTGGCCGCCAGTTGCAGCGCCTCGAGGCTGATGCCGGTGGACGGGTCGCTGGGAATCTCGATCACCTTCAGGCCCAGCAAGTCCGCCAACTGCAGCAGCCCATAGTAGGTCGGCGACTCGGCGGCGATCAGGTCGCCAGGACGCGTCAACACGCGCAGCGCCATTTGCAGGGCATCGACACAGCCATGGGTGACAATCACCTCGCGCGGGTCGACCAGCACGCCAGCGTCACGCATGCGAATGGCGATCTGCCGGCGCAGCGGCTCGAACCCCGGGCTGAACATGTAGCTGAAGGCACGCGGGCTGTGGAACCGCGTCACCTTGGCGATCTGCTGGTGCAGGGCCCGAACCGGCAGGTAGTCCACATGGGGAACAGCAGCGCCAAACGGGAACACGCCATCGCGGCGCGCTTCAGTGAGCACTTGCTGGATGATACTGGCTCGGGTGACCAACCCAGGGCGCTCGACCCGGGCGATATCCGGCGTCTGCGCGGTCAGGGCGGGCGTCTGGTGGACATAGTAGCCAGACTGCGGGCGGGCACGGATCAGCCCCTGATCCTCGAGGTTGGCGTAGGCCTGCAGCACCGTGGCATGACTGACATTGAGCTGGGCGCTCATCTTGCGCACGGAGGGCACGCGCTCGCCTGGCTGGTAGACACCGCGACGGATGTCATCGGCCAGTTGCTGGGCAATGCGCTGGTACAACAGCAGGTTGGTCATGGTGATTCTCGAAGCGCGGACGGGTTCGTTGTTCTTGTACGACTCACAGTCGAGACAGAATACCGTAACAGTTGCAAAGTGTACTGGGACAGTTCCGAGAATAGTCGACATTACACTTGCTTGACAGCGACGAATAGACGAACCGTCAGCGCGGGTGCCAGGCCGCACCCGAACAGCACTCAGCGCGGCGGCGCGAGCTTGCCCTTCTCATCGGAGAACACGATCTCCACACGGCGGTTCTGCGCCCTGCCCCGCTCCGAGGCGTTGACCTCGACCGGGTACTGATCGCCATACCCCTCGACCTCGATGCGCTTTTCATCGATGCCCAGGTCGACCAGCATGTCCGCCACGGACTGCGCACGGTCACGGGACAGCTTCAGGTTGTCTTCGGACGCCCCGGTGCTGTCGGTGTAGCCCTCGATCCGCACCACGCGGCGCGGGTTGAGTTGCAGGAACTGCACCAGCTTGAGCACCGTGCGACTGGCGGAGTTCTTGAGCTCCGCCTCGCCGGTGTCGAACAGCACGTCCCCCAGCGTCATCACAAGGCCGCGATCAGCCTGCTCCGATGCCAGGGCGGCGATCTGCGATTCGACCCACTTGCCCTGCTGCTGCACGCTGGCCAGCTTCGCCTCACGCAGCGCCAGTTGCAGACGCTGGCGCTCCAGATCGAGCTTGGCCAGGCGCTCCTGGTTCAGTGCCAGATTGGCGTGCTCGCGGGCGATCTCGCTGTAGCGCTGGCTGAGATAGGCATAGTGACGTACATCGGTGCCGCTGCCGACATAGCTGGCCAGGCGCTCTGCACGCGCCAGCGACTCACCGGCACGGATCACATCGCGCGGTGCACTGCGCAGCACGTCGGAGTTGTCCTTGACCTTCTGGAACGCAGCCGTGGCATCGTCCAACGCCGACTCGCTGCGCTGGCTCGCGCAACCCTGCAGGCCGACGGCCAACGCCAGCACGACCAGGGCAGCGCCGGGCTTGAATGTACGGCTCATGGCTGCACCTCCAACTGCTTGCGCAGGCGCTTGATACGCGACTCGGTCACCTTCAACTGTTCTTCGCTTTTCTGGGTCAACACCTGAGCCTCGGCCAGGCGTGCATCCAGCTCGGCCTGCTCGGCGCGCATGCGCGCATCACGAAAGTCTTCGCTGACCATGTTGGTCTTGGCTCGGGCGAACTTGTCTTCGGCCAGCTTGAACGCCTCGACCTGCTCAGTCGCGCCGACAGCCTTGGCCTGCTCCAGCGCCTGCTCGGACAGGCGCATCTGCTCATGAGGAGCCGGATCGTTGGCACAACCGGCCAGGGCTGCAACAGCCAGGACCAGGATCAGTGGTTGGATTCTCACGCATTCTTCCTACTGTTTGGGGGCGTCCCCGGTCATCTGCATCTGCGCTTTCCAGCGCTCCACATTCCGCTGCAGCACCGCCTCGGAGGCGCCAGAGATCGGCAATTCTGTCAGCTTTTTCGCCAGTTGCCCACGCAGCCAGGCATCGTTACAGGCCGAATTGTGCGACACCGCCAGGTACAGCCCCGGACGATCCACCGGCAGGCCGCGCGCGACGAGGTCGTTGCTCATGCCCAGGCTCTGGGTCATGGCCATCCCCGAATAGCGTCCAGCCAATACGTAGTCGACCTGCCCCAGCACCAGCTTCTGGAAGGCATGGGTGAGATTCTGCGCAGGCACCAGCTTGAGCTGGGACTTGGCGAACGCCTCGAACGCCGGGGTCAGCCGGGCCTTCTCCGAAAGGCTGCCCTGATAGCGGGCCAGATCCGCCGGACCGTCGAAATCCAATGCCGAATCATGGCGAGTCCACACCAGGTATTCGTTGAGCTGCAAGGGGGGATGGATGTAGTCCAGCGCGGTCAACTGACCGACTTGCATCGGCGTGTCCAGCAACAGGTCCATCCGCCCGCTGCGCACCTCTTCCAGCGCCTGCTCGCGGCGCCCGGCATGCAGCACCTCGACCCTCACCCCCAACTCGCCCGCCACCTGGCGCAACAGGTCGACATTGGCACCGATCAGGTGCCGGGGGTCTTGCGGGTCCTGCCAGGAGTACGGCGGTGCATCCGGGCTGCCAGTGGCCACCAGCTTTTCACACTTGCCGGCGGCCATCGCCTGCGAGGATAACAAGGCCACCATGCAGGTCAGCAACCGACCCGTTCTGCCAAACGCCATTACCTTACTCCTTGCCAGCCATGCAAAAAAAAGCCCGACCCCTGTCACGAGGGTCGGGCTTCTTTATAAGTGAAGCGCTCGGATCAGACCAGCTTTTCCAGCTCCGGCACCGCCTCGAAGAGATCGGCAACCAGGCCGTAGTCGGCCACCTGGAAGATCGGTGCTTCTTCATCCTTGTTGATCGCGACGATCACCTTGGAGTCCTTCATGCCCGCCAGGTGCTGGATCGCGCCGGAGATACCGACGGCGATGTACAGCTGCGGTGCGACGATCTTGCCGGTCTGGCCGACCTGCATGTCGTTCGGCACGAAGCCTGCGTCGACCGCAGCGCGCGAAGCGCCGACAGCGGCGCCAAGCTTGTCGGCCAGGGCGTACAGGTGCTTGAAGTTGTCACCGTTGCCCATGCCACGGCCGCCGGAGACGACGATCTTGGCAGCGGTCAGCTCGGGACGGTCGGACTTGGCCAGCTCTTCGTTGACGAAGGCCGACTTGCCGGCGTCGTGGGCGGCAGCAACGGCTTCCACCGCAGCCGAACCACCTTCGGCGGCCACGGCGTCGAAGCCGGTGGTGCGCACGGTGATGACCTTGACCGCAGCGCTCGATTGCACGGTGGCAATGGCGTTACCGGCATAGATCGGACGCTTGAAGGTATCGGCGGATTCGACCGAGATGATCTCGGAGATCTGGTCGACGTCCAGCAGCGCGGCGACGCGCGGCAGGATGTTCTTGCCGTTGGTGGTGGCCGGAGCCAGCACGTGGCTGTAGCCCTTGGCCAGTTCGACGATGAGTGGCGCGACGTTTTCCGGCAGGGCGTGGGCATAGGCCGCATTGTCAGCGACCAGCACCTTGGCAACGCCAGCGATCTTGGCCGCAGCCTCGGCTACGCCGCCGACGTTCTGGCCTGCGACCAGCACGTGGACGTCGCCACCGATCTTCGCGGCAGCAGCGACAGTGTTCAGGGTGGCCGGGGCTACGGCACCGTTCTCGTGTTCAGCGACAACCAGGATAGTCATTTAGATTACCTTCGCTTCGTTCTTCAGCTTCTCGACCAGTTCGGCCACCGACTTGACCTTGATACCGGCGCTGCGTGCAGCAGGCGCTTCGACTTTGATGGTCTTGGTGGTGGAGGCGGTGGATACGCCCAGCGCATCTGGAGTCACAGTCTCCAGCGGCTTCTTCTTGGCCTTCATGATGTTCGGCAGCGACGCATAGCGCGGCTCGTTCAGACGCAGGTCGGTGGTGACGATCGCCGGCAGGTTCAGCGCGACGGTCTGCAGGCCGCCATCGATCTCACGGGTGACGTTCAGCTTGTCGCCAGCCACTTCGACCTTGGAGGCGAAGGTGCCCTGGGCGTAGCCGGTCAGCGCAGCCAGCATCTGGCCGGTCTGATTATTGTCACTGTCGATGGCCTGCTTGCCGAGGATGACCAGCTGCGGCTGCTCTTTATCGACGATGGCCTTCAGCGCCTTGGCCACGGCCAGGGAGTTCAGTTCCTCGCTGGTCTCGACCAGGATGGCACGATCGGCACCCAGTGCCAAAGCGGTCCGCAGTTGCTCCTGGGCGGCGGTCGGGCCGACGGCAACGGCGACGATCTCGGTCGCAACGCCCTTCTCTTTCAGGCGTACGGCTTCTTCCACGGCGATTTCGCAGAAGGGGTTCATGGACATCTTGACGTTTGCAAGGTCGACGCCGGAGTTGTCCGCCTTGACGCGAACCTTGACGTTGTAGTCGACCACTCGTTTGACAGCTACAAGAACCTTCATGGATTCCTCGTTACTCTCCGGTGAAAAGAATGTCGCCTGGGGCGTGCCCGGCGAATGCGCGTGGGTACAAGGACACCTCTGAAAACGTTCCGGGTCGAGCGAAATTTGCCATGACCGATCAGTCCTGTGCGGACTGGCGGGGCAAAACCCGCGGGTCATTTCCTGTCGTGGCGTGTAGACTCCACTACAAAAAGGGTTTCGGCCTGTATTACCTGCTCTACGCCTGGTTTTTAGAGGTGCACCTGCGCCCGACGGTCAGCCTACGGCGAGCGTAAAACCGCTCGTATCTTGACCGTAACACCCAATCCGGTCAATACGGCAAATTGGCCAGCCTCCAGCCGCCCTCCTGTGATTTTACTGGGCTGCGGCAAATTCAAACAAACGTTTGTATTGGACCCGCCAAGTGGTGTAGATATAATGCGCGGCCAAGACAAAACGGTGTAGTCCGCCACCGGCACGGCTACAGCTGCCCCGACCGTGAGCGGGCATCCGACACCCATAAGACAAGCAACGCGATGAGCCTTGAGTAGGAGAGAACCTGTGGAACGCGAATACATGGAATTCGACGTGGTCATCGTCGGCGCAGGCCCGGCGGGCCTGTCTGCCGCCTGCCGCCTGAAGCAGAAGGCCGCCGAAGCCGGTAACGAGATCAGCGTCTGCGTGGTCGAGAAAGGCTCCGAGGTCGGCGCCCACATCCTCTCCGGCGCGGTCTTCGAACCCCGCGCGCTGAACGAGCTGTTCCCCGACTGGAAAGAACTCGGCGCCCCGCTGAACACCGAGGTCAAGCGCGACGACATCTATGTGCTCAAGGACCAGGGCAGTTCGGTCAAGGTGCCGGACCTGTTCGTGCCCAAGACCATGCACAACCAGGGCAACTACATCATCTCGCTGGGTAACCTGTGCCGCTGGCTGGCCCAGCAGGCCGAGAACCTGGGCGTGGAAATCTACCCGGGCTTCGCCGCCCAGGAAGCGCTGTTCGACGAGAACGGCGTAGTCCGTGGCATCGTCACCGGCGACCTGGGTGTCGACCGCGAAGGTCAGCCCAAGGACGGCCTGTACACCCCCGGCATGGAGCTGCGCGCCAAGTACACCCTGTTCGCCGAAGGTTGCCGCGGCCACATCGGCAAGCAGCTGATCAAGCGCTTCGACCTGGACAGCGAAGCCGACGTGCAGCACTACGGCATCGGCATCAAGGAAATCTGGGAGATCGACCCGAGCAAGCACGAGCAAGGCCTGGTGGTGCACACCGCCGGCTGGCCACTGGATGTGATCAGCGCCGAGAACACCGGCGGCTCGTTCCTCTATCACCTGGAGAACAACCAGGTAGTAGTTGGCTTGATCGTCGATCTTTCCTACGCCAACCCCTACCTGTCGCCGTTCGACGAGTTCCAGCGCCTGAAGCACCACCCGGTGATCAGCCAGTACCTGGAAGGCGGCAAGCGCATCAGCTACGGCGCCCGTGCCATCTGCAAGGGCGGTCTGAACTCGCTGCCGAAGATGGTGTTCAACGGCGGCGCGCTGATCGGCTGCGACCTGGGCACCCTGAACTTCGCCAAGATCAAGGGCAGCCACACGGCGATGAAGTCCGGCATGCTGGCCGCCGATGCAGTGGCCGATGCCCTGTTCGCCGGCAGCGAAGGTGGCGACGCGCTCAACAGCTACGTCGAGGCGTTCAAGGCCAGCTGGCTGTATGAAGAGCTGTACGCCAGCCGCAACTTCGGCCCGGCCATGCACAAATTCGGGCCACTGTTCGGCGCTGCGTTCAACTATGTCGACCAGAACTGGTTCGGCGGCAAGATGCCGTTCACCCTGCACGACACCAAGCCGGACTACGCCTGCATGAAGCTGGCTGCCGACGCGAAAAAGATCGACTACCCCAAGCCCGACGGCAAGCTCAGCTTCGACAAACTCAGCTCGGTATTCCTCTCCAGCACCAACCATGAGGAAGAACAGCCCTGCCACCTGAAGCTGACCGATCCGAACGTGCCGATCGCCACCAACCTGCCGCTGTACGACGAGCCAGCCCAGCGTTACTGCCCGGCCGGGGTCTACGAAGTGGTCACCCAGGAAGACGGCAGCAAGCGCTTCCAGATCAACGCGCAGAACTGCGTGCACTGCAAGACCTGCGACATCAAGGATCCGTCGCAGAACATCACCTGGGTCACCCCCGAAGGTGCCGGCGGCCCTAACTACCCCAACATGTAAGGCCCGCGCCGCATGTAAAAAAGCCCCCTGGCAGCGATGCCAGGGGGCTTTTTCATCTGCTGCCGATACTCAGGACAGCACCACCGCGTCCTGCTCGAACAACGCCCAACCACCCTTGCCATCGACCTCCAGCCGGTGGCTGTGAAAGCCAGCCAGCGTGCTGCGGTGCCCGACACTCACCAGCAAGGTTTCCGGCATTTCGTTGCGCAGCAGCGAATACAAGGCATGTTCCAAACCTTCATCCATCGCCGAAGTGGACTCATCGAGAAACACCACGTGCGGCTGGTTGAACAATACTCGGGCGAACGCCAGGCGCTGCTGCTCGCCGATCGACAGGATGCGCGTCCAGTCGCGGCTTTCCTCCAGGCGCTCGGCCAGATGCGCCAGGTTAACTTGCCGCAATGCCTGTTGCATCCGTGCATCCTGCTCCTGACCGACCTGGGCCGGGTAGGCGATGGCGGTGCGCAGATCCCCCAACGGCAGGTAAGGCCGCTGCGACAGGAACAGCGCTTGCGCCCCCAAAGGCCTCGCGACCGCCCCTTCTGCATAAGGCCACAATCCCGCCAGGGCCCGAAGCAGCGTGGTCTTGCCGCTGCCCGAAGGCCCCTTGATCAGCAATGCCTGCCCGGCCTGCAGGTTCAGGCTCAGGTCGGCAATCAACCGATGGCCATCCGGGCGCAACACCTGCAGGCCAGTGATATCCAGGGCCCGTGGCAGCTCGCGGGTTGCCACGTGCGGCAGCTCGCTGGCCTGCTGGTTGGCATCGAGAAAACCGGTGAGACGATCGAGGGTCGCGCGGTAGCTGGCAAAGGTGTCGTAGGACTCACGGAAAAACGACAACGAATCCTGCACCTGCCCGAACGCCTGAGACGTCTGCATCACGTCACCCAGCTTGATCGCTCCGCTGAAGAAACGCGGCGCCTGCAGGATGAACGGGAACACCACCGCCACCTGGCTGACACCCAGGTTGAAACCGTTGAACTTCAGGCTCCGCCAGACCAGCGCCCAGACATTGCCGATCAAGGCGAAGAAGCGCCCGAGCAACGTGCCCCGCTCGACCTGCGCGCCCTGGTAGAAGGCAATGTTCTCGGCATTCTCGCGCAAGCGCATCAGTGCGTAGCGGAAGTTCGCCGTGAGCTTCTCGTTGAGGAAATTCAGGCGAATCAACGGCCGCCCAAGGCGGAAGGCGATCCAGGTGGCGATAAGCACATAGACGTACACCGCAAACACCATCGCCCGTGGCACCTCGACCCCAGCCACTGTCAACGGCGCCGACAGCCCCCAGAGAATGCCGGTAAAGGCAACCAGCGAGACCAACGCACTCACTGCCCCAAGGGCCAGCGACACCGAGCCGGTAACGAAGGCGTTGACGTCCAGTTCGATACGTTGGTCCGGGTTGTCCACCGGCTCTTCGAGGAATTGCCCGCGGTAGTAGGCATCGCCATGCATCCAGTCGGCGGTCAGGCGCTCGGTCAGCCAGACCCGCCAATGGATGTTGAACGACTGGGTGACGTAGTAGTTGAACAGAGAACGCAGCACATGAATGGTTGCCAGTACCGCGAACACCCCGAGCAGGTACCAGAACGCCGTCTGGTCCATGCCCTGCAGGGCGCTATAGAAACCGTTGTACCAGAATGAAAACAACACGTTCATGCGCACGGAGAACAGCGCCAGGAACAGCAGAAGGGCAAACACCAACAGCGGACGCCAACTGCGCCTGAAGCTGAAGTAATCGCCTGCCAGTTGCCAGAACTGCTGGCCCCAGCGAGTGAAGCGCACCGCCAGGAAAGCGGCGGCGGTGAAGCCGACAAGGGTGATCAATGAAGCGACTGCAAGCCAGCTCAGGCTCTCTTGCAGGGCCTGGTGCCAGTTCATTTCCATGGTGGGGTTTCCGTGGCGAGTATTTACCCGAGCCTAGCACCGGCTGGGGTTGGCGAAGATGACGGAGGTTTCATGTTGGGCATCGCCATGAACGCTATACCGGCGACAAGCCGATGATGGTCCGCCCGATGCATTTGTCGAAAACCGCTTCCAGAGGCGAATAATCGCAAACAACTGCCGCTATGTTCGCAGCCACCCACTCATCAGGATCGACCGACCACCAGTCGATTTCAAAACCCGCGTTCAAGATCACGTGTTCGTAAAGAATCCGCTGAGCTCGCCCATTTCCCTCGCGAAACGGATGGACCATGTTCAAATCGCCAAAGCTTTCTGCCACGGCATGGATCAGATCCGCACGCGAATAGCCCTCATACCAGCTTTGCTGTGCGAGGCTGCTAAATACTTTTGAAGCTTCGGCTTCAATGCGGCCCACATTGCAGAAACGCGTGTGGCCTTTGGAAATATCGAGCGTGCGAATTTCTCCAGCCCACGCATAGATATCCTGAAAAAGCGCGCGATGAAGCCTCTGGAGATAGGGAAGATCGTAAGGAGGGAGCTCGAATGGGAGCTGGCTGGCAGCGAGCTCGGAAAAGTCCCGCTCGGCCCTGGCAAGCGCTGAGTCATCACGAAGGTCAAGTAGATTGCACAGGACGACCGTACCGGGATAACAGTAGGCGTCCTGTCCGGCACCATACTTGTCCAAGGATCAATCCTGCTTGCGGTAGTGACGCAACAACTCTTCCTTGGACGGGAGCTTACGCTCCGCGGAGTCAGGCGTGACATCAAAACCCTCAAGCCGCAGACTGGCTGCGTAGTTCGAGCGGCGATTCTTTTCCCAAACTGCTTTTTTGGTTTCCAAGCTGATGCCTTTCACCGTTCAGCGCCTCTCACAGGGTGATGGAAGTTCGATTATAGCGAAAACGGCTAATGCCTGCGCGGCCTCGGCATGGGTCATGCCGAGGCCGATCACTACCCCAACGCCTCCCGCACCTTCGAATCGAGCCCCTCCCCCGCATGGGCCTCGATCCACTCGCTCAACTGACGACGCATCGCTGGGGTCCAGAAACTCTGCAGGTGCTGCCTCACCCCCTGCACCGCCAGCGCCCGGTCCGGCTCGCTGTCGAAATAGTGGGCGATCTGGTTGGCCATCTTGACCAGGTTGTCACTGCTCATCGGCGCACCTCGGCTTTCTCCTGGCCTTCGGCCTGACGCCGCTCCTTGAGCAGACGCTGTTGTTCGTCACTGAAATGCTGATAGCGCTTCTGCCATTCCGAGGGCTGGAAGACTCGCACCACCTCAACCGCCGTGACCTTGTACTCGGGGCAGTTGGTGGCCCAGTCGGAGTTGTCGGTGGTGATCACGTTGGCGCCAGACTCGGGGAAGTGGAAGGTGGTGTACACCACACCCGGCGCCACCCGCGCGCTGACCCGCGCACGCAGTACACTCTGCCCGGAGCGGCTGCCCACACCGACCCAGTCGCCGTCACTGATGCCACGGCTTTCGGCATCGCTGGCGTGGATCTCCAGGCGGTCTTCGTCATGCCAGGCAACGTTGTGCGTGCGGCGGGTCTGGGCGCCGACGTTGTATTGGCTGAGGATGCGGCCGGTGGTCAGCAACAACGGATAACGGGCATTGACCTTCTCGTCGGTGGGCACATAACCGGTGAGCATGAATCGCCCCTTGCCGCGCACGAACTGGTCGATGTGCATGGTCGGGGTGCCGTCGGGCGCGGCTTCGTTGCACGGCCATTGCAAGCTGCCATGGCGGTCGATCTCCGCGTAGCTGACGCGGTGGAAGCTCGGCGTCAGGCGGGCGATCTCGTCCATGATCTCGGACGGATGCCGGTAGTCCATGCGATAGCCCAGGGCATTGGCCAGGGCCACGGTCGCCTCCCAGTCGGCCTTGCCGGCCAGCGGCTCCATCACCTTGCGCACCCGCGAGATGCGGCGTTCGGCGTTGGTGAAGGTGCCGTCCTTCTCCAGGAACGAACTGCCCGGCAGGAACACATGGGCGAACTTGGCAGTTTCGTTGAGGAAGATGTCCTGCACCACCACGCATTCCATGGCCATCAGTGCCGCGGTGACGTGCTGGGTGTTCGGGTCACTCTGGGCGATATCCTCGCCCTGGCAGTACAGCGCCTTGAAGCTGCCATCGAGCGCGGCCTCGAACATGTTGGGAATGCGCAGCCCAGGGTCGGGCTGCAAGGTCACGCCCCAGGCCTGCTCGAACTCGCTGCGCACGGTCTCGTTGGAGATGTGCCGGTAGCCTGGCAATTCATGGGGGAAGGAGCCCATGTCGCACGAGCCCTGGACGTTGTTCTGACCACGCAACGGATTGACGCCCACGCCCTCGCGACCGATGTTGCCGGTTGCCATGGCCAGGTTGGAGATACCCATCACCGCGGTGCTGCCCTGACTGTGCTCGGTGACGCCCAGGCCATAGTAGATCGCCGCATTGCCAGCGCCCGCATACAACCGTGCTGCCTCGCGGATCTGCTCGGCAGGCACGCCGCAGAGCGGCCCAAGCGCCTCGGGTGAATTCTCGACCAGGCTGACGAACTCACGCCAACGCGTGAACTCGGCACTCTCGCAGCGCGCGTCGATGAAGGCCTGGTCGAGCAGCCCTTCATCGACGATCACATGGGCCAAGGCATTGAGCATGGCGACGTTGGTGCCCGGACGCAGTTGCAGGTGCAGCTCGGCGCGGGCGTGGGGCGAGTCGACCAGGTCGATGCGGCGCGGGTCGATGACGATCAGCCGCGCGCCCTGGCGCAGGCGGCGCTTGAGCTGCGAGCCGAACACCGGGTGAGCGTCGGTCGGGTTGGCGCCGATCACCAGGATCACGTCGGCCTGCATGACCGAGTCGAAGCTCTGGGTACCGGCCGATTCGCCCAGGGTCTGCTTCAGGCCATAACCGGTCGGCGAATGGCAGACCCGCGCGCAGGTGTCGACGTTGTTGTTGCCGAAGGCGGCACGCACCAGCTTCTGCACCAGATAGGCTTCTTCGTTGGTGCAACGGCTGGAGGTGATACCGCCGATCGAGTCGCGTCCGTACTTGAGCTGGATGCGCCGGAACTCACTGGCGGCATAGGCCAGCGCCTCATCCCAACTGACTTCCTGCCATGGGTCTTCCAGGCGCTTGCGGATCATCGGCGTGGTGATGCGATCCGGGTGGGTGGCGTAGCCCCAGGCGAAGCGCCCCTTGACGCAGGCGTGACCGTGGTTGGCGCCGCCGTTCTTGTCCGGGACCATGCGCACCAGTTGATCGCCCTTCATCTCGGCGCGGAACGAGCAGCCCACCCCGCAATAGGCGCAGGTGGTGATCACCGCACGCTCCGGCTGGCCGAGCTGGACCAAACTCTTCTCAGTCAGGGTCGCTGTCGGGCAGGCCTGCACGCAGGCGCCGCACGACACGCACTCGGAGGCGAGGAAATTCTCGCCACCGGCCGCTGCCACCCGCGACTCGAAGCCTCGGCCACTGATGGTCAGGGCGAAGGTGCCCTGAATGTCTTCGCAGGCACGCACACAGCGGCTGCAGACGATGCACTTGCTGGGCTCGTAGTCGAAGTAGGGGTTGGAGACGTCCTTGGCCTCGTCAAGATGGTTGGCGCCGTCATAGCCATAGCGCACCTCGCGCAGGCCCACCTGGCCGGCGACCGTTTGCAACTCGCAGTTGCCATTGGCAGAGCAGGTCAGGCAGTCCAACGGGTGATCGGAGATGTACAGCTCCATGACATTGCGCCGCAGGTCGGCCAGGCGCGGCGTCTGGGTGCGCACCACCATGCCTTCGCTGACCGGCGTGGTGCATGAAGCCGGATAACCACGCATACCGTCGATCTCGACCATGCACATGCGGCACGAGCCGAAGGCTTCGAGGCTGTCGGTGGCGCACAGCTTGGGGATGCTGGTGCCCAGCAGCGCGGCGGCGCGCATCACCGAGGTGCCGGCGGGGACGCTGATCGCACGGCCGTCGATGTTCACGCTGACCTGCAACTCACTGTCGCGGACAGGCGTGCCCAGGTCGATATCGCTGTTGGCGGGGTCGAAATAATGGATCATTGTGCGGCCTCCGAGCTGGCCAGACCGAAATCGGCGGGGACGTGCTTGAGGGCGCTGGCCACCGGGTAAGCGGTCATCCCGCCCATGGCGCACAGCGAGCCGTACTGCATCGTGTCGCACAGATCGCGCAGCAGGTGCGCCTGGTCTTCGCGCGCAGCAGGGTCGCTGCTGGCGATCAGGCGATCCACCACCTCCATGCCGCGGGTCGACCCGATGCGGCAGGGCGTGCACTTGCCGCAGGATTCCTCGGCGCAGAACTGCAGGGCGAAACGCGCCATGCCGGCCATGTTCAGCGTGTCGTCGGCGACCACCACACCGCCATGGCCGATCATGGCGCCGATGGCAGCGAAGGCCTCGTAGTCCAGCGGCGTATCGAACTGCGACGGCGGCACCCAGGCACCCAGCGGGCCACCGACCTGCGCAGCTTTCAGCGGACGACCACTGGCGGTACCACCGCCATACCCTTCGACCAGCTCACGCAGGGTCAGGCCAAAGGCACGCTCGACCAGCCCGCCCTGGCGCACGTTGCCCGCCAGTTGGAACGGCAAGGTGCCCAGCGAACGGCCCATGCCAAAGTCGCGATAGAACGCTGCACCTTTCGCCAGGATGATCGGGACGGAAGCCAAGGTCAGGACGTTATGCACCAGCGTCGGCTGGCCGAACAGCCCCTCGAGCGCCGGCAGCGGCGGCTTGGCGCGCACGATGCCGCGCTTGCCTTCGATCGACTCCAGCAGCGCCGTTTCCTCGCCGCAAATATAAGCACCAGCCCCCACACGCACTTCGAGCTCGAAGGCCACGCCGCTCCCGGTGACGTCCAGAGAACCGGCCTCGCGCGCCAGCATGACGGCCTCGTTGAGCACTCGAATGGCGTCCGGGTATTCGGAGCGCACATAGATATAGCCTTTGCTAGCGCCAACCGCGAGGCCGGCGATGATCATGCCTTCGATCAGCAGGAACGGATCGCCTTCCATCAGCATGCGGTCGGCAAAGGTGCCGGAGTCGCCTTCGTCGGCGTTGCAGACGATGTACTTCTGCCCGGCCGGTGCCTGGCGCACGGTGCGCCACTTGATACCCGCCGGAAACGCAGCCCCGCCTCGGCCACGCAGGCCGGAATCGAGCACCGCGGCAACCACTGCATCGCCATCCAGCAATGCAGCCTTGCGCAATCCCTCGAAGCCGCCATGGGCCTGATAGTCGTCCAGCGACAACGGCCGGGTAATGCCGGCACGGGCGAATAGCAGGCGCTGCTGGGTCTTCAGGTAAGGGATCTGCTCGACAGGGCCCAATGCCAGTGGATGCTCGCCCCCCTTGTCCAGGGCCTCCAACAGGCCCGGCACATCTTCCGGCATGACCGGCCCGAAGCCCAGGCGCCCTTCGGCGCTTTCCAGCTCCAGCAATGGCTCGAGCCAATACAGGCCACGCGAGCTGGTGCGCTGGATCTGCAGCGGCAGTTGCCGCTGTGCGGCCTCACGTTCGAACGCCTCGGCCACCTGGTCGGCGCCCACTGCGCGAGCCAGCGAATCGCAGGAAATACACAGTTTGATCATGCGCCCGCCTCCACCCTGCAGCTCTTCACCAAAGCCTGCAGACGCTCGGGCGTGAGCCGCGCATGCACCTGGCCGTCCAGCTCCAGCGCTGGCGAGCAGGCGCAAGCGCCGAGGCAGTACACCGGGCGCAAACTCAACGCACCGTCGGCACTGGTGCCATGGTCATCCAGCCCGAGTTGTTCGCGCAGTTGCGCGGCCAGGGCTTCGGCGCCGCGGCTCTGGCACGATTCGGCGCGGCACAGGCGCAGGGTGTGGCGTGCCGGGGGCGAAGTACGGAAATCGTGGTAGAAGCTGATCACCCCACGTACCTCGGCGAGGCTGAGGTTCAGCGCATGGGCAATCTCAGGGACTGCTTCATCGGGTACATGGCCCAGGCCTTGCTGGATGGCGTGGAGGATCGGCAACAGCGCGCCGGGTACCTCCTTGTGGTTGTCCAGCACGCGCTGGATCAAGGGCAGGTCAAGCGTCTCTTCAGGCATACAGCGGACCTCGGCAACCCGGAGCCGCCCGAGGGTGCGGGCAGGTGTCCGGCGGTGTTCTGCTGCGGCGTTCCGAGCCTGTCACGGTCACAGGGTCACGGTCGCCCTCCTCGTCCAAGCCGGTGCGTCTGTGCGCACTCGGTCGTCGGACATCCTGATAAGAATGGCACCGTTGGCCGAAAACGGTAGCGCGCAAGCGACAGGGCGCATCCTGAAACCGACGCGTGCGAGATTGCACATAAGCTCACCTCCACAAGCGCAGTGCCAATCCGGGAAAGATAGTTAGGAGTAATTTCACAACATTTCACTTAGTTAATAGCTTGCCGCTAACAATGGCTATTTACCAAACAACACTTCACTTGACAGGCAACTAAATTCACAACTTCCGCTGCGGCAATCACACCATTTAGCAAACGCGTGAAAACGATAATAAATTCACGCTTCGCACGGTTCTTTTACAATTTGAAACAAATATGACTTATCGCCTCCTTATCGTCGGAATCCTCCTGTATCACTAGGTCCGGCCCCATGAAAACCTCGAACACCGACGCCCCTGGCACAACGTCCTCGGACAATCCCCTCGCCCGTTTCGAAACTGCGGTCACCCGCTCGCTTTCCAACTTCAAGGACACGCCAGACCCCACGCCGGCCGGCAACAAACGCTTCGTCGTCGCCGCCGCGGTCGACAACAAGAAGGAAGCGGAAATCGCCGCCGCACTGGCCACCCACGACCCGGAAGTCATCAAGCACCTCAACGATCCCAACCTCGCCGATATCGGCAACACCGGCATCCCGCTGGCCAACATCGCCTCGATCACCAAGCTCTCCGACAACGTCCTGGACCTCAAGACCCGCGACGGCCGCGACATCGTCATCATCAAGCAGATGACCCCCTACCTGTTCGACGGCATGGCCAGCAAGACCGACGCCGTGGACGCCCTGAACAAGAGCAAGGCCGAGGGCTATCGCATCGCCCAGGCCGGCGATGTGCCGCCGGGCATGGACGACTACAAGTTCATCGGCCCTGCCGACGAAGTCGGCCCCGGCCTGATTCGCTACGAAACCCAATCCGGCGACAAGGTGATCGTCGCCAACGAGACCAACCATGCCCTGTTCGACCAGGTGAAGTCCGACGGCGAAGCCCTCACCCTGATCAACAAGAGCGAGCAGGAAGGCTATCGCCTGGCCAGGGCCGACGAGCCCGCCGACGGCATCAAGGCCATCGGCACACCCGAGGAGCTGGGCCACGGCCTGATCCGCTACGAAACCGAAAGCGGCGAGAAGATCATCGTCTCCCAAGGCATCAGCCCGGATCTCTATGCCTCGATGAGCAAGGAGTCCAATGGCATCTTCGGTGTCGACGGCGCGGTCGACACCAGCTGGATCGACAATTCCAAGTACGCCAGCGGTGTGCGCGACTGGGACACCATCACCGGCAACAAGGGTGCCGACAAACCCTCTCAAGCCGAAAAAGACCTGGAGCGCCCGCGTGCCGCATCCAAGATGCTCAGCGACAACTGGGACAAATGGGGCCTGCACGACCGCAAGATCGACTTCTCCAACCCGCCCAGCGACCTGCCGCCCGAGGCGCAGGCCACGCTCAAGTACCTGGCGGGCAGCCCGAGCCTGATGAACGCCCTGGACAGCGGCGGCCTGGGCAAGAGCGATGGCGTCATCACCCACGCCGATGTCGACAAGTTCATCAGCCAGCAGAACAAGGACCTGTCGGCCGCCTCTTCTTCCTATTCGAAGTTCCTCTCGAAAAACCCGGGCGCCTCCGACCTGGCCAAGGAAAACGCCAAGTCCGCAGCCATCGTCATGGCCAACATCTCGCTGGTCAGCAGCGCTGGCCCGCAGATGGAAGGCGCCAACCAGCGCGCCAACAACGGCAGCCTGACCACCGACAACCTCAACGCGATCAAGTCCGACAGCGGCCTGAGCCCCGAGCTGACAGGCGCTGCCGGTTACTGGTCCAACCCAGGCATGTGGCACGTGATGGACTCGGCCGGCGACCACCCCGCGACCGCCTCCTCCGACGGCATCGTCCAGCAGAAGAACATCGGCGCCTGGCTGGAAAACCAGGCACCGAAGGACGACCACGGCGTGCTGATGATGCTCAGCAACGCCTCGATTCGCGGCTCCCTGGCGGGCGTGGACACCTCCAAGCTGACCAAGGACGTGCTCGAGCACCCCGAGAACTACGACGGCAAGACCAAGGCCGCGGCCATGCTGGAGATCACTGACGCGCGTGTGCGCCTGCAGGCCAGCGACAAGGTCGACGGCGACCTGTATGCCGGCATCACCGCCGACAGCCAATACCACCTCAACCCGACCAAGTCCAAGGTCATGAAGCAGCTGGACGATGCCATCTCCAAACTGGGCAACGACGCGGACGTCAAGGCCTACATGGCCGCAAACCAGGGTCCGGGCATGCGCGACATCATCAACGCCGACCCGGCGATGAAGAAGGCGCTGCAGCACAGCCAGGACAGCCAGATCAACAGCGGCAACATCATCAACACCGCCCTGGCCACCAAGGATGCCAACGGCAACCCGCTCTCGCTGCCCGACGCCCTCGCCCTGGCCGGTACCGATGCAACCCTGACCGACCTGGCCCTGGGCGGCGACGGCAACGTCGACCTGGCATCGATCGCCGACAAGTCGGGCAAGTCCGGGGATATCGAGC
This sequence comes from Pseudomonas machongensis, assembly GCF_034961125.1. Lineage (NCBI taxonomy): Bacteria > Pseudomonadati > Pseudomonadota > Gammaproteobacteria > Pseudomonadales > Pseudomonadaceae > Pseudomonas > Pseudomonas machongensis. Next base: position 217,341 of record NZ_JAYFUI010000180.1, on the reverse strand, counting down.
AGTATTTCCGCGAACACATCCTCAACGGCAAGGACCTGGAGGATGGCCTGTCCAAGGGCGGCGACCCGATGACCGTCATCGGCCAGTACGCCTCCAATGCCGCGCTGTTCAAAGAGTTCCTCGGCGACAAGGTGACGCCGCAGGAAGCCTCCGAAGTCGGCCAGCGCATCAACCAGGCAGTGTCCGATTCACTGATCGACGGTGCCGACAACACCACGCTCAAGGATATCTTTGGCGACGGCAGCGGCAACTTCGATGAAAACAAGGCCAAGGCCATCATCGACAAGGCCATGGCCGACGATCCGGACATGTTCAAGGACTCCAGCGGTGCGCCGATCCGCCCGCAGGATGTGATCTCGATGCTGCGCTCGGTGTGGGACACCAACCGCCAGGGCGAGAAGATCAGCGACGTCCTGCCCAAGTCGATCGACGGTCTGAAGCTCAATGTCAGCGAGTCCTACAAGCAAGGCCTGCTGCACATCGGCAGCGCCCTGCTCGCCGGTGGTGTGCTGGCCGCACGTTCCGCCACCGGTGGCAACAGCCCGACCGACAACGCCTCGCGGGTTTCGGCAGGCATGCAGTTCGCCGGCCTGATCATCGAGAGCGGCACCAAGTACGCCAAGGAAGCCGGTTATGGCATGGTCTGGAAACCCACCCCGGTCGACCCGTCCAAACCCGCGCCGATCGGCGAGTTCCCGACCGGCAACATGGTGCAGAACACCGACGGTATCAACCGCCTGGGCAACCTGGGTAAGGTCATCGGCGGTGCGGGCAGCTTCATCGGCGGCGTGCTGGGCCTGATCAGCGGCGTCAACAGCGCCTTCGCCGGTGACAAGCTCGGGGCCGGCTTCTCGCTGACCACCGGCGCGCTGGGTACAGGTGCGGCGATCACCTCGATCATCGAAGGCGGTGCGGGCCTGTTTGGCCTGGCCGATGTCGGCGCCATCGCCGGTGCCTTCTCCGGCGTGCTGGGCTGGGCCACGGCGGGTATCGGGCTGGTAGCCGGGATCGTGTTGCCGATCATCGAAGTAGCCAAGCGCGAGAAGATGCAGGACCAGTTCTTCGGCGAGCTCAAGCCGGTGCTGGACAAGTACGACCTGACCGGCGGACCGATCACCCAGGAGGATCGCGACGAGGAGTACAACTTCGCCTACGGCTGAGGCAAGGCTGCCCGCGCCTGCTGGCCTGCGATGCAGGGTTGTCAAAACCTGCGTGGGCCTTGTGGGAGCGGGCTTGCCCGCGAAAAAAACACCGCGCTGCCTGGCACGGGCTACGCCCGTGTTCCCGGGACAAGTCGGGGCGAACCGCCGTTCCTACCGGCACCGCGATCTGCTGTAGGAGCGGCCTCGTGTCGCGAAATGAGGGCGAAGCCCTCACCTGCAGGCTCAGGGACATCCACCATTCCAATGCGCGAAGCAAGACAGTTGTTCCTACAACTGCCCTCCACCACACCTCAGCAAATCAAACCGGCATCGCCAGTGATCGCAGGACTATAACCACCTGATCCTACGCGCGCTTACTTCGCCGCCTCGGACAATTGCTGGATCAATGCCACTGTCAGATAAAGCCTCGGCGCGATGCTCGACAGCTCGATGTACTCGTCATCGGCATGCAATCCCGCTCCCACCACACCCATGGTTTCAAGCACTGCCGGCTTCTCGCTGCCGGGCACGTAGGCATAGCCCGCATCAGTCCCGAAACGCATGGCGATCGGCTCGATGTTGCGATCGATCTTCGCGTAGAGCGTCTGGGCGGTTTTCGCCAACTGCTCGGAGCCGGCGTTCTTCGCCAACGGCGGGCGGCCCTTGTCGAGGCGCACCGTCACTTCGGTGCCGTCGATGAGTTTTTTCTGCACCAGGCGTTGCGCGTCGGCCAGCACTCGGTCGCTTTCGCTCAGGTCCGAGTAGCGCATGTCCGCCTCGGCCGTGGCGCTGGCGGGAATGATGTTGCGCTTGTCGCCTGCCTTGACCATCGTCCAGTTGACCGTGGTGCCTTTGGCCGGGTCACCGAGGTCCTTCAACTGCAGCATCTGGTGGGCCAGCTCCATGGCGGCATTACGCCCAGCCTCGGGTGCGGAGCCTGCGTGGGAAGACTTGCCTTTCACTTCGAGAAATACGCCATTGATGCCATTGGTCGCGACCGTCACCGCATCCTTGTCCGGTGGCTCGTACGAGAACACGTAGTCATGCTTGCGCGCCAGCTCCGCGATAATCGCCTTCGAGCCGCTGGAGCCGGTTTCCTCATCCGGGTTGAACAATACGGTCAAGGTGCCGAAGCCTTTGAACTTCTCGTCCTGCAGCAGCTTCAGCGAGTGCAGGATCATCGCCACACCACCTTTGGCATCGGCCACGCCAGGCCCATAGGCACGCTCGCCCTCGACCTTGAACGGCCGCTTGGCAGCGGTGCCCGGCAGGAACACCGTGTCGTAGTGGACCATCAGCAGGAACGACTTGCTGCCGGTGCCCTTGAAGGTGCCAACGATATTGTCGCCCGCCGAGGGGCTTGCAGGGCTGGTCTTGACCTCGGCACCCAACGCCTTGAGCCGCTCGACCAGCAGGGCGCTGACGGTTTTCAGCCCCGGCGCCTGCCCGGTTCCGGTATCGACATTGACCAGTTGCTTGACGGTCGCGAGATAGGCCTTCTGCTCGGCTTCGGCCTTTTTCAGTAGCGCGTCGGGAGTCAGGTTGGCGGCAAGGGCGGAAAACGACAGGAATGACAAGGCGATGGCAGCGGCGATCGGTGAGCGTCGGATGGGCATGCGAAGTCCTTTATCAATGCAAGGGGAACCTGCAGCTTTGACCATCGACGGCGGCGGCGCCAGCTTTGTAGACCATTTGATGAAGTGCTGGCCATTGGCCTTGATGCAAGAAACCCCGCGATTGCGGGGCTGGGGGGAGTTCAGCCGACGAGCTTGATTATCAGTGCGGTGATGCCCGCCACTGCGGTTACCAGACCGGTAGCGATAGCGACCGGATACCAGAAGACTCCATGGGTCAGCTCTTCTGAATCGGCATCGAGCTTGCGAGTCTCTGCCATCAGTTTGATAATTTCGACGTAAATCTTCTCTACTTCAACTTGGATTATGTCGCTAACTGGATCGTTGTGCCGCCGATAGGACAGCCCGTGCGTGCACGACTAAATACAGGTCGCAATTATGCCAAGGCGAAACGTCGTCGCCGGTAGTCTGAGATGACAATCGGAGAGCCTTACAATGACTCGAAGCGCTTGCTTGGCCGCTGTTTTGACACTGACTGCAACGACTGCTTTTGGCGCCCCCAACTACAATCATCTCTACGCTTTCGGTGACAGCTACTCTGACAACGGTGAGGGTCAAAACCTCACCAGAACATTGGTTGCACAACAGGTCAAAGATGCACAAGAGCTACCAGGCTCGTTGTACTGGAGGGGACGCTGGAGCAATGGCCCCACTGCTGTCGAGGGTTTGGCTCACGCTTTGAAAATCCCCTTGACAGACTATGGTATTGGCGGGGCCAAAAGTGGCAACGGCAATTACTATGCCTGGATGGGCCCATATCGCAATACTGGAGTTTTCGGCCAAATTAGTGATTATCTCAAAGCCGTCAAAACCCACAAAGCGGATCCCAATTCGCTCTATTTTATTTTTGTCTCAGCCAACGATTTTTTTGAGTGGGCCGACTTTTCACATTCAGAATCAATTGAAGTACTAAGTCAAAACAGCGTGACGAACATCCAGAAGGCTGTCGAGAGGCTGATAACTGCGGGCGCGAAGCACTTGATGGTAGTGGGAACGACGGATTTAAGCCATGTGCCGGCCGTGGTACAGGGCAACCAAGTCAATAATGCCTCAGCCTACCAGCAGATACTCGGGCAAAGACTGCCTGCCGTGCTGACAGCCCTTGTCAACGCCCACCACATCAATATCACTTACTTCGACCATTTGGCCTTCAGCAGCACGCTTCGCTCGGCGCCCGGTGCTGCAGGCTTAATGTATCTCGATACACCGTGCCAAGCCACCTATCCTCAGATCAAGCCCGTGTGTGAAAATCCAGACGCCCATTATTACTGGGATGAATGGCACCCCACCCGCAAAGTCCACGCGCAGGCCGCGGAGCGGATGTTTGAAACGCTGTCGTTGCGCCAGAGCACCATTCCACGCACTCAGCTCGACCAAGAACAAGGCAGACAAGCTCGATCCAGCGATGCAACAGACAAGTAATGGCAATCAGCACTATCATTTTTGCCAGTTGCCCACCTACCCGCGGGTAAATACAGTCGTCCTGAAAAGCGGCGCGCTCGACAGCGTTGGCTGCTCGTACCCAGTGATTGGAGGGGACTGTGCAAAGTTCAATATTCCATCAAACACCATCAATAAATGTACTCGACAATCGTGGCCATACCGTTCGTCAAATTGAGTATCACCGCTCACCGCTTGCAGCGAGTGCAGTCGACGCGCGAATCACCCGCCGTCGCTACAGCGGCACGGGCATGCTTGTACAGACAGCCGATCCGCGCTTGCACCGTACGGGTATTGCGAACTTTACCTGCCTGTATGATCTGATTGGCCAGCCACTACGTACGCAAGGTGTTGACGCAGGGGTAACGATTGCCTTGGGCGACATCGCCACACGGCCAGTTATGTCGATGACCGGCATTGGCGTTACCGACGCTGGGCAGGATAATTTAAATGACGCTGTATGCCACTCTTTATCATATGAATCTGCCCCACTACCAGGGCGTCTCACCGCTGTTAGCGATAACCCGACAGCTGAGCGGCCCAAGATTGCTGAACGCTTTATATATGCAAGCAACAGTCAATACGAAAAAGATCGAAACTTGGCAGGCATTCGGGTCAGGCACTATGATACCGCTGGCATGATACAAACCTCCAGCGCGGCCCTCACCGGAACAATATCCTGTACCGGGAGAAAATTATTGGAACAGTCAGACGACGAAAGTTTTCTGGTTGACTGGCGGGGCGAGGATCCTAGTCTTTGGGACGCGATGCTCGATAAAGTAACAATCTCAACATGCCACCTCTCAGATGCCATGGGTTCCGTGCTCGCCACGCTGGATAGCGCTGGTAATCAGCGCGGCATGGCAAACAACGTGACGGGTGCACTCACTAAACGCTGGGTAGCACTTAATACCCAAGCGCCACAGGTCATTATTGCGTCGATTGAGTACTCGCCAACCGGTAAACCTCTGAGGGAAAAACACGGCAACCATGTTCTGGTGACCTATACTTATCAGTCCCAAACCGAGCGGTTGAGCGCAGTTCGGATAGAGCGAACCGGCGACACTAAAAAAACCTTACTTTATTTTTTCTACCATTACGACCCTATCGGAAATCTTCTCTCCACTACCAACGACACCGAGGCAGTACATTTCTCGAACAATCAGAGAATAGAACCTCGCAACACATTTCAATATGACAGCCTCTATCAACTCACAAGCGCTAGCGGTCGCGAGATGGCTGACAGTGGCGACCACCGTCGGCGTATGCCACTGGCAATGCTTTCTTCACCTTCAACCCAGACCAACTATAGCCAGTACAATCAGCAGTACAGCTATGACGATGGCGGCAACCTGTACCAGATCCAACATACCACTCAAAAAAGTTCAAAAAATCACACTCGAAAAATAACCGTAAGCCATCGAAGCAACCGCGCAGTGCCAATAGAACTTGCCAACGATGCCACTGAGGTAGATGCACTCTTCCGTTTCAGCGGCCATCAAAAAAAGTTGACACCCAGTCGATTACTGCATTGGACAAGTCGCGGAGAGTTGCAAGCAGCAACGCTAAAAAACGGCGTGCACATGGAGCACTATCGGTATGACGGAAACCGCCAACGCATTCTAAAAATCAACCGCTCACACCACAACAATACAGCACATACGCAGTCTACGGTTTACCTTCCTGAGATGGAGGTTAAACAAGTGATAACCGACGGCAACGTTAGAGAACACCTCGATACGCTCATCTTTAATAACGCAGGGTGTGCAAGCGTTCGTGTCCTGCACTGGGAGCTCGGCAAGCCAGCAGAAATTGTCAACGACCAGTTCCGCTGGAGCTATGGCAACCTCAATAACAGCTGTGAGCTGGAGTTGGATGGCGAAGGCAACATCATCAGCAAGGAAGAATACTACCCATATGGTGGGACGGCTATCCTCACGGCGCGCAGCCAAGTGGAGGTGAATTACAGAACTGTTCGCTTCGCGGGAAAAGAGCGAGATGCGACAGGACTTTATCACTTCGAATATCGATATTATCTGCCTTGGACGGGGCGCTGGATAAGTGCAGACCCGGCGGGCACGATTGATGGCTTAAATTTGTTTACCATGACAAAAAACAACCCCACGACCTTCACCGACAGTATGGGTTTAGTCACACTGAACGACAACATCAGCAACAGACGCGGCGACCTCATTTACGGGCTACACAGCGAACGAGTCAAGTACATGGGAGGGGTCATAGAACTGATATATACAAACCACCCCTCTGCACCCTTTGTGATCATGAACCAATATACCGACCGCATTGCCGACATCACAGAGGCTGCCACACGCAAAGCGAACCCCTTGCTATCAAGATCGGAGCTTGAGAAGGTAATAGCCCCGCCAACCAAGCTGCAAGAACTGGTTGAAAACGGACGCAACCACCCCTTGTGGAAAAGCTACTTCTCCATACAAAGCACGCACAAAAAATTCAACATTAACGAGATCTACCAAGATGTAAAAGACCACCCAAACAAAACCCCCTATCACACTTGGGATACAACAAGCATCGCACCAAAACTTCTATGGAAAAGAAGTAGCAAGCTCGGCATTGAAATGGCAGCCAGTGACGCCGGCAACAAAATTCATTTCGTACTCGATGGCCTTGACTACTCAGCCATCCTTAGCAAACAAGGGTATGAAGGACAATCTGTAACGTCTAGCGAGTTGCGCTACGTCTACAGAAACAGGTCAAGATTGAATGAAAAAATCCACTTCTACGAAAAGGGCGAGGAAGTACCCGCACCTTGGGTCTCAAACCCCACTCAATGGAAAGCTTACACGCCACGTGTCAAGCCAAAAACACCAATCGGACGTTTGATGTCACGGCTGAAATTTTAAACCGCCCACTCGTATTTCAAGCGACGACCCGTAGATTCAAACGGAGTAGGCCCCTGGCATGGATTTCTATGAAGAGGACAGCTAATACGGGTTCATCTGCGTTTGGCTCGGTCGTAATCTTCCCCCAGGCTAAAGCCACGGTTAATTGGTAGAATATGCCATTCAGCCTCTCCATTCGGTCAGCACCGTTAAGCCTGGTATCAATACGTGTCCCCAATGTCTCAAGCATTTGCAGCAACCCAGCGTCCTGAACCCTCCCGCCGGTTCAGCGTTGCCCCCATGATGGATTGGACCGACCGCCACTGCCGGTACTTCCTGCGCCTGCTCTCCCAACGCGCCCTGCTCTACACCGAAATGGTCACCACCGGCGCCCTGCTCCACGGGGATGCGGCGCGTTTCCTGCGTCATGACGAGTCCGAGCACCCGCTGGCCCTGCAGTTGGGCGGCAGCAATCCGGCTGAGCTCGCCGCCTGCGCTCGTCTGGCGCAGGAAGCGGGCTACGACGAGGTCAACCTCAACGTCGGCTGCCCCAGCGACCGGGTGCAGAACAATATGATCGGGGCCTGCCTGATGGGCCATCCGGCGCTGGTGGCCGACTGCGTCAAGGCGATGCTCGACGCGGTCGAGATTCCGGTGACGGTCAAGCACCGCATCGGCATCAATGGCCGCGACAGCTATGCCGAGCTGTGCGACTTCGTCGGCCAGGTGCGCAACGCGGGCTGTCGCAGCTTCACCGTGCACGCACGGATCGCGATCCTCGAGGGCCTGTCGCCAAAGGAGAACCGCGAGGTGCCACCGCTGCGCTACGAAGTGGCGGCGCAGTTGAAACAGGACTTTCCGGACCTTGAGCTGGTGCTCAACGGCGGGATCAAGACCCTCGACGAATGCCGCACGCACCTGCAGACCTTCGACGGCGTGATGCTGGGGCGCGAGGCATACCACAACCCGTACCTGCTGGCCGAGGTGGATCAACAACTGTTCGCCAGCGACGCGCCCGTCGTGACGCGCAGCGAGGCAATGGCGCGGCTGATGCCGTATCTGGTGGCGCATGTGGAGAGTGGCGGGGCCATTCATCACATCACCCGGCATATCCTCGGCCTGGGCCAGGGCTTCCCGGGGGCGCGGCGGTTCCGCCAGTTGCTGTCGGCAGACATTCACACGGCGGCCGAGCCGCTGAAGGTGGTCGAGCAAGCGGCAGAGTTGCTGGCCGGACGCTAGGGGAACCCTGGGCGGGGGCTGGACTCGAAGGGGGAGTCGACGCCCCATCCAGGGGCTGCCATGTGGCCATCGCGGGGCCAGCCCGCGCCCGCATGATGCAGGATAGCCTTAGCCGGTGTTTGGCCTTGAGTGGCCGCCAGGGCTCGGGTAATGTCAAGACACTCACAGGACAGAGCATCAGGACAGAGCACGCCCATGACCTCAAAGCTGGAACAACTCAAGCAGTTCACCACCGTGGTCGCCGACACTGGGGACCTGGATGCCATCACCCGCCTCAAGCCGGTCGATGCCACCACCAACCCGTCGCTGCTGCTCAAGGCCGCGGCCATCTCGGGTTACGCCGACCTGCTCAAACAGGTCAAGGCTGATGCCAAGGGCAACGTCGACCTGGCCTGCGACAAATTCGCGGTGGCCGTGGGCGCGGGCATTCTCAAGGTCATTCCCGGGCGTATCTCCACCGAAGTGGATGCACGCCTGTCGTTCGATGAGCCGGCGTTGCTGAACAAGGCCCGCCAGCTGATCGCCCTGTACGAAGCTGCCGGCATTTCCAAGGATCGCGTACTGATCAAGCTGGCCTCCACCTGGGAAGGCATCCGCGCCGCCGAGAAGCTGGAAAAGGAAGGCATCCAGACCAACCTCACGCTGCTGTTCTCCTTCGCCCAGGCCCAGGCCTGTGCCGATGCCGGGGTGTTTCTGATCTCGCCGTTCGTGGGCCGGATCTACGACTGGTACAAGAAAAGTACCGGCAAGGAGTACGTGGGCGCCGAGGATCCCGGCGTGCAGTCGGTGACACGTATCTACGACTACTACAAGACCAACGGCTACGACACCGTGGTCATGGGCGCGAGCTTCCGTAACGTCGGGCAGATCGAGCAACTGGCCGGGTGCGATCGCCTGACCATCAGCCCGGAGCTGCTGCAACAGTTGAGCGACGACCAAGGCGAGCTGCCACGCATCCTCAAGCCGGGCAATACCGGCGAAGCCAAGCAAGTGCTGAACGAGAGCCAGTTCCGCTGGGCGATGAACGAGGATGCCATGGCCACCGAGAAGCTGGCCGAGGGCATTCGCCAGTTTGCGCGCGACCAGGAGAAGCTCGAGGCGTTGATGGCCGACAAAGGCTGATACATATCCGAGTTGTGGAACGGGCGGGAAGTACTGAGTATTTCCCGCCCGTTTGCGTTTATGTATTCGAAAAAGAGGCTGTCGACCCATCGCGGGACAAGCCCGCTCCCACAGAAGCATGTGCCCTACCACGGAATAGGTGCTGCTGTAGGAGCGGGCTTGTCCCGCGATTGGGCCGGCAGCCTCCCAACAGATGGAAGCAATGACCACCACCCTCCCCCTAGTTCTCGCTGGCCCCGTACTGCGCCGCCTGGAACCGCAACGCCTGGCCATCTGGCTGGTCGCTTCACGACCACTGAATCCCAAGTTCGTGCTGGACTGCCCGCACGTCGGCAGCCAACTGGAGTGCCAGGTCGTCGCCATCGGCGAACATGCTCATGTACACCTGCTGAACCTGCACTTCGACCAGCCCTTGCCCGAAGATGTGCTGCTGGAGTACGACCTGCACCTGGACAATGATCAGAGCATCGCCGACTGGGCGCCGCACCTGCTGTACCCAGGTGCCAGTCGTCCGAGCTTCGTGTTGCGCAAGCGTATCGATCCATTGCTGCACGGCTCGTGCCGCAAACCCCATCACCCCGCCGCCGACGGCCTGCTCTGCGCCGACCGCCTGCTGCTCGACAGTCCCCCCCCTGAACAACGCCCGGCACTGCTGATGATGACCGGCGACCAGGTCTATGCCGACGATGTGGCCGGCCCCACGCTCAAGGCTATCCACGGCTTGATCGAACGCCTGAAGCTGTTCGACGAGCCACTCGACGGCGCGCTGGTCGACAGCGGCCAGGCGCTCTATCGTCATCCCGCCTGCTACTACCATCGCGCCGACCTGCTGCCAGCCCAGCAGGGCAATGAGCCGCTGCGCCGGCGTTTCTTCCGGGGCAAGCGCAAGCCGATCTTCTCGTCGAGCAATGCCGACAATCATCTGGTGACCTTCGCCGAGGTCATGGCCATGTACCTGCTGGTCTGGTCGCCCACACCCTGGACACTGGTGGGGCTGGAGGCGCCCGAAGGGCTCTCTGTCAGGCGCCAGCAGCGCTACCAGGACGAACTGCCGCTGATCGAGGCGTTCCGCGACGGCCTGGGCCAAGTGGCGCGCGTCATGGCACACCTGCCCTGCCTGATGATCTTCGACGACCACGACATCACCGATGACTGGAACCTGTCGGCGCAATGGGAGCAGACCGCCTATGGCCACCCCTTCTCGCGTCGGATCATCGGCAACGCCCTGCTCGGCTACCTGCTGTGCCAAGGCTGGGGCAACGACCCCAAGGGCTGCACGACGCTGGTCGAGGGATTGCAGGCACTGACTGCAGATACACGGCAAAGCGCATTGGACGGTGAGACCCTGGATACACTGATCGGCGATCTGCTGCGTTTCCAAGGCTGGCAATACGACCTGCCCAGCGACCCACCGCTACGCGTACTGGACACCCGCACCCGGCGCTGGCGCAGCGAAAGCAAGCTGAGCAAGCCGTCCGGGCTGCTTGACTGGGAAGCGCTGTGCGAACTGCAGCAGGCTCTGCTTGATCATCCGTCGGCAATCATCGTGTCACCGGCGCCGATTTTCGGGGTCAAGCTGATCGAGACGGTGCAGCGAGTGTTCACTGCGCTGGGCTACCCGCTGCTGGTGGATGCCGAGAACTGGATGGCCCATCGCGGCGCCGCTCAGGTGATCCTGAATATCTTCCGCCATTCCCGCACGCCAGGACACTACGTGATCCTGTCCGGGGACGTGCATTATTCATTCGTCTATGAAGTGCTGATCCGCCACCACCAACGCAGCCCACACCTGTGGCAGGTCACCAGCAGCGGGATCAAGAACACCTTTCCAGTGCGCCTGCTGGATGTGCTCGACCGTCTGAACCGCTGGCTGTACTCACCGCGCTCGCCGCTCAACTGGTTCACCCAGCGCCGATCGATGGAGGTGGTGCCGCGCGTGCCAAGCCGAAGCAAGGCCGGGGAGCGGCTGTGGACTGGTGCGGGCCTGGGGCAGGTATTCTTCGACGAGCAGGGGCGGCCGGCGCGGGTTGTCCAGCTGAGTGCCGAGGGCGATGAAGCGACGGAGTTCGTGCGGTGTGGTGAGAGGGACCGCTAGCGGATCCCGGGGCGCCATTGGTGCCGAATCAGGAACGCTCCAGCGCACTCACCAGATCACTAAACGCTTCGCGGTTGGAGTCGTTCAGGCCCATGAGGATCTTGTGCGCCTCCAGCACCTTGGAGCGCACCACCTCTTCGTTCTGATCCTGCGATGGCAAGTCGCTCAGGCAATCCGGGCATGGCAGCGGACGGTCGACGATGTTGAATACCTGGTCGAACCCCATCGACTGCAATAGCCGGGAAATGTCCGGGTTGGTAGTGACCACGGTCGGCAGCAGGCCGACCTTCTGCCGCGACAGGATCGACAGCTTGGCCAGCAGGCCCAGGGTGGTGCTGTCGATGCTTTCGGTTTCGGTCAGGTCGATGACGATGGCCGAGAAATTCAGTGCGGTGAAGATCTTCTCGATCGTCGCATCCAGCGCCGAACACAGGGTCAGGCGCACTTCACCGACGAATTTCAGCACGAAGGTACCGCTCTGCTCGGCGAACTGGATTCTACCGGTACTCATTGAAGGTTCCTGCTCAACACCAATAGGGCGATATCATCCGGCATCTCCCCAAGCGTAGCCAATCCGAATCGTTGGCGCAGCCCGTCCAGGCTGCCCCCCGCGGTCTTGACGATTTCCGGCAAGGCCGCCTCCTTATCTTTGAGTGTATCCCCGGGCAAAAGGTCCAGGATGCCATCGGACATGAGCGTGAGGCTGAAGCGCGGCGGCAGCTCGAGCACATGGTCCTGGTAGGTGGCTTCATCGAACAGCCCCACCGGCAGGCCACGGCCTTCCAGATAGCGGGCTTGCCCCGGGGTATAGAGCACAGGCAGCGGCAGGTGGCCGCCGACGCTGTAGGTCATCAGGCCGGTGTCTTCGTCGATCACCCCGCCGACCATGGTCACATGCTTGCCCAGCTTGCAGTTGATCAGGCCACGGTTGATGTGCGCCAACACCTGCGACGGCTTGAACTCGCGCATCTTGCCGTTGCGCTTGAATTCGAACAGCAGGCGGGTGGTCATGAACTTGAGCAGCACGGTGACGAAGGCCGAAGACGCGCCATGGCCGGACACGTCGGCCAGGTAGAAGGCGATGCGGCGCTCGTCGACGCGGAAATAATCGGTGAAATCGCCGGAGAGGTAGAGCGAGGGAATGATCTGGTGGTCGAACGACAGATCGCCCGCAGTCCACGGCTTTTCCGGCAGCATGTTCATCTGCACCTGGCGACCGGCGGTCTGGTCTTCCTGCAGCAGGTGCAGACTGGCTTCCAGCTCCCGGTTGGCAGCTTCGAGCTTGTCGCGGTAGCGCTGGTTCTCGAGCACCAGGCGCGAACGGTCGAGCGCACGGCGCACCGAGTGCTCGAGCACGGCAAGGTCTTCCAACGGCTTGATCAGGTAGTCGGCCGCGCCCAGGCGCAAGGCCTCGACCGCATCGCTCATGACGCCCGCACCGGATACCACGATCACGGGCAACTGCGGAGCGTGCTCGGTGATCCGGCGGATCAATTCGAGGCCGCCCATCTGCGGCATGCGCAGATCGCAGATCACGAGGTCGGGCTGGTGTTCTTCGAAGACCTGGAGCCCCTGCTGGCCATTACTGGCCTGGAGGACGCTGAAGCCACTGTCTTCCAGATAGGCGGCGAGGCTTGCACGGACCACGTCGTCGTCATCGATGATCAGCAGCGTTGCACTGGTTTTCTGCAGGTGGGCGAACGGCGCCGATTGGTTGGCGTAGCGGACATCGGCAAGGGCGACGGACGGCTACTGGAATACTCTGTGACCACTTCTCTTTGAGGTGTAGGACAAGAAAACCTGTCCGGCAAATCGCAGTGGTGCCCTGTAAGGCGCAGACGGTACTCCCATCCGCGGGGCGTTTCAAGCATACGAGGGTCGAGTTCGATGTGCTAATCACCAGCGGTTATTTGGCAGGGCCGTTTGGCATACGGTTGGGTATAGAAAAGCCCTTGAGCGGCCAGACAATTACAGGATGTAAATGCCTGGCTACTCGCGGGCAGGTCTGGAGAAGATCAGGTTTCAGCGACGACCGATGTGCGACGACACACTCCACAGATCGACACCACCGTCTGTGGCATGACGGTCGATGGCGGCCAACTCGTCAGGGGTGAACTGCAGATTGCCCACCGCATCGAGGGAGTCGTCGAGCTGTGCCAGCGTACGTGCGCCGATCAGCGTCGAGGACACCCGCGAATCACGCAGCACCCAGGCGATCGCCATCTGCGCCAGGGTCTGGCCGCGGGCCTGGGCGATGTCGTTGAGGCCGCGGATTCGCGCCAGGTTGTCATCGCCGAGCATGCGCGACGGCAGCGAACCACCCCGAGTGGCGCGCGATTCGCTTGGCACGCCCTGCAGATACTTGTCGGTGAGCATGCCCTGGGCCAACGGCGAGAAGGCAATGCAGCCGACTCCCAGATCGTCGAGCGTGCCGAGCAAGCCCTGCTCGATATCGCGGTTGAGCATCGAGTAGTTGGGCTGGTGGATCAGCAGCGGCACGCCTTCAGAAGCCAGGATTGCTGAAGCTTCGCGGGTCAACTCCGGCGAATAGGAGGAGATGCCCACGTACAGGGCCTTGCCCTGGCGGTGCAACTGCGCCAGCGCGCCCATGGTCTCTTCCAGCGGTGTGTCGGCATCGACCCGGTGCGAATAGAAAATGTCGACATAATCCAGGCCCATGCGTCGCAGGCTCTGCTCGCAACTGGCGATCAGGTGCTTGCGCGAGCCGGTCGGGCCGCCGTAAGGGCCCGGCCACATGTGCCAGCCGGCCTTGGTGGAGATCACCAGCTCATCGCGGTAGGCGGCAAAATCCTGGGCCATCCAGCGCCCGAAGTGTTCTTCGGCGGAGCCGGCAGGCGGGCCGTAGTTGTTAGCCAGGTCGAAGTGCGTGACACCACGGTCGAAGGCACGGCGCAGCAGGCTGCGACCGGTCTCGAACTGATCCACGCCGCCGAAGTTCTGCCACAGGCCCAGGGAAATGGCCGGCAGTACCAGGCCGCTGCGCCCAACACGACGATAGGGCATGGCGCCCTCATAGCGACCGGGATCGGCAAAATAAGTCATCAAGTCCACCTCTTGGTCTGGTTACATGCTAGGCAGTGCGCAGCCTGTCGGCGCGACCACCGCTGAATCCATTCAATCAGCAAACGCGTGAACTTCAGACAGAAAAGAACTCAGCGCCATGCTGAACCATTTTCATCATTTGGTCAGACCAGGCTCATGAAAGGCCCTGATCGGCTCGAATCAACTCGATCAGCTGACGCAGGGCGGGTGGCGTCTGGCGGCGGCTGGGGTAGTACATCACCAGTGGCTCGTCGCTGGAGGCCCATTGCGGCATCACCACTTCCAGCGCACCGCTGCGCAGCTCTTCGCGCACACGCATTTCCAGGCAGTACGCCAGGCCCAACCCCGCAACTGCGGTGCCAATGGCCATGTCGCTGGCGTTCAGGCGCAGCGGCCCCGGCCCTTCGATGCGCACCTGCCGTTCTCCGTCACCCAGCTCCCAGGGGTAGACCGAATCGTCGCCGATACGCATCTGGATGCAGCGATGCTGCATGAGCTCGGCGGGCGATGTGGGCCGGCCGTGCTTGTCCAGATATGCAGGCGCGCCAACCACAACCCAACGCAACGCGCCGGTCAGCGGGATGGCGATCATGTCCTGGGGCACGGTTGCACCGAAGCGGATGCCGGCATCGAAGCCTTCGGCAACGATGTCGAGCATGCGGTCGTCCATCACCAGGTCGAGGTGCACCTGGGGAAAGCGCGACAGGAACCGATCAAGCACCGGCAGGATCAGCAGGCGCCCCGCGTCATGGGGAATGTTCAGGCGCAGGCGACCGACGGGCGCCTTGCGGTGGCCTTCGAGGGCATTGAGGCCGTGGCCGATGGCTTCGAAGCCCTGGGCCAGGGACTGCATGAGGTCGCTGCCGGCGGCGGTCAGTGCAACCGAGCGGTTGGTGCGATTGAGCAGGCGGACTTCGAGGCGATCTTCGAGCTTCTTCATCGTATGACTCAACGCCGAGGCGGTCAGCCCGAGCTCGTTGGCGGCATCGACGAAACTGCCGCGACGTGCAATGGTGAAGAATACGTTCAGGTCCGCCAGATCGGAGCGCTTGAATGCCGCCATGGGGCCAGCCACCCTTGAGAATGAGAACGACGGCCATTGTGCCGTCAATCAGGGAGAAGCTGAACGCACAGGTGCATCACTTTCACACTGCGCCAAAACGAAGAAGGCGACCCTTGCGGTCGCCTTCTTCTGCTTGCCTGACTCAGAAGTCGTCTTCGACTTCCCCGTCCTTGACCTTGAACTCGCGGTTCTGCAGGTAGGCGTTGCGGATGAAGATGTACTTGTCGCCCTGCATCAGCTTCTCTGCCGACAGCAGGCTGGCGCGGGTGTCGATCACGTCCAGGGCGAAGATCGAGTTGCGGGTCGGTACATGATCGATATAGCGGTAGGGTTCGGTGAAGGAGTCCGGGTACTTGGACAGGCCGTCACGCACAGTGCTCGGCCCCAGCAGCGGGATGACCACGTATGGCCCGCTGGGCACGCCCCAGTAGCCGAGGGTCTGGCCGAAATCTTCGTCGTTGCGCTGCAGCCCCATGCGGGTGCCGACGTCGATGAAGCCGCCCAGGCCGAACGTGGTATTGACGATCAGCCGCGCCGTGTCGATGCCTGCCGCGCGAGGCTTGAGCTGCAGGACATTATTGGCCAGGTTGCCGACGTCGCCCAGATTCCGGAAGACATTGTGAATGCCGTCCTCGAGGAACTGCGGGGTGATCGCCTGATAGCCCTGGGCCAACGGCTTGAGGGCGTAGGTATCAATGGTGTCGTTGAACCTGAAGATCGGTCGATTGACCACTTCCCAGGGATCTTCCTCGGTGGCCGCCTGGGTGGCGGCCACAGGCGCCAGCAACAGAGTGGCACAGACACAGGCCTGGGTGATTCGCTCGATCACACCGGCACCGATCCTCTGCATAGATGTTTCTCCATCGGATTTCACGGTGGCAGCCGCCTGAAGGCGCTGCTGGATAGTGCGCCAGTATAAAGGCAATCTGGCAGGCAGCCAGCATTACACACCTTTGTTCAACATTTTGTGAACAAAGATTTTCATCTTCCAACTGTCATCCGACCGTCATGAAGGGCGTTTAGCCTGCGGTGTATTTCAGGGATGTTGCCATGCACGAAGCGCCCGCCCCCACTGCTGTGCTGTTCGGTCTGCGCGGCTGCCTGGTCCAGGCCGCGAACGGCAGCCCCCTACCCGCCCCCGGTGCCCTGGACACTCTCCAACAACTGCGGCGTCAGCAAGTACCTTGCATCTGGCTGGACGACCTGAGCGACCATCAGGGCGAGCATCTGGCCAGCGTGCTCCCCGACTGGCTGCCCGGCCAGGTTGCCAACGGTTCGCCATGGCCCTCACCGAATGCTTGCTGGCATGCCTTGATGTCATTGAACAGCGATCGCCTCGATGGCTGCGTGCTGGTCAGTGGCGAGCCGCGCCTGTTGCAGTCGGGCCTGAACGCCGGACTGTGGACGGTCGGCCTTGCCGCCTGCAGCCCCTCCTGCGACCTGGCATCGAGTCGGTGGCAAGCCATGAGCACGCAGGAGCAGGAGTTGGCCCGCGGCAAGGCTACCCTCGAACTGTTCGGCCTGGGCGTGCACTCGGTGATTGACCACTTGGAGTCACTGGACACCTGCCTTGCGGACATCGCTCAGCGCCGACGCAAGGGTGAAAAACCCTGACACAGCGTCGTTGATGCCGGTCATGCAAAGCGCCAGCAAGTGGATTACGCTTGAGGTCAGGCCAGAACCTTTGCCGCTTCGCCGAGGTCCATGGCTTGCCAAGTCATTGATGGAGAACAGCCAATGCCCGCCCGCGAATTGCAAGAGCGCCTGAACAGCCTGCGCGAGCAACTGGATCGAAACGTACCGCTGTCGGAAGAAGAACTTGCCAGCCTGCATGAGGAAGCGCGACAGATCGAAGCGCAACTGAAGCTCGAAGAGGCCACGCCAGACAACAACCTGGTCGATGGCGTGAATCTGGCCATCGAGCGTTTCGAAGCCGATCACCCGGACCTCACGGCGACGCTGCGCAGCATTGCCAACTCGCTGCACAGCATGGGGATCTGATTTCATCACCAAGAGCCGCCCCTGCAGTCATCACCTGCCGGAGCGGCCTCGCGCTACGCTGGGGGTATAACGCCCCCAAGCATTGCGCTTACTGGCGCACCAACCGCCCGTTGCTCGGACTGATCGGCCGATTGCTGCGGTAGGGGTTGATGTCCAGCCCACCCCGACGCACATAACGCGCATACACCGTCAGATGCTCCGGCTGCAGCAGGCGCAGCAGGTCCAGGTAGATCCGCTCGACGCACTGCTCGTGGAAGTCGGCATGCTGGCGGAAGCTCACCAGATAGGTCAGCAGGCTGGCATGATCCAGCGCGCAGCCCTTGTACTCGACCACCACACTCCCCCAGTCAGGCTGGCCGGTGACCGGGCAGTTGGACTTGAGCAGGTGGCTGTGCAGGGTTTCCTCGACGATACGCTGCGAGTCGCAGCGCAGCAGTTCAGGCTGCGGTTGCTCGTAGTTGCTGATGCTCACGTCCAGCCCATCGATGCACTGGCCCGGCAAGGCCACCACACCCTGCTGCTCGACCTCACCCAGCGTTCGAACCTGAACCTTCACAGGCTTGCCTGCAGCAGCGGACAAGTCCTTCTCCAGGCACGCCTGCAGCTCGCCGGTCGATGCGAACACCGTCTGGTTCAACGAGTTGAGGTAGAGCTTGAACGACTTGGACTCGATGATGTTAGGCGAGTCGGCCGGGATGGCGAACTCGCCGATGGCCACCACCGGCTTGCCGGAGGGCAGCAACCACGACAGCTCGAAGCAGTTCCAGTAGTCCACGCCCTGCCACGGCAGGGTCTGCGCGGTCACGCCCAGCTCGGCCCATTTGGCCGTGCGTGGGATCGGAAACAGCAGCGACGGGGTGTAAGTGGCGATGTATTCGCTGGACTTGCCCAGCGGGGAGTGTTCGGCGGCGGGATGCATGTATCTGACCTGAAAGCGCGGGAATGGCGCCATTCTACCGGTTTTGCACCCCGCCTTGGGGATGATGTCACTCGATGGTCAACTGACCGACCATGCCCGCCTGATAGTGGCCCGGTACGTTGCAGGCGAATTCGATGGGCGCCGACTTGCGGAAGGTCCAGGTCAGCTCGGCGCGCTGCCCGGGCTGGACCAGCACAGTGTTGCCCTGATCATGCCCGTTGTCGCCATGGCCCATCTGGCTGTGGTCCATCCCGGCCATGTTGCCATGGTCCATGCCTGCCATGGCCGCCATCTCCTTCTGGTGCTCGACGTGCATGGCTTTGTCACCCAGGTTGAACTCATGAGCCAGCTTGCCTTCGTTGATCACCACGAAGCGCACCGTCTCGCCGGCCTTGACCTGCAGGCTCTTGGGCTCGAAGGCGATGTCCTTGAGCACCACATCGACGGTACGGGTGGCCTTGGAGGCCGGCGCCGGTTCGCCGAAGCCGAAGGTCTTGGCGCCATCGGCGAAGACCGGCAGGCTGGCCACGGCGAGGGTGGCGGCGAGGATCAGGTGTTTCATGGCAACTCCGGTTTGTGCGCTAGAGATGGAGCCACTCTAGGGTCATGGGACTGGCGGCTAGCTGACAGGCAGATTACAAGTTTGTCAGCTTGGGCGCGCTTGCCGATCGTCACGTATCATTTGAGCCAATGCTGCGGCACGACACTCCGGCCTGTTCTATGAAAACTGGAGTGCTTGTGCGCTTACCTTTTTGACAATGGACAGTACATGAAACTGCTGATCGTCGAAGACCAGGCCAGGACCGGCCAATACCTGCGCCAGGGCCTGAGCGAGGCCGGTTTTGCCACGGAACTGGCCGATGACGGTGAAACGGGGCAATTCCTCGCGCTCACCGGCGACCACGACCTGCTGATCCTGGATGTCATGCTGCCGGGCCGGGATGGCTGGCAGATCCTTCAGGCGGTGCGCCAGGCGGGGCTGGACACGCCGGTATTGTTCCTTACCGCGCGTGACGCTGTCGAAGACCGCGTCCATGGCCTGGAGCTGGGGGCCGACGATTATCTGGTCAAACCCTTTGCCTTCTCCGAGCTGCTGGCCCGGGTACGTAGTCTGCTGCGCCGCGGCGCCAGCCCCTCCCAGGACGCCACCCTGGCCCTGGCCGACCTGCGCCTGGACCTGATCCGTCGCCGCGCCGAGCGCGCCGGCAGCCGCATCGACCTGACCGCCAAGGAATTCGCCCTGCTCGAGCTGCTGCTGCGGCGCCAGGGCGAGGTGCTGCCCAAATCGCTGATCGCTTCGCAGGTGTGGGACATGAATTTCGACAGCGATACCAATGTGATCGAGGTCGCGATCCGTCGCCTGCGCCTGAAGATCGACGACAACCACCCCAACAAGCTGATCCATACCGTGCGCGGCATGGGCTACGTGCTCGAGGAGCGCCACGACTGATGCCCCGACTCTCCCTCAGCGGGCGCCTGGCCCTGCTGTTCGCGGCCTGCACCGCCGCCGTGTCGCTGAGCGCCGGGTTGCTGTTCAGCCATGCCAGTGAACGTCACTTCGTCGAGCTCGACCAGCAGTTGCTCAGCGCCCGCCTCTCGCAATTGCGTGCGCACCTGGCCGATGTCGACTCCCGCGCCGCGCTGGACGCCCACCTGCCGACGCTGCGCAGCGAGCTCAGCCACCAGTCGGACCTGGCCCTGCGTATCCGCGGCAACGACGGTACGCTGTGGTTCGACAGCCGCGCAGGCTTGCCGCAGGAACCCCGTCAGCCGGGCCTGGCCACCCTGCACAGTGACGGCATGGACTACCGCAGCCTGTGCCAGGCGTTGCCAAACGCCCAGGTCACCTTGTTTCTCGACATCACCCACCACCAGCACTTTCTGCAACGCATGCAGCAGTTGATCTGGCTGACCGTCGGGCTCTGCGCGTTGGCTACAGCCCTCCTCGGCGCCTGGGCTGCGCGCCGCGGATTGCAACCGTTGCGCCAGATGGGCGCGGTGGCCGCCAGCGTCAATGCGCGCTCGCTGACCACGCGCCTGCCAGTGGCACAACTGCCTGAAGAACTCGCCGAGCTCGGCCACACCGTCAACGCCATGCTGCAACGCCTGGACGATGCCTTTCAACGCCTCTCGGCCTTTTCCGCCGACATCGCCCATGAACTGCGCACGCCGCTGTCAAATCTGCTCACCCACACCCAGGTCACCCTCACCCGCCCCCGCAGCCTGGAGGAGTACCGCGAAGCCCTTCACGGCAACCTCGAGGAACTCCAACACATGGCGCAGATGGTCAACGACATGCTGCTCCTGGCCAAGGCCGACCATGGTCTGCTGATGCCCAGCCGACAGGCTTTGGACCTGGCGACCGAGACCGATGCTCTGCTGGAGTACTACGCGCCGCTGGCCGAAGATGCCGGCATCATCCTGCGACGCCGCGGTGAAGCACAGACAGAGGGCGACCGGCACATGCTGCGCCGGGCCATGTCCAACCTGCTGGACAACGCACTGCGCTTCACCCCACCTGGCGGGACCATCGAAGTGACGCTGTCACCGGGGCTGCACATAGAGATCGCCAATACCGGCCCCGCGATTGCAGCGCAGGCCCTGCCACGCCTGTTCGACCGGTTCTACCGAGAGGATCCGACACGCCATGAAGGCAGCAGCGAACATGCGGGGCTGGGGCTTGCGATCACCCGGTCCATCGTGCAGGCCCATGGCGGGGGAATTCACGCCCACTGTGAAGGGGGATGGACACGCTTTGTGATTGACCTGCCCCCGAAGCGCTGAGGCAGTGCAACGGCTGGCGCGGGCTTCGTTTACGCTCGCGCCAGCGCAGGGATCGCGCCCACCTTCATGCGCAGACCACGACGTCACTCGTAACGCAATGCCATCGCAGGCTCGATCTGCGACGCGCGATACGCCGGATACAACGTGGCCAGGAAACTCATCACCAGGCCGGCGATACAGATGATCGCGACATCGCCCCACTGCAACTGCGATGGCAGGCTGCTGATGAAGTACATGTCGGAGGTGAAGATATGCTGGCCGCTGGTGCGTTCCAGCCAACCGACGATGGCGCTGACGTTAAGCGCACCGATCACGCCCAACACCCCGCCAATGAGGGTGCCGACGATACCGATCAGGCTGCCCTGGACCATGAAGGTCCCCATGATCTGCGCCGGCGTCGCGCCGATGGTGCGTAGAATCGCGATGTCGGCACCCTTGTCGTTCACCACCATCACCAGGGTGGCGATGATGTTGAACGCCGCCACGGCAATGATCATCAGCAACAGCAGACCGATCATGGTCTTTTCCATCTTCATCGCGCTGAACAGGCTGCCCTGGGTGTGCGACCAGTCATCGGCGCGGAAGGCATCGCCCAGGCCCGAAGCGATCGCCTTGGACACCTGCGGCGCAGCGTACAGGTCGTGCAGCTTCAGGCGTACGCCCTGCACCTGGCCCGGTGCCCAGCGTTGCATCTCGCCGGCGTCGGCCATGTGGATGTAGGCCTGCGAACCGTCCAGTTCGGCACCGACCTTGAAGATGCCGACCACGGTCAGGCGCTGCATGCGTGGGGTAATACCACCGGGCGCACTGCTCACTTCCGGCACGATCAGGGTGACCTTGTCGCCGGTGTTCAGGCGAAAACGGCGCGCCGTCAGCTCCCCGAGCACCACGCCATACTCACCGGGCTGCAACGCTTGCAGGGCACCCTGAACGATATGCTGGCCGACAATGGAGACCTTGCCCTCCTGCGCCGGATCGATACCGCTGACCTGGATCGGCTGCATCGCGCCCTTGTAGGAGAGCATGCCTTCCATTTCCGTCAGGGGCGCCGCGGCGATCACCGCCGGGTTCTTCAGCGCGGCCTCGGCAACACGCTGCCAGTTATCCAGCGGCTGTACGCCAAGAATGCTGGCATGCGGCACCAACCCCAGCACGCGGGAGCTCATTTCACGCTGGAAACCGTTCATCACCGACAACACCACGATCATCGCCAGCACGCCCAAAGAGAGGCCGATCATCGAGGTCATGGAGATGAACGAGATGAAGTGATTGCGGCGCTTGGCACGGGTGTAACGGGCACCGATGAACAAGGGCAAGGGTCTGAACATGTACGCGAACACCCAGTTGAACAGTAGATTGGGGCCGCGCAGGCGGCCCCATGCAATCAGATCGAGATCAGACGACCGTCTTCCAGGCTCAGCACACGGTCCATCTTGCGTGCCAGGCTCAGGTCGTGGGTCACCACCAGGAACGCCGTGCGCGACGCCGTCGACAGCTCCTGCATCAGTTCCTGGATACCCAGCGCGGTATGGTGATCAAGGTTGCCGGTAGGCTCGTCGAGCATCACCAGGCCTGGCTGATTGACCAGCGCACGGGCAATCGCCACGCGCTGGCGCTCGCCGCCAGACAGTTCGGCAGGCTTGTGATTCAGGCGATGGCTGAGGCCTACACGCTTGAGCAGCGCCTCTGCGCGCTGGCGCGCCTCCGGGATGGGTGTACGACCGATCAGCAGCGGCATGCAGACGTTTTCCAGGGCCGTGAATTCTGCCAGCAGGTGGTGGAACTGGTAGACAAAACCCAGGGCGCGGTTGCGCAGCAGGCCGCGATCACGCTCGCCGAGCGCCGAAAGCTCCTCCCCGGCCAGCCAGACGCTGCCCTGGGTTGGCGTGTCGAGGCCGCCAAGCAGGTTGAGCAGCGTGCTCTTGCCCGAGCCGGAGCTACCGACGATGGCCACCCGCTCCCCTGGGTGCAGCTCCAGGCTCAGGCCCGACAGCACCTGCACCGACTCCGGCCCCTCGTCATAGGACTTGTCCAGGTTGCGGCAACTCAGTACGGCTTTATCACTCATGCGCGACTCACTCATAACGTAGCGCCTCTGCAGGCTGGGTGCGCGCTGCACGCCAGGCCGGATACAGGGTGGCGAGGAAACTCAGGACCAGCGCCGCACCGCAGACCATCCACACGTCCTGGGCGATGATCTGCGACGGCAGGTAATCGATGAAGTACACATCGGCATTGAGGAACTTGTGCCCGATCAGGGTCTCGACGCCAGCGATCGCCGCACTGACGTTGAGCGCGGCGATGATCCCGACCACTGCGCCGATCAGCGTGCCGACCACGCCGATCACCGTGCCCTGGACCATGAAGATCGCCATGATCTGCCGGGGCGTGGCGCCGAGCGTACGCAGGATGGCGATGTCGCCGCGCTTGTCATTGACCACCATCACCAGGGTGGAAATGATGTTGAACGCGGCCACCGCGACGATCAGCAGCAGGAGCAGGCCGATGATCGACTTCTCCATGCGAATCGCCTGGTACAGGTTGCCCTGGGTGCGGGTCCAGTCGCGGGCGTAGTACTGGTGCTCGCCCAACTGCTGGACGATGCTCCAGGCCTCGCGCGGAGCCTTGAACAGGTCGTCGAACTTCAGGCGCAGGCCTTGCACCTGGTCGGCCTTCCAGCGGTGCAGCCGCGAAAGGTCAGAGAGGTTGGTCAGGCCCAGGAAGCCATCGATCTCGCCAGCGCCGACGTGAAAGGTGCCGACCACGGTAAAGCGCTTCATGCGCGGGAACATACCGGCCGGGGTGATGCTCACCTCGGGCGCGACGAAGGTGACCTTGTCACCGACCTTGACGCCCAGCTTGGTGGCGGCCTTGTCACCGATGAGGATGCCCCACTCGCCGGGCGCCAGTTGGTCGAGGCTGCCCTGCTGCAGGAAGTTGTCGATGATCGACACCTCGCGCTCGCGGTCCGGCTGGATGCCATTGAGCAGCATCTTCTGCACCTTGCCGTCATGGGTAAGCAGCCCCTGCATCTGCGTGAAGGGCGCGACCGCCTGCACGTGCGGATTCTGCTTTACTTGTTGAGCAAGGGCCTGCCAGTCGCCGATGGGCTGGTCGCCCTCGATGGTGGCGTGGGGGACCATGCCAAGGACGCGGGTGCGCATCTCGTGATCGAAGCCATTCATCACCGACAGCACCACGATCATCACCACCACGCCCAGGGCGAGGCCGATCATCGAGGTCAGGGAAATGAACGAGACGAAATGGTTGCGTCGCTTGGCACGGGTGTAACGCGTACCGATGAATACGAAGAGAGGTCTGAACATGTCGGGGCTTGTTCGGATGAAAGGGAACGTCCTGGTGGCGAGGCGCCTACGGCGGCTTTACACTCGGACCACCGCCGCAACCATGGGTTCGCCATGACGACATTAGACGAAGAAGATCGCCGGGAATACTACCGCATCGAAGACAGGATCGCACTGGAAATCAGCCCCCTGAGCGCGGCCGAAGCCCTTGAACCAGAACTGTTGCAGGATGATTCACCACTGTTCAACCTGCTCAGCGAGCTGCACCTGTCGGACTTCGAATCCCAGCACCTGTTGCGCCAGCTCAGCGACAAGGACCGCACCCTGGCCGCCTTCCTGCGCGCCCAGAACAAACGCCTCGACCTGCTCAGCGCGGTGGTCGCACAAACGCTGATCGGCGAGATCGGCCAGCCGCAGCGGGTGATCATCTCCGAAGGCGGTGTCGAATTCGCCCAGGCGCAGCAGATCGCGCCCGGCACCCGGGTCAAGGTGAAGATGGTACTGATGCCTCGCGCCCACGGCCTGCTGCTGCGTGGCCGCGTCACCCACTGCGACCCACGTCCCGAAGGCGACTTCGAGGTTGGCACCGAATTCATCGACATGACCGATGCCCAGCGCCAGCTCCTGGCCCGCTATATCCTGCAGCGTCAGCAACAACAGCGGCGCCAGCAACTCGAACACGACGACCCGGCATCCTGAGCCTTTTCCCTTTAGACCTGAAGGAACGAACGTGACCCTGATCTACGGCCATCGCGGCGCCAAGGGCGAAGCGCCCGAGAACACCCTGACCAGCTTCCGCCAGTGCCTGTCGCACGGCGTCGACCGTTGCGAGCTGGACCTGCACCTGTCGGCCGATAACGAGCTGATGGTGATCCATGACCCTACCCTCAAGCGCACCACCGGTCGACGCGGCAAGGTCGTCGAACACCCGGCAGCGGACCTGGTTACCTACGACGCGCGCAAGGGCGGCCCCGGACATGTGCAGCCCTGCCCTATCCCGCGCCTTGAAGAACTGTTCGAGAAGTGCGCCTTCGCCCACTGGCAGCTGGAGGTCAAGAGTGCTTCGCGCACCCGTGCAGCAAGCACGGTGCTGGCCATTCGCGAGCTGGCACAACAATACGGCCTGCTCGACAAGGTGACCATCACCTCGAGCTCGCGGGAAGTACTGGGGGCAGCGCAGGAACTGGTGCCCGACATCACGCGTGGGCTGGTTGCCGAATACGCCTGGCTCGACCCACTGAAAGTGGCACAGAACTACGGCTGCGAGATGCTCGCGCTGAACTGGACGCTGTGCACCCCCGAACGCCTGCTCAAGGCGCAGAAGCAGGGTTTGCATGTGTCGGTGTGGACGGTCAACGAGCCGGCGCTGATGCGCCGACTCGCCGATTTTGGCGTGGACAGCCTGATTACAGACTTTCCCGGTTTGGCCAAGACCACCCTCGGGTAGGGCTGAAATCGGTCTCCCCGACCGGCTCAGGCCACCGGTCGGAGCCGCTCAAAAAAGCCGGTTCAGACCGTCGTAGGCAGCTACCCGATAGGCTTCGGCCATGGTCGGGTAGTTGAAGGTGGTGTTGACGAAGTACTTGAGATTGTTCAGCTCACCCGGCTGGTTCATGATCGCCTGGCCGATGTGGACAATCTCCGAAGCCTGGTAGCCGAAGCAGTGCACGCCAAGGATTTCCAGGGTTTCGCGGTGGAACAGGATCTTCAGCATGCCCTGAGGCTCGCCGGCGATCTGCGCACGGGCCATGCTCTTGAAGAACGCCTTGCCCACTTCGTACGGCACCTTGGCCTGGGTCAGCTCCTGCTCGTTCTTGCCGATCGAGCTGATCTCCGGAATGGTGTAGATGCCGGTCGGCACGTCGTTGACGAAGCGCCAGCTGCCGTTGTCGACGATGCTGCCGGCCGCCGAACGGCCCTGGTCGTGGGCGGCGCTGGCCAGGCTCGGCCAACCGATCACGTCACCGGCACCGTAGATGTTCGGCACACTGGTGCTGTAGTTCTCGTCGACCTCGATCTGGCCGCGGCTGTTGACCTTGATACCGATGTTCTCAAGGCCCAGCTTGTCGGTGTTGCCGGTACGGCCGTTGCACCACAGCAAGGCGTCGGCCTTGATCTTCTTGCCCGACTTCAGGTGCAGGATCACCCCGTTGTCCAGCCCCTCGACACGCTCGTACTCCTCGTTATGGCGTACGGTGATGTTGTTGTTGCTGAAGTGGTAGCTCAGCGCCTGGGAGATTTCCGAATCCAGGAAGCTCAGCAATTGGCCTCGGTTGTCGACCAATTCGACCAGCACGCCCAGGCCACTGAAGATCGAGGCGTATTCGCAACCGATCACCCCGGCACCATAGACGATCAGCTTGCGCGGCGTGTGGCTCAGGCTGAGGATGGTGTCGCTGTCGTAGACGCGCGGGTGGTGGAAGTCGATGTCGGCCGGGCGATAAGGGCGCGAGCCGGTGGCGATGATGATGTGCTTGGCGTTGAGCTTCTCGACCACGCCGTTGGGGCAGACCACTTCGACGGTCTGCTCATCGGCGAAGCTGCCGGTGCCGACGAACACGTCGACGCGGTTGCGCGCGTAGTAGCCGGTGCGCGAGGCAACCTGCTTGGAAATCACCTTCTCGGCGCTCTTGAGCACGTCAGGGAAGGAGAACCAGCGCGGCTCACCAATGGCACGGACCATCGGGTTGGTGTTGAACTGCATGATCTGCCGCACCGAGTGACGCAGTGCCTTGGACGGGATGGTGCCCAAGTGGGTGCAGTTGCCGCCGACCTGGCGACGGCTGTCGACCATCGCAACCTTGCGCCCCGCTTTGGCGGCGTTCATTGCCGCGCCTTCTCCGGCCGGGCCGGAACCCAGCACCACTACGTCGTAGTTGTAGACAGCCATGCGTACTCCTTCAGAACAGGCCCGCCGGCCGGCTGGCCGCGGGGCTCATCATGTCGCCGGGGCGCCATGAAAAAATTCGGGTGCAGTCTAATCAAGCGTGAACGCCGCGCACATTAACCCTTGGTCGCGTCGTAGGCCATCTTTGCCTGCACTACATGTCATTTCGCCGCTTCCCTGGCCGCGATCATCCGTGCCCTGCCTTTCACCCGCCTTTCAACACCCGCTGGAAACCGGGTGTGGAACGGGAGACGAAACCACCCTCGACCCGGGTCACCAGTACGGCAGCGATGCCGTGAGCCACGGCAAAATCCCAGCCGCGCTCGGGCCCGAGAATCAGCAGCAACGTCGAGTAACCGTCAGCGATCAGCGCCGAGCGGTCAAGCACGGTGACCGCAGCCAGACCGTGGGCGACCGGACGCCCCAGACGGGCATCGAAGATGTGCGAATAGCGCCGGCCATTGTCCTCGAAATAGTTGCGGTAGTCACCCGAGGTCGACACCGACAGGCCATCGATGGCAATCACCTGGCGGGCGATCTGGCGATCCTCGCGCGGCAGCTCCAGTGCAATGCGCCAGGGGCTGCCATCAGGCTTGCGGCCTGCGGCCTGCAATTCCCCGGTGGCTTCGGCGACAAAGCTGTCGATACCCATCGCCCGCAGGCGCTCGGCGATCAGGTCAACGGCGTGACCGGCAGCGATGCTGTTGAAGTCCAGCTCCAGCGCGACATCCTTGCACAGGCGCTCTCCATCGATGTGCAGGTGACGATAACCTACGCGCTGACGGGCCAAGGCCAGGGCCTGAGGATCGGGCACCTGCTCCTGACGCGCCTGCGGGCCGAAGCCCCACAGGTTGAGCAGTGGCTCGACACTGAGGTCGAAAGCCCCCTCGCTCACATCCGCCAGGTGCTGGCCGAAGGTGACCAGCTCGAGCATGTCCTGCGGGATGGTCAGGCATTGATTGGCCGGCAACTGGTTGAAGCGACTGACGACAGAGTCGTCACGGTAGGTGGAGTAATACGCGTCGATACCGTGCAGGATGGTTTCGACAGCTTCGCGCACCTGGTCCGGCGCCGGGCCGCCGGGGTTGCGAACATACTGGATGCTGTAGCTGCTGCCCATGGTCGGACCGCCCAGGCGCTCCAGCGTGGGTTGCTGGTCACAGGCCGATAGCAGCATCAGGATAAACAGTAAGGCGTTGCGCAAGATTCAGATTCTCGGTTGCCTGTGCCGCGTCTACCCTGGGACCAGCGTTTACCGTGGCAGTGCCGGCACAGACACGACATAAAAAAACGGGAACCCGGAGGTTCCCGTTTTTTCATGGCCTTACAAGCCTATCAGCGTGGAAACGCTGGCGGGTTCACACCGGCCATCTCTTCCATCACGCGAACGACCTGGCAGCTGTAACCGAATTCGTTGTCGTACCAGACGTACAGGACAACACGATTATCGTTGCAGATGGTCGCTTCGGCATCGACCACACCGGCGTGGCGCGAGCCGACGAAGTCGGTCGAAACCACTTCCTGGGAGCTGACGTAGTCGATCTGCTTGTGCAGTTCCGAGTGCATGGCGGTCTGGCGCAGGTACTCGTTGAGCTCCTCGCGGTTGGTCGCCTTTTCCAGGTTCAGGTTCAGGATGGCCATCGACACGTTCGGCGTCGGTACGCGAATGGCGTTGCCGGTCAGCTTGCCCTTGAGCACTGGCAGTGCCTTGGCAGCGGCAGTGGCGGCGCCGGTTTCGGTGATGACCATGTTCAGCGGCGCGGCACGACCGCGACGGCTGCCCTTGTGGAAGTTGTCGATCAGGTTCTGGTCGTTGGTGAACGAGTGAACGGTTTCGACGTGGCCGTTGACGATGCCGTACTGATCGTTGATGGCCTTGAGCACCGGCACGATGGCGTTGGTGGTGCAGGATGCCGCGGAGATGATCTTGTCATCGGCAGCGATATCGCCATGGTTGATGCCGTGCACGATGTTCTTCAGCGCGCCCTTGCCAGGTGCGGTGAGGATGACACGGGCAGCGCCCGGGCAGGCCAGGTGCTGGCCCAGGCCGTCGGCATCGCGCCAGACGCCGGTGTTGTCGACGATCAGTGCGTTGTCGATGCCGTACTGGGTGTAGTCGACTTCGCTCGGGCTCTTGGCGTAGATGACCTGGATCAGGTTGCCGTTGGCAGTGATGGTGTTGTTGGCTTCATCGATGGTGATGGTGCCGTCGAACGGGCCGTGAACCGAGTCGCGGCGCAGCAGGCTGGCGCGCTTGACCAGGTCGTTTTCGGCGCCCTTGCGCACGACGATGGCGCGCAGGCGCAGGCCGTCGCCACCACCGGTCTTCTCGATCAGGATGCGCGCCAGCAGGCGGCCGATGCGGCCGAAGCCGTACAGGACGACATCGGTGCCCTTGCGCGCCGAAGCGTTCTGCTGGCCAACCACCTCAGCCAGCTCTTCACGGACGAACTGCTCGGCAGTGCGACCGTTGCCTTCCTGCTTGAACTTGTTGGCCAGCTTGCCCAGGTCGACCGAAGCGGCGCCCAGTTTCAGCTCGCTCATGGCTTTGAGCAGGGGGAATGTCTCGTGTACGGACAGTTCGGTCTCGTCGGTCTGACGGTGACGTGCAAAGCGATGGGCTTTGAGGATCGAGATAACCGAACGGTTGATCAGGCTGCGGCCATAGATCGAGCTCACCACGTTGTTGTTGCGGTAGAGCTGACCGATAAGCGGGATCATCGCTTCAGCCAGGGCTTCACGATCGATCCACTCACCAAGACACTGGTCGGGCTTCTGAGTCACGGGAACCTTCCACATGTAGGGACAGAAAAAAGGGGCTACATTATGACGCCCCGATGCGTATCGGGCAATGAGCGCCTGTCGCTACCCGCAAAGCCAGCCGTCATGCCCTTTCGAGCCTGACAGCGAGGAGCGTCGCCGGTACACTTGACCTCTTTGCCGCAACGCTTGGAGTCGGATCTTCCGTGTCAGTTCTGCGCCTTCCGCAACTGTCGGCCACGGCCGGCAAACAAACCTGGGGCAACCTGCCAGGTGCCGCCCTCAGTCTCGCCATCGCCGAGGCCGCCAGCAGCGCCGGGCGCTTCACCCTGCTGCTGACTGCCGATAGCCAGGCCGCCGATCGGCTGGAACAGGAGCTGCGTTTCTTCGCCCCGCAGCTCCCGGTGCTGCCGTTCCCCGACTGGGAAACCCTGCCCTACGACCTGTTCTCGCCGCACCAGGACATCATCTCCCAGCGCATTGCCAGCCTCTACCGACTGCCAGAGCTGGACCACGGCATTCTCGTGGTGCCGATCACCACCGCCCTGCACCGCTTGGCCCCGACCCGCTTCCTGCTGGGCAGCAGCCTGGTGCTGGACGTGGGCCAGAAGATCGACGTCGAGCAGATGCGCACCCGCCTGGAAGCCAGCGGCTACCGCTGCGTCGACACGGTCTACGAGCATGGTGAATTCGCCGTGCGCGGCGCGCTGATCGATTTGTTCCCCATGGGCAGCAAGGCGCCGTATCGCATCGACCTGTTCGACGACGAGATCGAGACCCTGCGCACCTTCGACCCGGAGACCCAGCGCTCGATCGACAAGGTCGACTCGATCCGCCTGCTGCCGGCCCGCGAATTCCCCATGCACAAGGATGAGGTGACACGCTTCAAGGCCCGCTTCCGAGAGCGCTTCGACGTCGACTTCCGGCGCAGCGCGATCTTCCAGGACCTGACCAGCGGCATCATTCCGGCCGGCATCGAATACTACCTGCCGCTGTTCTTCGAAGAGACCGCGACACTCTTCGACTACCTGCCGGCAGACACCCAGGTATTCTCCCTGCCCGGCGTCGAGCAGGCCGCCGAACACTTCTGGAACGACGTACGCGGGCGCTACGAAGAGCGCCGCGGCGACCTCAGCCGCCCGTTGCTGCCACCGGCCGAGCTGTTCATGCCGGTCGAGGACTGCTTCGCCCGCCTCAAGCAATGGCCGCGCGTGGTGGTCAGCGCCGACGAACTCGAACAGGGCGCAGGCCGCGAGCGCTTCCCGGCCCGCGCCTTGCCCAACCTGGCCATCGAGGCCAAGGCCAACCAACCGCTGGCAGAGCTGTCGAACTTCCTCGACCAGTTCCCCGGCCGGGTGCTGTTCACCGCCGAATCGGCAGGCCGCCGCGAGGTGCTGCTGGAGCTGCTCGAACGCCTGAAGCTGCGCCCGCACACCGTCGAAGGCTGGGCCGACTTCATTACGGGCAGCGAGCGCCTGGCGATCACCATCGCCCCGCTCGATGACGGCCTGCTGCTGGATGACCCGAGCCTGGCTCTTGTGGCTGAAAGCCCGCTGTTCGGCCAGCGCGTGATGCAGCGCCGACGTCGCGACAAGCGCGGCGAAGCGGCCAACGATGCAGTCATCAAGAACCTCACCGAGCTGCGCGAAGGCGCCCCTGTGGTGCACATCGATCACGGCGTGGGCCGCTACCTGGGCCTGGCCACCCTGGAGATCGACGGCCAGGCCGCCGAGTTCCTCACCCTGGAATACGCCGAGGGCGCCAAGCTCTATGTGCCGGTGGCCAACCTGCACCTGATCGCCCGCTATACCGGCAGCGACGACGCCCTGGCGCCGCTGCACCGACTCGGCTCCGAAGCCTGGCAGAAAGCCAAGCGCAAGGCCGCCGAACAGGTGCGCGACGTGGCCGCCGAACTGCTCGACATCTATGCCCGCCGTGCTGCGCGCAAGGGCTACGCCTTCGCCGACCCGGCCGCCGACTACGCCACCTTCAGCGCCGGCTTCCCCTTCGAAGAGACGCCCGACCAGCAGGCTGCCATTGAGGCCGTGCGCCTCGACATGCTCGCCGCCAAGCCCATGGATCGACTGGTGTGTGGCGATGTCGGCTTCGGCAAGACCGAAGTGGCCATGCGCGCAGCCTTCATCGCGGTGCACAGCGGCCGCCAGGTCGCGGTCCTGGTACCTACCACCCTGCTCGCCCAGCAGCACTACAACAGCTTCCGCGATCGCTTTGCCGACTGGCCCGTGACGGTCGAGGTGATGAGCCGCTTCAAGTCCGCCAAGGAAGTGGCCGCCGCCGCCGCAGACCTTGCCGAAGGCAAGATCGACATCCTCATCGGCACCCACAAGCTGCTGCAGGACGATGTGCGCTTCAAAGACCTGGGCCTGGCGATCATCGACGAAGAGCACCGTTTCGGCGTACGCCAGAAAGAACAGCTCAAGGCGCTACGCAGCGAGGTGGACATCCTCACCCTCACCGCCACGCCAATCCCGCGCACCCTTAACATGGCCGTGGCCGGCATGCGCGACCTGTCGATCATCGCCACCCCGCCGGCTCGACGCCTGTCGGTGCGCACCTTCGTCATGGAACAGAACAAGAGCACGGTCAAGGAAGCGCTGTTGCGCGAGCTGCTGCGTGGCGGCCAGGTCTATTACCTGCACAACGATGTGAAGACCATCGAAAAATGCGCCGCCGACCTCGCCGAGCTGGTGCCCGAGGCCCGCATCGGCATTGGCCACGGGCAGATGCGCGAGCGCGAACTCGAACAGGTGATGAGCGACTTCTACCACAAGCGCTTCAACGTGCTGATTGCCTCGACCATCATCGAGACCGGCATCGATGTGCCCAGCGCCAACACCATCGTCATCGAACGTGCCGACAAGTTCGGCCTGGCCCAGTTGCACCAGCTGCGCGGCCGGGTCGGACGCAGCCACCACCAGGCCTACGCCTACCTGCTCACCCCGCCACGCCAACAGATCAGCGGCGATGCCGAGAAACGCCTGGAGGCGATCGCCAACACCCAGGACCTGGGCGCAGGCTTCGTGCTGGCCACCAACGACCTGGAGATCCGCGGCGCCGGCGAGTTGCTCGGCGAAGGCCAGAGCGGGCAGATCCAGGCAGTGGGTTTCACCCTCTACATGGAAATGCTCGAACGTGCGGTCAAGGCGATCCGCAAGGGCACCCAGCCCAATCTCGAGCAACCACTGGGCGGCGGCCCGGAGATCAACCTGCGCCTGCCGGCACTGATCCCCGAGGACTACCTGCCCGATGTGCACGCCCGCCTGATCCTGTACAAACGCATCGCTTCGGCGGCCGACGAAGAAGGGCTCAAGGACCTGCAGGTGGAGATGATCGACCGCTTCGGCCTGCTGCCCGAGCCGACCAAGAACCTCATGCGCCTCACGCTGCTCAAGCTGCAGGCTGAGAAGCTTGGCATCAAGAAGGTCGATGCCGGCCCCAATGGCGGCAAGCTTGAGTTCGAGGCCGAAACGCCGGTCGATCCACTGACCCTGATCAAGCTGATCCAGGGCCAGCCCAAGCGCTACAAGTTCGAAGGCGCGACCCAGTTCCGCTTCCTGGTGCCGATGGAACGCCCGGAAGAACGCTTCAACACCCTCGAGGCGCTGTTCGAGCGCCTGGCCCCACAGTCAAATTAAGGAAGCTCCATGCGTGCCATTCGTTGCCTGACCTTGTTGCTGTCGCTCATCGCGCCAGTGACGGCCTTCGCCGAAGGCCCTTATCAGGTGGAAATCCTCCTCCTGCGGCAGAACGCCGTGCCCGCCGTGACCAGCCCGTTCGCCCCCGAGAACTGGAGCGCCGGCGCCCCGCGCCTGGCCAAGGATGCCGAACGCCCCCTGGCACTGGTCGACGAAGCCACCCGCCTGCAAGCCACTGCCGACTACACCGTGCTGCTGCACAAGGCTTGGCAGCAGCAGGTGGGCAGCGAGCCCAGCCGCATCGCCGTGGGCGCCGGTGACGAGCAGTTCGGGCACTTCCCCATCGAGGGCAACCTGAGCATCGCCGAGGGCCGCTTCACTCGCATCGAGGCCAACTTCTGGGTCAACGACCTGGACGGCAACGGCAGCGTGCTGCGCAGCGAGCAATTCAAGCAAAGCAACAGCAATGTGAAAAACGGCCAGCTGACCTTCCTCGACGGGGGTCACCTGGCGCTGCTGATCAGGGTCGCACCGGCTGGCATGCGCAAGCTGCCAATGATGGACCCGGAGATGATGGAGCAGTGACACGTGAGTGACGTGCAGAAGCAGGTTTCGGAAAATCCGAGCTGGAAGCGCGAATTCGACGCCGGCGCTCTGCAGCGCGGTGAGCGCTATGCCGAGCAAGGCAGGGTAGAGATCCTCTCCCACGGTGACGCGCGCATCGAGGCAACCTGCAGCGGCAGCGGCAACAGCCGTTATCGTCAGCGGATCACTATCACCTTCACCCCCGCCGGACACTGCCATGTTCGCGGCCAGTGCACCTGCCCGGTCGGCGAGAACTGCAAGCACTGCGCCGCCGTGCTCTACACGCTAGCCCACCACCATGCGGCACAACCGGCGGCCAGCGATCAACTGCCGCACCACCTGCAACACTGGCTGCAGGGCCTTGAACAACGCGCCACCCCACGCCAGCCTGACGAAGACAAGCGCGGACGCATGGTCTGCTATCAGCTCATGCTGCTGGGCGATCAGGGCTGCGCCCTGCGCGTGCGCAAGGGCACTCGCACCGATGGCGACATACGCTACAGCCGTGTGCAATCGCTGTATGAACTGCTCTACGAGCCGCCCAAGTTCGTCAAGGAAGAAGACCTGCGCATCCTGCGCCAGTTGTCCGCACAGAACGCCCCCTACGGCCAGGAGCGCGGCTACGTGCTAAAAGGCCAGGAAGGCGGCGAGCTACTGCAACGGGTGCTGGAAACCGGACGCCTGATGTTCATGGAAGAATTGCCGCTGCTGCGCCGTGGCCAGGAGCGCCAGGCGGAATTTCGCTGGGTGCGCCTGGACAGCGGCGAATACCGCGGCATGTGGTACAGCGCCGACAAACCGCTGCTTTGCGTCCTGCCGCTGGTGCCGTTGTTTTACTTCGACGTCATGACCAGTGAAGTCGGTACCGTCGCCCACAGTCTCGACCCGCACACCGCCATCCAGCTCTCGCTCGCACCCGATGTACCGGAACACCTGATCGTGCCACTCAGCCACAAGCTCAACGCCCTGAACCACCAACTGCCGACCCCGACAACGGTCAAGCAGGAACTGCTCGACAACATCAAGCCCACACCCCACCTCACCCTTGGCAGCCTGGAATTCAGCGCCTACACGCCCAAGACCGGACGCATGCAGCGCCAGATGCAGCATCGCGCGGCGCTGTCGTTCGACTACGACGGGCTGCGCGCCAGCGGCCCCGACGACAAGCCGCTGAGCCGCCTGGTGGGCAGTACCAGCCAGCATATTCGCCGCCAGCCACAGCATGAAAAGCGCCTGCGCGACACCCTGCACAAGCTCGGTTTCAAGCCTGCCACACGTCAGAGCAAGGCCCTGCCCGACAGCGCCGGCGAAATGTTCCAACTGCCCGACGACGAGACCTGGCTGCGCTTCGCCCGCGAAGACCTGCTGCGACTGCGCGAGGCAGGTTGGAAGGTGGACGTCCACCGTGACTTCGCCTTCAACCTTCACGACGTGGAAGACTGGTACGCCAACATTCAGGAAGCCCCCGGCCACGAATGGTTCGATCTGGAACTGGGCATCGTCGTCGACGGCCAGCGCCACAGCCTGCTGCCGATCGTCCTGCAGTTGTTGCGCAGCAGCCCCGAACTGCTGCGCCCCAGCGAACTTGCGCGGCGCGGCGACGATGAACACCTGTTGATCGACCTCAACCGCGGTCGCCTGGACAGCCCGGCCATGCGGGTCGCCCTGCCCTACGGCCGGATCAAGGCAGTGATGGGCACCCTCGGCGAGCTGTATCTGCACGAGGATGCCAGCGGGCCGACGTTGCGCATGGAGCGCGCCGATGCGGCACGCCTGAACGATATCGAGCACCTGCCCCTGCAATGGGAAGGTGGCGAACAACTGCGCGATCTCGGCCGACGCCTGCGCGATGCGCGTGACTTGGAAGTCGAGCCACCCAAGGGGCTGGCCGCGACCTTGCGCCCCTATCAGCAGCAAGGCCTGAACTGGCTGCAAGCCCTGCGCGAGATGGGCACCGGTGGCATCCTCGGCGACGACATGGGTCTGGGCAAGACCCTGCAGACCCTTGCCCATCTGCTACTGGAAAAAGAAGCCGGGCGCCTGAACCATCCAGCCCTGGCAGTGATGCCCACCAGCCTTGTGCCCAACTGGCTGGACGAAGCCCAGCGCTTCGCACCCGACCTGCGTGTCCTGGCCCTGCACGGCCCCGGCCGCACCCGGTTCTTTGGCGCACTGCACGAATACGACCTGATCCTGACCACATACGCCCTGCTGCCACGCGACCTCGAGCCGTTGCAGGCCCAACCCTGGCACGTGCTGGTGCTGGACGAAGCACAGAACATCAAGAGCAGCACCAGCAAGGCCGCCCAGGCCGCCCGGGAGCTGCAGGCCAACCAGCGCCTTTGCCTGACCGGCACACCCATGGAGAACAACCTGGGTGAACTGTGGTCGATCTTCCACTTCCTGATGCCCGGCTGGCTGGGCGATCAGAAACGCTTCAACCAGGATTACCGCACCCCCATCGAACGTCATGGCGACCGCGAGCGTCTGGCCCACCTGGCCAGCCGCGTACGCCCTTTCCTGCTGCGCCGCAGCAAGGAGCAGGTGGCCCGAGAGCTGCCGGCCAAGAGCGAGATGGTTCACTGGGTGGACCTCAGCGATGCACAGCGCGACACCTACGAAACGGTGCGCGTGGCCATGGACAAGAAGGTGCGCGATGAAATCGCCCGCAATGGCGCCTCACGCAGCCAGATCGTCATCCTCGATGCCTTGCTCAAGCTGCGCCAGGTGTGCTGTGACCTGCGTCTGGTCAAGGGTGTGGAAGCCAAGGGCAATCAAGCCGACAAGGGCAAGCTGGGCAGCTTGATGGAAATGCTCGAGGAATTGCTCAGCGAAGGTCGCCGAGTGCTGCTGTTCTCCCAGTTCACTTCGATGCTCGCACTGATCGAGCAGGAACTGGAAAAGCGCGACATTCGCTACAGCCTGCTGACCGGCGACACCCGCGATCGCCGTGCGCCGGTTCAACAGTTCCAGAACGGCGACAGCGAAGTGTTCCTGATCAGCCTCAAGGCCGGTGGTACAGGCCTGAACCTGACCGCTGCCGATACGGTGATTCACTACGACCCCTGGTGGAACCCGGCCAGCGAGAACCAGGCCACCGACCGCGCGTACCGTATCGGCCAGGACAAGCCGGTGTTCGTCTACAAGCTGATCACCCGCGGCACGGTGGAAGAAAAGATCCAGCAGTTGCAGCAAGAGAAAGCCGCCTTGGCGGCCGGTCTGCTCGATGGCGGGCAGGCCGGTCAGTGGCGGCTGGGGGATGAAGAAATCGAGGCACTGTTCGCCCCGCTGCCGGGCAAGCGAGGGCGCTGAATCCGGGGCGTCCCCTTCGCGTCCCGACTTGCCCGCGAAGGGAACACCACGGTCAATCCACCAGCTACGCGTCCTTCAACGCCCCCAGCGCCTCAAGCCAGCGCGGCTGCTGGCGATAGTCGGTGCGTGCGAAGCCTTGCCCACGCATTCCGGCGATGCGCGGCGACGGCCGCACCTTCAAGCGCTGCGCCGCACTCAGCGCGAGTTCCGCCGCAGCTCGGTCATTGCACACCAGCCCCATGTCGCAACCGGCACTCAGCGCTGCCTCGATGCGACTGGCGGCATCGCCCACCACATGCGCGCCAGCCATGGACAAGTCGTCACTGAAGATCACCCCCTCAAAGCCCAGCTCGCCGCGCAGGATGTCCTGCAGCCAGCGCCGCGAGAAGCCGGCCGGCTGGTTGTCGACCTGCGGATAGATCACATGCGCCGGCATCACTGCTGCCAGTTGGCCGCTGAGACGAGTGAACGGTACCAGATCAGCCTGGCGTAGCTGCTCCAGGCTGCGCTCATCGGTGGGGATCGCCACGTGCGAATCGGCTTCCGCCCAGCCATGCCCAGGGAAGTGCTTGCCGCAAGCCGCCATGCCAGCGGCGTTCATGCCACGAATGAAGGAACCGGCCAGTTGCGTGGCACGCTGCGGATCCCCTTCGAAGGCACGGCTGCCAACGACCGCGCTGCGCTGGTGATCAAGGTCCAGTACCGGTGCGAAACTCAGGTCCAGGCCGACCGCCAGAACTTCGGTGGCCATCAGCCAACCGCATTGTTCGGCCAGGTAATCGGCGTTGGCATTGTCGGCAATGGCACGCATGGCCGGCAAACGCACGAAGCCCTGACGCAGACGCTGGACCCGACCACCTTCCTGATCGACCGCCAGGATCAGGTCAGGACGAATAGCACGGATCGAGGCGCACAGCTCGCGCACCTGGCGTGGGCTGTCGATGTTACGGGCAAAGATGATCAGACCGGCCACTTCGGGCTGGCGCAGGAGGTGACGATCCTCGGCGGTCAACCATTGACCGGCGATATCCACCATCAGGGAGCCTTGCAGGCTGGCAGTCATAGGGTGTCCTTCATTGAATATCCAGAGAGGCCCATTGCGGGCAGGCAGCCTCGCTTATGCGCACCGGGCAATGGACCGGCACGCGCTCGAACAGGTCCAACAGCTCGCGGTTGCGCAGGCGCACGCAGCCATGGGACAACGGCACGCCCAGCGGTTCGCTGTCCGGCGTGCCGTGCAGATAAATGTAGCGACGAAAGGTATCGACCCGTCCCAGGCGGTTGACGCCTGGTTCACAGCCACTGAGCCAGAGGATGCGGGTGAGGATCCAGTCACGGCCTGGAGATTGCGCGTGCAAGGCGGGCGACCAGACTTCACCGGTCCAGCGTCGGCTGCTGAACACAGCCCCTTGCGGCAATCCAGCGCCGATCTTCACCCTGACCTGATGCAGGCCACGCGGCGTACAGCCAGAACCCTTGAGTTCACCTGCCCCCAGACGCGCGGTGGAAACATCCAGGCGCACGCACAACGTCCCCCGGGAAAATCCGTAAAGGCGTTGGTCAGCGAGAGAGATGTGCAGGAAATCGAGGTCGGGCATGGGCGCTAGCTTAGCCGAAGCGCCCTGCCCCGCCCAGTGTTCAAGCCTTGGCTGGCGCGCCGGTGACTGCGCTCTTGCTGCGTGGCCGCAGTTGCGCGGCCGCCATGGCCTCGTCGGTTACCCCGCTATCGGCACGCATGCCGGCGGCGAGGACCGGCACCATCAGACGCATGACCTGCTCGATCGAAGTGTTGATGCCGAAATCGGTTTCAGCGATGGCGCGCAGCGCCTTGATACCGGACATGCTGAACGCCGCGGCACCCAGCATGAAATGCACGCGCCAGAACAGCTCGATGGGGGGAATACGCGGTGCCGCTTCGTTGACCAACAGCATGTAGCGCCGGAACACCTTGCCGTACATGTCTTCAAGATAACGGCGCAGGTGGCCCTGACTCTGACTGAATGCCAAGCCCAGCAGGCGCATGAAGATCGACAGGTCGTTGTTGCTGCGCGGCTGCACGACCAAGGCCTGCTCCACCAGCATCTCCAGCAGTTCTTCGAGCGTCGGCTTCTGCTCGGGGCGCGCCTGACGGCGTTCGAGCTCACGCTCCAGGCTGGCACAGAACGGACCGAGGAAGCGCGAGAAGACCGCCTGGATAAGCGCCTTTTTGGAGCCGAAATGGTAGTTCACCGCCGCCAGGTTGACCCCGGCCTTGCTGGTGATCAAACGCAACGAAGTTTCCGCGAAACCTCTTTCCGCGAACAGCTGCTCGGCAGCATCGAGAATGCGTTCAACGGTTTCCGATTGGGCCATGACTTATCCGCCTGACAAACAGTTGTTTGAAACATACGTTTCAAGCACGCGCATGTCAAGGTTCGGTGACCCGACGGTCGCCCTTTTTAAAGCGCTGGGGCTCAAGCTGCAAGCCACAAATATCAAGGGCTGGGCACGACGCTCGGAAGACCGAGGCGATTTTCTTCAAGCGTGGTGCTTGCAGCAGGCCTTGTACTGTATATAATCCCAGTCACTGTATAAAAAGACAGAGCCACTCGCCATGCTGAAACTGACGCCACGCCAAGCCGAGATCCTGGCCTTCATCAAACGTTGCCTTGAAGACAACGGCTTCCCGCCTACCCGCGCAGAAATCGCACAAGAGCTAGGGTTCAAATCGCCCAATGCCGCCGAAGAGCACCTCAAGGCCTTGGCGCGCAAGGGCGCCATCGAGATGACGCCAGGCGCCTCCCGCGGCATTCGCATCCCGGGTCTCGAAGCCAAGCCTGACGACAGCGGCCTGCCGATCATCGGCCGTGTTGCAGCAGGTGCCCCGATACTCGCCGAGCAGCACATCGAGGAATCCTGCAATATCAATCCAGCCTTCTTCCATCCTCGCGCCGACTACCTGTTGCGCGTTCACGGCATGAGCATGAAGGATATCGGCATCGTCGACGGCGACCTGCTCGCCGTGCACACCTGCCGCGAAGCCCGCAATGGCCAGATCGTGGTCGCCCGCATCGGTGACGAAGTGACCGTCAAGCGCTTCAAGCGCGAGGGCAGCAAGGTCTGGCTGATTGCCGAAAACCCCGAATTCGCCCCCATCGAAGTCGACCTGAAAGATCAGGAACTGGTGATCGAGGGCTTGAGCGTCGGCGTCATTCGCCGCTGATCCAGGAGGCGTCATGCAGCAGTCCGCCCATTTATCGCAGCCCGCACAATTGCCATTGTTCGAAGCCTTTCTCGCACAGCCGGTACTGCCAGGCCTGAAAAGTCGCGAGCAATCGCGCAAGCCCGGCCAACCAGAACTGTTCAGTGAACTGTCCCTGCGCGGCGCGCCAGGGCACTGCCAGAGCCTGTTGGCCCCTATCCTGCGCGAGCTGAGCGAAGAAGATGACGCACGCTGGCTGACACTGATCGCGCCGCCGGCGAGCCTCACACAAACCTGGCTGCGTGACGCCGGCCTGAATCGCGAACGCATCCTGCTGCTGCAACCCGGAAGCAACCAGAGCGCCCTGCAACTGGCCTGCGAAGCGCTACGCCTGGGTCATAGCCACACGGTGGTCAGCTGGTTCGGCAACGTCAATGCCAGCATCCGCCAGCAGCTCGTTCGTGCCGCCACCTGCGGAAACGCACAAAGCCTGAACATCCGCCTCGGCTGATGTCCAGGCTTTGCCTGTGACGTACTGCAGTGAATGGCCCAACTGGCGTGTTCAGTGCAAAACCCGCGGCCTTTCATCTCGCTCGAAGTCACCTTCGACCAGCTTACCTGCCATCTGCACACCAACGCTGAGCATGGCTTTGGCCACTTCTACATGCTGCCCCTGAAGAAATGCCTTGGCATCTTCGGAGAAATCCAGGGTAACCAGCGAACCCTCGTCCTCGGCACGGCGCAGTTCGATCCGGCCATCAGGCAATTCGACAATTTCTAGAAAGGACGTTGACATAAAGGGCCTGCTGTTCACGAAAGGCGAGTAGTGTACCAGCCGCGCCGACTGTCAGCACTCACTCAACGCTTCTCGGAAACGTCTTACAAGCCCTTTTAGGTCCTGCCGCCAGCGCTCCAACTCCGCCCGAGACAGCACGACATCCTCGACTTCATCGAGATTGACAGCCTGGATCAACGGCTGGGTGACATCTGTCTTGGCGACTTTCTTCGCGACCGGTGGTTGGAACAAATCGGCATAAGACTTGATCAACTGCGCCAGCCAGGTCTGCGGCTGGCGTGCCAGTTCAAGCATCTCGGCCAATTCCGGAATGGCGACGGTCTTCAGGGTTTCATCGTCAAGCAACAGCTCTGCACGCGCGGCGTTCGCCTGCGGCAGACGATAGAAGCCGGCAATTTCATGGCACAGCCCGAGCAACGCCCCATACAAATGAAACACCGCCGCCTCACGCTCAGCCTGGATCAGGCCCTGGGCATTCATGGCCTGGCTCTGCTCGGCCTTGGCCATGGACTCAAGAGCCAGGCCTGCAAAGAACAGTTTCTGGTTGGTGCGGGTATAGAGTTCCTGGGCCATTTCGGATGACCTCCCATGGGCAGCAAGGCGAATAGCTGCATCATAAATGATTGGGGCCGCAAAGCGGCCCCAATTGCAACACCGACGAATCAGCGCTTGTCTTCGACCTTCCACGCCTTGCCGTCGTAGAACGCCTTCCAGCCTGTCGGCTTGCCATCGACCTCGGATTGCACGTACTGCTCCTTGGTCTTGCGGCTGTAGCGAATCACCGCCGGACGACCGTCCGGATCCTTCTGCGGTGCGTCGCAGAGGAAGTGATACTTCGGATCGATCTCATGCTTGTGCGGGATGATTTCCAGCACCAGCGGCGCACGGGTCTCGCGATTTTTCGGGAACTGGCTGGCCGCCAGGAACAACCCCGAAGCGCCGTCACGCAGCACGTAGGTGTCGTCGACCTTCTCGCACTTGAGCTCCGGCATGTCCACCTTGTCCATCTTCGGTGGCGCAGCCTCGCCGCTCTTGAGCAACTTGCGGGTGTTCTTGCACGCCGGGTTGGTGCAACCGAAGAACTTGCCGAAACGGCCAGTCTTGAGCTGCATCTCGCTGCCGCACTTGTCGCATTCCAGGCTCGGCCCCTCGTAGCCCTTGATGCGGTAGCTACCCTCTTCGATCTCGTAGCCAGGGCAATCCGGGTTATTACCACAGATATGCAGCTTGTGCTTCTCGTCGAGCAGGTAGGCGTCCATCGCCGTCGAGCAGATCGGGCAGCGGTGCTTGCCACGCAGCACCAGCGACTCGGATTCACCCTCGTCGTCAGCTGCGATCTCGTCACCCGGCACCAGATTGACGGTGGCCTTGCAGCGCTCCTTGGGCGGCAGGCTGTAACCCGAGCAGCCCAGGAACACCCCGGTCGAGGCGGTGCGGATCATCATCGGCCGACCGCATTCCTTGCAGGCAATGTTGGTCAAGGTCGGCTGATTGGCTCGCATGCCGTTTTCGCTGGACTCTGCTGTCTGCAGCTTCTTGCTGAAATCACCGTAGAACTCGTCGAGCACGTTTTTCCAGTCACGCTCGCCCTGGGCCACATCGTCGAGATTCTCTTCCATGCCGGCGGTGAAGCCGTAGTCCATCAGGTTGGAGAAGCTTTCGGACAAGCGCTCGGTCACGATGTCGCCCATCTTCTCGGAATAGAAGCGGCGGTTGTGCAGGGTCACATAGCCGCGGTCCTGGATGGTGGAAATGATGGCTGCATAGGTCGACGGACGACCAATACCACGTTTTTCCATTTCCTTGACCAGGCTCGCCTCGGTGAAACGCGCCGGCGGCTTGGTGAAGTGCTGGCTTGGGTCGAGCTGGATCAACTTGAGCGTCTCGCCCTGCCCCATTTCCGGCAGCACGTCGTCCTCGCCCGGCTTGGCCTGTTGTGGCAGCACACGGGTGTAGCCGTCGAACTTGAGAATACGGCCCTTGGCACGCAACTCGAAGTCGCCAGCCGCCACGGTGACGCTCGTGGACAGGTACTGCGCCGGTGGCATCTGGCAGGCCAGGAACTGGCGCCAGATCAGCTCGTACAGGCGCTCGGCATCACGCTCCATGCCACTGAGCTTGCTCGGGTGGGTGTTGACGTCGGAGGGACGAATCGCTTCGTGCGCCTCCTGTGCGCCTTCCTTGCTGCCGTAGACGACCGGAGCGGCCGGCAGGTACTGCTTGCCGAACTCGCTTTCGATGTAGCTGCGCGCCATTTCAACGGCATCAGTCGACAGGTTGGTCGAGTCGGTACGCATGTAAGTGATGTAGCCGGCTTCATACAGACGCTGGGCCATCATCATGGTCTTCTTCACCCCGAAGCCCAGGCGGTTACTTGCCGCCTGCTGCAAGGTCGAGGTGATGAAGGGCGCCGATGGCTTGCTGCTGGTCGGGCGATCTTCACGCTTGATCACGCTGTAGCTGGAAGCCTTGAGCTCCTCCAGCGCCGCCATGGCCTGCGCTTCGTTCAACGGCTTGAAGGCTTCGCCGTTCTCGCGCGCCACTTCGAAGCGCACCTTGGCGTTCTTCGCCGTACCCAGGTCAGCATGGACCTCCCAGTATTCCTCGGGATTGAACGCACGGATCTCGCGCTCACGCTCGACCACCAGCTTCACAGCCACCGATTGCACACGGCCGGCGGACAGGCCACGGGCGATCTTAGACCACAGCAGCGGCGAAACCATGTAGCCCACCACGCGGTCGAGGAAGCGCCGCGCCTGCTGGGCATTGACCCGGGCGATA
Source organism: Pseudomonas machongensis (assembly GCF_034961125.1). NCBI lineage: Bacteria > Pseudomonadati > Pseudomonadota > Gammaproteobacteria > Pseudomonadales > Pseudomonadaceae > Pseudomonas > Pseudomonas machongensis. The sequence goes on along the minus strand of NZ_JAYFUI010000180.1, from coordinate 172,715 downwards.
TCCAGGTCCCCAGGCTGCGAAAACGCCTCCTGAATGGCCTTCTTGGTGATTTCGTTGAACACCACGCGCTTGTAGCGGCTGTCGTCTCCCCCGATGGCTTCGCGCAGGTGCCAGGCAATGGCTTCCCCCTCGCGATCCAAGTCGGTTGCGAGATAGATGGTGTCGGCATCCTTGGCGAGGCGACGCAACTCGTCGATCACCTTCTCCTTGCCGGGAAGGATCTCGTACTTGGCCTTCCAGCCAGCCTCTGGGTCGACACCCATGCGCGCCACCAGTTGGCGCCGAGCTTTCTCCTTCGGCGTCAGCGCCGGAGCCTCACTCGCGGTCTTGCCGCGCTTGGCCGCCGGTTCCTTGGCCGTACTGGCCGAACCGCTGGTGGGGAGGTCTCGGATGTGGCCGATACTCGACTTCACCACGTACTGGCTGCCCAGGTACTTGTTGATGGTCTTGGCCTTGGCCGGGGATTCCACAATGACCAGCGATTTGCCCATGGATCGGAGTATTCCTGAATCTGAAGATGAAAAACGCGTCAGGTGCCGGACGCGGCACCGCTATATATAGTGGCAAAAGAGTGAGGTCAAGCGCGGTCGTTCACTCGCGAGGCTTCCCGGCCAGTGCCGCAAGCCCCTCTTCGGCCTTGACCAAAGCAAAGCGTGGCACCTGCTCGCCGTCAACCTCGACCGACTCCTGGAACATCGAAAGTGGCCGCACCCAAAACCCATAGTCACCATACAGGCATTGGTAGAACACCATCCACTCTTCGCTCTCCGAGTGCCGCGCAACGCTGAAGACACGGTACTCAGGCCCTTTGTAATGCCGGTATACGCCTGGTTGTATCTGCATGCTGCTCACCCTCTTGAACAAATCCTGTAAAAAACAAAAACCGGGGCACAAGGCCCCGGCTGCTGTCCTGCGAAGCGATCAGACGCGTTCGAAGACAGTGGTGATCCCCTGACCCAGGCCGACACACATGGTCGCAACACCCAGCGTACCGCCATTCTGCTTCATGACGTTGAGCAGGGTGCCGGAAATCCGCGCACCGGAGCAACCGAATGGGTGACCCAGGGCGATGGCGCCGCCGTGCAGGTTAACCTTCTCATCCATCTTGTCGAGCACTTTCAGATCCTTCAGCACTGGCAGGGCCTGTGCGGCGAAGGCTTCGTTGAGCTCGAAGAAATCGATGTCGGCGATGGTCAGACCCGCGCGCTTGAGGGCTTTCTGAGTCGAAGGCACCGGCCCATAACCCATGATCGCCGGATCCACACCGGCTACTGCCATCGAACGAATCACGGCCAATGGCTGGATGCCGAGGTCCATGGCACGCTGGCCGGACATGACGATCATGCACGAGGCACCGTCGGTGATCTGCGACGAGGTGCCAGCGGTGACAGTGCCACCCTTGGGGTTGAACGCCGGCTTGAGCGCAGCGAGGCCCTCGAGGGTGGTCTCGGGGCGAATGGTTTCGTCGTAGTCAAAGACCTTGAGGAAGCCGTTCTCGTCGTAGCCCTGCATCGGGATGATCTCATCCTTGAACTTGCCCTCGACCGTGGCCTTGTGGGCCAACTGGTGCGAACGCAGGCCGAACAGGTCCTGCTGCTCACGGGTGATGCCGTGCATCTTGCCGAGCATCTCCGCAGTCAGGCCCATCATCCCGGAAGCCTTGGCAGCGTGCAAGGACAGGTGCGGGTTCGGGTCGACGCCGTGCATCATGCTGACGTGCCCCATATGCTCGACACCACCGATCACGAATACATCGCCGTTGCCGGTCATGATCGCCTGGGCAGCGGTGTGCAGCGCACTCATCGACGAGCCGCAAAGGCGGCTGACGGTCTGCGCAGCGGAAGTGTGCGGGATCGGGGTCATCAGCGACGCCATGCGCGCGATGTTCCACCCCTGCTCCAGGGTCTGGTTGACGCAGCCCCAGATCACATCCTCGACCTCTTTCGGATCGACCTTGTCGTTGCGCTCCAGCAGCTTGCTGATCAGGTGCGCCGACATGTCCTCGGCACGGGTGTTGCGGTGCATGCCACCCTTGGAACGGCCCATCGGCGTGCGACCGAAGTCGACAATCACCACGTCTCTTGGATTCAGGCTCATATCAATAATCTCGCTCTAGCTCGTGGCCGTTCAGTTGAAGAAGCGCTGGCCGTTCTTGGCCATCTCACGCAGCTTCGCAGTCGGGTGGTACAGCGGACCCAGATCGGCGTACTTGTCGGCCAGGGCAACGAACTCGGCGACACCGATCGAATCGATGTAGCGCAGCGCACCACCGCGGAAGGGAGGGAAACCGATGCCGTAGACCAGGCCCATGTCCGCCTCGGCTGCAGTTTCGACGATGCCGTCTTCCAGGCAACGCACGGTCTCCAGGCACAGCGGCACCATCATCCAGTTGATGATGTCCTCGTCACTGACTTCACGCTGATCGAAGATCACCGGCTTGAGCACGTCCAGCACGGACGCATCGGCGACTTTCTTCGGCTTGCCGCGCTTGTCGGTCTCGTAGGCATAGAAGCCCTTGCCGTTCTTCTGACCCAGGCGATTGGCTTCGTACAGGGCGTCGACGGCGGAGCGGCGGTCGTCCTTCATGCGGTCCGGGAAGCCCTCTGCCATCACGTCACGACCATGGTGGCCGGTGTCGATGCCGACCACGTCCATCAAGTAGGCCGGACCCATCGGCCAGCCGAACTTTTCCATGACCTTGTCGATACGCACGAAATCGACGCCTGCGCTGACCAGCTTGGCGAAGCCACCGAAATACGGGAACAGTACGCGGTTGACCAGGAAGCCCGGGCAGTCGTTGACCACGATCGGATTCTTGCCCATTTTCTTGGCGTAGGCCACGGTGGTGGCGACAGCCACTTCACTGGACTTCTCGCCACGAATGACTTCGACCAGCGGCATCATGTGCACCGGGTTGAAGAAGTGCATGCCAACGAAGTTTTCCGGACGCTTGAGCGCCTTGGCCAGCAAGTTGATCGAAATGGTCGAGGTGTTCGACGCCAGAATCGCGTCTTCCTTGACCTGCCCTTCCACCTCGGCCAGCACCGCCTGCTTGACCTTCGGGTTCTCGACCACAGCCTCGACGACGATGTCGACGTTGGCGAAATCGCCATACGACAAGGTCGGGCGAATGGCATTCAGAGCTTCGGCCATCTTCGCCGGGGTCAGGCGGCCTTTCTCGACGCGCTTGCCAAGCAGCTTGGACGCTTCGTTAAGGCCCAGCTGGATAGCTTCCTCGCGAATATCCTTCATCAGGATCGGCGTGCCCTTGACCGCCGACTGGTAGGCAATACCGCCGCCCATGATGCCGGCGCCGAGTACGGCGGCCTGCTTCACGTCACGAGCGATCTCGTCGTGGGCCTTGGCTTTGCGCTTGAGTTCCTGATCGTTCAGGAACAGGCCGACCAGGCTCTCGGCGACCGAGGTTTTGGCCAACTTGGCAAAACCGGCAGCTTCGACTTCCAAGGCCTTGTCACGGCCAAAGTTGGCAGCCTTCTGGATGGTCTTGATGGCTTCGACCGGGGCCGGGTAGTTCGGGCCGGCTTGACCGGCGACAAAACCCTTGGCGGTTTCGAAGGCCATCATCTGCTCGATGGCGTTGAGCTTGAGTTTCTCGAGCTTGGGCTGACGCTTGGCCTTGTAGTCCAGCTCACCGCTGATGGCGCGCTTGATCAGGTCCAGAGCACCGGCCTGCAGCAGTTCAGGCGCGACCACGGCATCGACGGCACCCACTTTCAGGGCGTCTTCAGCGCGGTTTTCCTTGCCCGAGGCGATCCATTCGATGGCATTGTCCGAGCCGATCAGACGCGGCAGGCGAACGGTGCCGCCAAAGCCTGGGTAGATGCCCAGCTTGACTTCCGGCAGGCCGATCTTGGCGCTGCTGGACATGACGCGGTAATCCGCCGCCAGGCACATCTCCAGGCCGCCGCCCAGGGCGATGCCGTTGATGGCCACGACGGTCGGCACCGCGAGGTCTTCGAAGTCGCTGAAGATACGGTTGGCTTCCAGGTTGCCGGCCACCAGCTCGGCCTCGGGCAGCTTGAAATTGTCGACGAATTCGGTGATGTCGGCACCGACGATGAACACGTCCTTGCCGCTGCTGACGATCACACCCTTGATGGAAGCGTCGGCCTTGATGGTATCCACGGCCTGACGCAGCTCGTTCAGGGTAAGGCGGTTGAATTTGTTGACGGACTCACCCTTGAGGTCGAACTTCAGTTCGACGATGCCGCTTTCAAGAGCCTTAACCGTGATGGCTTTACCTTCGTAAATCATCAACTGATCTCCACGATATGGAAGCTGAACTGTACACGCCGATCACTGACAGGAAGGCCATCTTCAAGCCCTCCCCCAGGCACACCCGTCAGCGCGCTAGTCGGGATTCTGTACGAGCGATGTGAACATACAAACGCTCAATTCATACGCCCGTTTGATTTGGGTACGCACACATTCTCCGAAAAGGTCGGCGTTGTCAAATGCTCGAAAGCACCCGGAAAACGCGACTTTCCAGTCATTTTGTAACACCAGGGGATAAAACATGATGACTGTGATTGTCGATCATTCATGTCGACGATCGGCCAATGGCTGGTGGGGTTAGTTGCGCTGCCAGCCTGCTGATTTTTCATGCGCACATTCGAGACAAGGGTCTACACTGCCCTCGAATCGAATGTTTTCCCGGCCTGCCTGGCCAGCTTCACCACTGTGGGATCAGGGTTGCCCTGCTCCCACTTTTTTTTGCGCATGCCTCAGGCGAGGGTTTCGAGTGTGTGGGCAATATCCTGCAATACAGATTTTTCGCCGCGCTCGCTCCAGTACAAGGCGATCATGCGCGTATCGGCCTCCACCTTGTAGACATTGGCCGGCAACCGCGCAAAACACTCCGCCAGACGCGGCTCCTCGCAGGGTTCACGCCATTTGTTCCACCACACTCCCGGGCTGACCTGCCAATAGCACCAGCTATCCTCACGCCCTTTGCGCCGCCCTCGGTGATACTGCGGACATGGGCTTGGTGGCTCGCTTTGCAGCCAGTGCGGCCACTGCTGAGGCGCCAGTTGCATGGCCAGGCCCATGCGTCGCCCCTCCAGGCGCAGGCTCATCTGTTCGCTCTGCTTGCGCGACGGTCGCAACCAGGCCAACGGGCTGAGAATCAGCGCAAGGATTGACACCACCAGCCATACCGTCATATCTGTAGTTCCCATAAAGCGTTGCAAATGAGCGGGTTAGTCTTTTTCACGCAAGACCTGCCAGAAAGCGACCATACTTTCATTATTGCGATTGTCAGGAGTGCCGCTCATGTCCTACGAACATCTTCTGGTTGCCGTCGACCTGACCGAGGAATGCGACCCGGTGATCAAGCGTGCCATGAAGCTCGCCGAACCCACCGGAGCCAAGGTTTCCCTGGTGCATATCGTCGAGCCGATGGCCATGGCATTTGGTGGCGACGTGCCGATGGACCTGTCGCAACTGCAGCAACAGCAGTTCGACCAGGCCAAGGAACGCATGGATCGCCTGTTCAACAAATATCCAGACATCCAGCGCGGCGATTCGCACCTGACCTACGGCCAGCCGCGCCAGGAAATACACCAACTGGCCAAGGATCAGAAGTGCGACCTGATCGTGGTCGGCAGCCATGGCCGCCATGGTCTGGCGCTGCTACTGGGTTCTACGGCCAATGACGTGCTGCATGGGGCACCGTGCGATGTACTGGCGGTGCGCTTGCAGAAGAAAGAATGATATAGCCCGAGCCGGCCCTATCGCTGGGACTTGTCCCGCGATAGGGCCGGCTCGATAGACTCAACCTTCCAGCTCGGCCCACCGCTCGACCAGCACATCTAGCTCAGCCTGCAGCTTCTCGAGCTTGGCCAGCACGTCCGACGTTTCGCCAATCGGCCGCTGATAGAAGCCAGGCGCGTTCACCTCTTCCTGCAGCACCGCCATCTTCTGCTCCAGCGCATCGATCTGCCCAGGCAGCATCTCCAGCTCACGCTGCAGTTTGTAGCTCAGCTTTTTCTTGCTACTGTCGGCCACCACAGGCGCCACGGGCTCCGGGGCGACCTCGACCGCAACCTTCTCGACCACCGCACTGTTGAGCTCGGACTTGCCGCCCTTGCTCTCGGTCACGCCCAGCAGCTTCGGCGAGCCCCCCTGGCGGATCCAGTCTTCATAGCCACCCACGTACTCACGCACCTTGCCCTCACCCTCGAACACCAGGGTGCTGGTGACCACGTTGTCGAGGAAGGCCCGGTCGTGGCTGACCATCAGTACCGTGCCCTTGAAGTTGGACAGCACTTCCTCGAGCAGCTCGAGGGTCTCGACGTCCAGGTCGTTGGTCGGCTCGTCCAGCACCAGCAAGTTGGCCGGTTTGCTGAACAGCTTGGCCAGCAACAGACGCGCACGTTCACCACCAGACAGCGCCTTGACCGGCGTGCGTGCACGCTGGGGGCTGAACAGGAAGTCACCGAGGTAGCTCAGCACGTGGCGATTCTGACCATCGATCTCGATGAAGTCGCGACCTTCGGCGAGGTTGTCGATCACCGTCTTCTCGAGGTCGAGCTGGTGACGCATCTGGTCGAAGTAGGCCACCTCCAGCTTGGTGCCGCGATCGACCTTGCCGGCGGTCGGCTCCAGGTCACCCAGCATGAGCTTGAGCAAGGTGGTCTTGCCGGTGCCGTTGGCGCCGAGCAGGCCGATACGGTCCTGGCGCTGCAGGACCATGGAGAAATCCTTGACCAGCTTCGGCCCCTGAGGGTGCGCGAAGCTGACGTTTTCCAGCACCATCACCTGCTTGCCGGACTTGTCGGCGACCTCGATCTGGATGTTCGCCCTGCCCTGGCGCTCGCGACGCTCGCTGCGCTCCACGCGCAGGGCCTTGAGGGCACGCACACGGCCTTCATTACGGGTACGCCGGGCCTTGATGCCCTGGCGGATCCAGACCTCTTCCTGGGCCAGGCGCTTGTCGAACAGCGCATTGGCGGTTTCCTCGGCGGCCAGCGCAGCCTCCTTGTGCACCAGGAAGCTGGCGTAGTCGCCGTTCCAGTCAATCAGCCCGCCGCGGTCCAGCTCGAGGATCCGCGTGGCCAGGTTCTGCAGGAACGAGCGGTCGTGAGTGATGAACAGCACGGCGCCGTTGAAGCCGCTCAGGGCCTCTTCGAGCCAGGCGATGGCACCGATGTCCAGGTGGTTGGTCGGTTCGTCGAGCAGCAGCAGGTCAGGCTCGGACACCAGCGCCTGGGCCAGCAGCACGCGACGGCGCCAGCCGCCGGACAGCTCGGCGAGGGTCTTGTCGGCCGGCAGTTGCAGGCGGCTCAGGGTGCTCTCCACGACCTGTTGCAGGCGCCAGCCGTCCCGGGCTTCCAGCTCATGCTGGACATGCATCAGCTTGTCCAGGTCGGCATCATTCTGGATGTTCTGGCTCAGGTGGTGATATTCGGCGAGCAGCGCACCGACGCCGTCGAGGCCCTCGGCGACCACATCGAACACGCTGCGATCGTCGGCCACCGGCAATTCCTGCGGAAGCTCACCGATCTTCAGTGCCGGCGCACGCCAGATTTCCCCTTCGTCGGGTTTCTGCTCACCCTTGACCAGGCGCAACATGCTCGACTTGCCGGTGCCGTTCCGGCCGATAATGCACACCCGCTCGCCACGGGCGATCTGCCAGGACACCTTGTCCAGCAGCGGCATGGCGCCGAACGCGAGGGACACATCGCTGAATTTGAGCAGGGTCATGATCATCTCCAAAAACCGGGCGCGCATTCTACCTGACTTTCACGCCTACTTCGCCCCTGCGTGACATTCCGGGTGCGATGGCAGCGAGCGCTTGGCGACGCGTGGTCGGTGTTAACGATTCGATACAAGCACAGTGCTTTCATCCATCGCCGGCAAACGGCTAAGCTAAGGAAACTAGATTTCAACAGTGCTGGCTTCGCCGTCACTTTTCATGGTTCAACTGCCCGGACGTATCATGCGCAGCCGCCTGTTCCAATTCGTTTCCTGCCTGGTGCTCACCGCTACGACCGCGAGTGCTGCACAGGCCATCGACATCACCCAGCAGCGCCAGTACTACGACGAGGCCAAGCGTGCCCTCGCCAAAGGCGACAAGGGTCCCTACCTGCGCTATGCCCAAGCGCTCAGCGACTATCCGCTCACACCCTACCTGGCCTACGACGAGCTCACCGCGCGGCTGAAGACTGCCAGCAACGAGGAAGTCGAAGGCTTCCTCGCCAAACACGGTGACCTGCCCCAGGCCAACTGGATGAAACTGCGCTGGTTGCGCTGGCAGGCCGAACGCGGCGACTGGAAGACCTTCGCCAAATACTACGACCCGAAGCTGAACTTCACCGAACTGGATTGCCTCAACGGCCAGTACCAGTTGACCAACGGCCTGCGCGCCGAAGGTTTCGCCACTGCCGAAAAACTGTGGAACGTCGGCAAGTCGCAACCTGCGGCCTGCGACACCTTGTTCGGCCTGTGGGCCGCAGAAGGCCAGCTCACCGAGGCCCGCCGCTGGCAGCGTGCCAAACTGGCGGCCGAGGCGCGCAACTACAGCCTGGCCAACAACCTCGTGCAAACGCTCACCACACTCGGCCCGCAAGGCAAGCTGCTGGTCGATGTGGCGCAGAAACCCGAGCTGCTCAAGCAGCCTTCGCGCTTCATGCCGGTCAACGAAGCGATGTCCGATGTGGTCAGCCTCGGCCTGCGCCGCCTGGCGCGGCAGGATCCCGAGCAAGCCATGGCACTGCTCGACGACTACGCCCAGCGCATGCATTTCTCCCGCGACGAGAAGGTCGCCATCGCCCGCGAAATCGGCCTCACGCTCGCACGACGCTACGATCCGCGCGCCCTCGACCTGATGACCCGCTACGACCCGGAACTGCGCGACAACACCGTCAGCGAATGGCGCATGCGCCTGCTGCTGCGTCTCGGGCGCTGGGAAGAAGCCTACGAACTGAGCCGCCGCCTGCCCCAGGATCTGGCCGACAGCAGCCGCTGGCGCTACTGGCAGGCACGCAGCCTGGAGCTGGCACAACCCAACAACCCGCAGATCCCGCTGCTCTACAAGAGCGTCTCGCGTGAGCGCGACTTCTATGGTTTTCTTGCTGCCGATCGCGCGCAAACACCGTACCAGCTCAACAACAAACCCCTGGTACTGAGCCAGCAGTTGATCAACAAGGTGCGTAACACCCCCGGCGTGCGCCGCGCCCTGGAGTTCCACGCCCGTGGCCAGATTGTCGAGGGGCGCCGCGAGTGGTACCACGTCAGCCGCCACTTCAACCGTGACGAAATGGTCGCCCAGGCCCGCCTGGCCTACGACCTGCGCTGGTACTTCCCGGCTATCCGCACCATCAGCCAGGCCAAGTACTGGGACGACCTGGACATCCGCTTCCCGATGGCCCACCGCGACACCCTGGTGCGCGAAGCCAAAGTCCGCGGCCTGCACTCGAGCTGGGTATTCGCCATCACCCGTCAGGAAAGTGCCTTCATGGACGATGCCCGCTCGCCAGTAGGCGCCAGCGGCCTGATGCAACTGATGCCAGGAACCGCCAAGGAGACCGCGCGCAAGTTCAGCATCCCGCTGGCCTCGCCTGCGCAGGTGCTTGATCCGGACAAGAACATCCAGCTCGGCGCCGCCTACCTGAGCCAGGTGCACGGCCAGTTCAACGGCAACCGCGTGCTGGCGTCGGCCGCCTACAACGCAGGCCCCGGTCGCGTACGTCAGTGGCTCAAGGGCGCCAAGCACCTGAGCTTCGATGTCTGGGTCGAGTCGATCCCGTTCGATGAGACACGTCAGTATGTGCAGAACGTGCTGTCGTACTCGGTGATCTATGGCCAGAAACTGAACGCACCCCAACCGTTGGTGGACTGGCACGAACGCTACTTCGACGACATGTGATCCGGCCCAGGCCCTGTCGGAGCACCGACAGGGCCTCATGTCGGACCGGGTTAACTTTCGGTTAATCAGTCTGCTCCAGCATGGTGCACTCAATGCACTGCCAAGGCGTCGACATGCGTGTTCTCCTGCTCTTCCTGACATTCCTGCTCGCCGGCCCGCTCCAGGCCAATCCCTTCGCTCCCAAGTCGGATTTCCTGCCGGTGAATCAGGCTTTCGTCCTGAGCCAGGACCGCTTGCCTTCCGGGCAGATGCGCCTGTATTTCCAGATCAAGGATGGCTACTACCTCTACCAGAAGCGCCTGAAGTTCGACGGCATTCCCGTCGATCAGCAACCACAACTGCCTGCGGCTCTCAACCATCATGACGAGTTCTTCGGCGACAGCGCCGTCTATCGCACCGAACTCGAGTTGCTGCTGCCCGCCAACGCCACTGGAGAACTGCGACTCGGCTGGCAGGGCTGCGCCGATGCCGGGCTGTGCTACCCACCGCAAACCACCGTGATCGATCTGGGCGGCCAGGCGGTTTCTGCTGCGCCAGCCGCACCGGATGGCGGACAAGCCAGCGACCAGGCCCTGGCCAGCGGCCTTCAGCACAGCAGCCTGGCCTGGAGCCTGCTGGCGTTCTTCGGCCTGGGTCTGCTGCTGGCCTTCACCCCCTGCTCGCTACCGATGCTGCCCATCCTCGCCGGGTTGGTCATGGGCAATGGTGCCAGTGCACGACGTGGCTGGATTCTGGCCGGCGTCTACGTTCTGAGCATGGCCTTGGTGTACGCCGCACTGGGTGTGGTCGCCGCGCTGCTCGGCGCCAGCCTGCAGGCCTGGCTACAGCAACCCTGGCTGCTGGGCAGCCTGGCCGGCCTGTTCGTGATCCTCGCCCTGCCGATGTTCGGGGCCTTCGAACTGCAACTGCCCGCCGCCGTGCGTGACCGCCTCGATCGTGCAGGCCAGGGTACGCGTGGCGGCAACCTGTATGGCGCAGCGTTGCTTGGCGCGCTCTCGGGCCTGCTTATGGGGCCGTGCATGACCGCGCCACTGGCCGGTGCGCTGCTCTATATCGCCCAGAGCGGCGATGTGGTGCAGGGCGCGCTGGTGCTGTTCAGCCTGGGGCTGGGCATGGGCGTTCCACTGCTGTTGCTGGTCACCCTGGGCAACCGCTACCTGCCACGCCCTGGATCCTGGATGAACCTGGTCAAGGGCGTGTTCGGCTTCGTCTTCCTGGCAATGGCGCTGTACACCCTGCGCAGCCTGCTGCCAGAACCACTGCTGCTGGCACTGGTCGGCGCCTGGCTGATTGCCCTGGCCTGGGCTGCATGGCCTGCCCTGCAGCGTCTGCCGGCGCTGCGAGCCCTGCCGTTGCTGGGTGCGCTCTGGGGTGGCCTGTTGCTGGTCGGTGCTGCCGCCGGTGGCAACGATCTGTGGCAACCGCTGCAGCCATTCACGGGTGGTGGCGCTGCGCCAATGAGCAGCGCGCATGACGAGCGGGTCATCACCATCGACAACCCGCAGGACCTGCAGCGCGAACTGGATGCCGCCAAGGCGCGCAACCAATGGGTGCTGGTCGACTACTACGCCGACTGGTGCGTATCGTGCAAGGTGATGGAGAAACAGGTATTTGCCCGCGGCGACGTGCAGGCCAGCCTCGACGGCGTGCAACTGCTGCGCCTGGATGTCACCGCCGACACCCCCGCCAGCCGTGCATTGCTGCAGCGCTACCAGGTTCCAGGCCCGCCCAGCCTAATCTGGATCGGCCCGGAAGGTGACGAGCGCCGTGCCCGGCGTATCACCGGCGAGATCGACGCCGCAGCGTTCCTGCAACACTGGGCCCAGATTAGGAGTCAAGGTTGATGCTGACGGTAACCCTGGGGCCATTGACCATGGCCCTGAACCATCTGCTGCTGCTCAGTGCACTGGGCATCGCCTGCCTGGTCGGCTGGTGGGTTGCCCGCCGTGGCGGCGAAAGCCCCGAGTCAGCGCTGTTCAACCTGTTTCTGGTCGGAGTCCTCAGCGCCCGCGCAGGCTTCGTCCTGGAATACTGGGCGATGTACCGCGACGAGCCACTGCAGATCATCGACATTCGCGATGGCGGCTTCCAACTCTGGAGCGGCCTGGCGGGCATCGTCGCTGCTGCCTTGTGGCAAGGTCGACGCCGTCCGGGCCTGCGCCGGCCACTGGGCTGGGCACTGTTCAGCGGCGCCCTGTTCTGGGGGCTGGCAAGCCTGGGCAGCCACCTGTACAGCAAAGGCACCGAACTGCCCGATCTGAGCCTGCGCAACGCCAGCGGCGAGTCGGTGGCCCTGCACAGCTACCGCGGCACACCCCTGGTCATCAACATCTGGGCCACCTGGTGCCCACCGTGCCGACGGGAGATGCCCGTGCTGCAGCAGGCCCAGAGCGACTACCCCGACGTGACCTTCCTGTTCGTCAACCAAGGCGAAACACCCGAAAGCGTCAGTACCTTCCTTGCCACGACCGGCCTGAGCCTGAACCACGTGCTGTTCGACGGCAGTGGGCAACTGGCGCAACGGGTCGGCTCCATGGCCCTGCCCACCACTTTGTTCTACAACGCCGAGGGCCGCCTGGTAGGCAGCCATCTCGGCGAGCTGTCCCGCGCCAGCCTGCACAACGCCCTGGAACCTTTAAAGCGGGCCGTGGCGCCCGCCCCCGCCGTACAAGGAAAATGACATGCGACTGACTGCTCTCCTGCCCCTCTCCCTGGCCCTGCTCGTCGCGCCCCTTGCCCAAGCAGAGCCCTGGCCCAAGCCGATTCAGCAGATGGAGGCCAAGGGCGCGGTGATCAAGGGCACGTTCGACGCGCCCAATGGCCTGCGCGGCTATGCCGCCGAGTACCATAGCAACGGCATCGCCCTGTATCTGACCCCCGACGGCAAGCACGTACTGGTTGGCAGCCTGTTCGATGAACAAGGCCAGGACCTGAGCGCCGAGCCACTGGACAAGCTGGTCTACGCACCGATGAGCAAGGAAATCTGGGCGAAGATGGAAAAGACCGCCTGGATCCGGGACGGCAAGGCCGATGCGCCACGCATCGTCTACCTGTTCAGCGACCCCAACTGCCCTTACTGCAACATGTTCTGGCAACAGGCGCGGCCCTGGGTCGACTCGGGCAAGGTGCAATTGCGCCATATCATGGTCGGCATCATCCGCCCGGACAGCCCTGGCAAGTCCGCCGCGCTGTTGTCGGCAAAAGACCCTGCCAAGGCACTGCAAGAACACGAAAGCGCTGGCAAGGCCAGCACGCTCAAGGCACTGGACACCATTCCCGAACCCACACAGAAGCAACTCGCAGCCAACCAGGCGTTGATGGAAGAAATGGGGCTGGGCGCAACGCCTGCGATCTTCTACCAGGATGAACAGGGACAACTGCAAAGCCAACAAGGCGCGCCACGCCCGGAAATGCTCGGCAAGATCCTGGGCAAGCGCTGACCTGATAAATCTGTCAGGTGCGAGACCGACGCAGTCTCCCTAGACTCCTCTTATCGCACCCTCGCGGCCACGCGATCGGTGCACAGGATGCGATGAGAAGAGGGATCGCAGATGCCTGCCATCAAGGCTGCACGCTACCATGCCGAAACACCGGACGTGACGGTGCTGTCCGGTGCAGCAGGCGCTACGGTGACGCTGCGCCTGCTGCGCTCCCCACAGGATGGAGCAGACATACCCGCAGCAAAACTGCTGCGTAACCGCACCCATGCAGATGCACTGACCCGCACCGTCCGCCAGTTCGGTGCACGAGCATTGCAGGTATCGGCAGGCGCAACGACGCTGGCCGATGTCACGACGGTCGCCAGCCTCGGCGGCCGACAGTTGAAGCTGCACACCACCGACGGCGATACCTCACTGTCGCTTGATGATGCCACTGGTCGGCCACTGTGGACCTGCAACGCCCAGGGCACCCACCACACGCACACCTATGAAACGCCAGAACAAGGCGGGCGCAAGAGCGCGATCTTCGAGCACCCAGCCGCCGGCATCGCACGTATGCGCGAGCGCCTGGTGTATGCCCCAGCCACTGCTGCCGACCGCCAGCGCAACCTGGCAGGTGCCACGCTCAAGCATTTCGACAACGCAGGCCTGACCCATACAGCCTTGCTATCGCTGACCAGCAAACCTCTCGAAACCCGGCAACAGCTGTTGCAACCTCAAGCCGAACAACCCGATTGGGCTGGCAGCAGTGAAGGTGATCTGGAAGAGAACGTACTGATCACCGTTAACCGATACAACGCAGTGGGCGATGTGCTGGTACGCACCAACGCAGCCGGGGTCACGAGCTCGAAGACACTGGACGTCAGTGGCGCAGTACGTCAGATACATTTGCGCCAGGGTGCCAAGGAGGCCATGGCGCTCGCGGCTGTCACGCGCAGGGCCGATGGCATGGTCATGGCGCAGACGTCTGGCAATGGCGTGGTCGACCTCTATGGCTACTCGCCCACCAGTCAGCGCCTGATTCAACATCGTACGCAACGCCCAAGTGACCATGCGCTGGGCTATCTGCTGATCAGCGACCTGCACTATGGCTACGATCCCGCAGGCAACATCCTCGCCCTCGATGACCAAGGTGCCGACCCTCAATGGCATGACAACCTACAGTCTGACGGTCTGCGCGAATACGCCTACGACACCCTGTACCGCCTGGTCGAGGCCAGCGGGCGCGAGCGCAGCCCGGTCGGTGCCTACTGGTCGTCCTCCTTCGGAACGTCCGACCGCCAGGGCGGCATGGTCTGGACACCTTACAGCGAACGCTATGAATACGACGACGGTGACAACCTGGTCACCTTGAGTCACAACGGTGCTGCCGGCCAGCGCACCCAGCAGTTGCGTGTGTCGACCCAAAGCAACCGCGCAATGCCCGAGGGCCACGGGCTGACACCAGACAACGGCTTCCTGCCTGGCGGCCTGCAGAAACAACTGGTCGATGGCCGGGCACTGGCTTGGTTGGCCGATCTCCAGTTGGGCCAGGTGTCGCTGGTCAAACGCGCTACCGGTGCGACGGATGATACCGAGCAGTACCGATACGCCAATGGCGGCACACGGCGTCGCAAAATCAGCACGGTGCGCGTGGCCAACGCAATCCAGACCACCCTGACAACCTACATCGATGACTGCGAAGTACGCCTGCGCACGCTCGAAGGCCAGCCACAGGCGCTCAAGCACGTGGTGATCAGCGAAGTCGAGGAGGTGCGTTGGATTGAAAATCGCCTGAGTACCGAGGTTCACCTGCGCTATGGGTTTAGCGACCATCTGGGCAGCAGTGCGGGAGAAACGGACGAGGCGGGAAACATCGTCTCGCGTGAAGAATACACCCCCTATGGCGAAACAGCTGGCGTGGATGAGCAGGCAGCGGAAGTCGACGGGTTAACCCAACGTACGTCGCGTCATGCCGGCAAGGAGCTCGATGCCAGCGGTCTTTACTACTACGGCTGGCGATACTATCAGACGGGGTTGGGTCGATGGCTGAGTGCCGATCCCGGTGGGCTTGTTGATGGCCCGAATCTGTATCGGATGAATAGAAATAATCCTCTGCGTTTTCGTGACGCTATGGGGATGTTTCCAACAGAGACCGTTTTGACTACCGTCATAGAAATATTTGCCGTGTGGCTGCTTCTGATGAACATAGCGACTCTTGTTACGCACAACCAAGACCTCATCTATGGTGTCAGAAATGCAATGACAGAAGGAACATCACTGACAGCTCCCTTATGGAAAAAATGGAGAGAACCGGATGGTCGCTTCCATTTTGGATCCAGCGCACTAAGGACAATTTACATCCTTAATGCAATTGCTTTAATGATCTGGGGCTGGCTCTCCCCCAATGATCCCCTCACGATATATTTCACCATACTTGGCGCCACCGCATCGGTGATGAGAGAAACGCCTACGCAATATCGGCTGTTTATGAAACAACATAAAGCAGAACAAGCTCGCCGTGCTCAGTTGGCGCTTGAAGAGGCTCCATCGTCCGAAAATGATGCTCAATCACCCGATAATCACAACTCCGCGAGCGGCGAAAACTTCGTTCACCAAAACGCCATTAGCAGACCACACTCTCCCAGATATGGGGAACAGCGCCCAAATACGCACGACGCTATAGAGAGGGCCGCCTTGCCCGCTCCATCGGCACATACCAACGCAGGAGAGGACCTCTCTGCACCGCAGCACATCGCCATCAATATTGACGACCCAGACACAAATGATACTCAACATGTAACAACGCTAGCGCGCACGCACAGCACATCGAGCGATGAGAATACCCTCAACCTGGAGACACTGTTTCCTGACACCTCCGACGATGATTCAAACTCCAGCCGGCGCTCAAGCCTATCAAGTAACTCTTCGACGCTGTCAAGTGACTATTCGACGGTAAGAAAAAGAATGGGCGATTCCAGGCGTAGAAAGAGCATCAACAAAGCACCGCGTTAAATACAGCACGACACCAGCGCGGCTTGCCCGCGCTGGTGTCGTGCCTGTTACAACCCCTCCAACTCCGCCATCAGATCACTCAACCGATCCACCTTATCCTCATCCAACGCACTGCCCTGCAACCCTTCGACATACACCGCCAGCTCTTCCACGGTGCTGCACTCGAACATCGCCCGCAGTGGCACGTTCAGTTGCAGACGCTTCTGCACGCGTGAGGCAATCTGCGTGGCCAGCAACGAGTGCCCGCCCAGTTCGAAGAAGTTGTCGCGCACCCCGACCCGCTCAGCCTTGAGCACCTCGCCCCAGATAGCGGCCAGGGTCTCTTCCAGCTCGCTGCGCGGCGCCAGGTAGTCCTGGCTGTGCTGGGCACCGATCTCGATGACCGGCAGCGCCTTGCGATCGAGCTTGCCATTGGCATTGTGCGGCAGGTTATCGAACCAGGCCCAATGCAGCGGCACCATGTACTCCGGCAACTCGGCACGCAGACGCTGCTTGATCTGCTCGAGCAGACCGGCATCGGCCACCACGCCCTGGTGGGCTACCAGGTAGCCAACCAGATGCTTGCCATTGGCGCCCTCCTGGACACCGACTGCCGCATCGCGAATCTGCGGCTGCTCGTGCAGGCGCGCTTCGATTTCGCCAAGCTCGATACGGTAGCCGCGGATCTTCACTTGGTGGTCAATGCGCCCGACATATTCGAGTACACCATCGGCACGGCGGCGCGCCAGGTCGCCGGTGCGATACAGGCGCTCGCCCGGCGCGCCATGCGGATGCGGGATGAAGGCCAGGGCCGTACGCACCGGGTCGCCAACATAACCACGGCCGACCCCCGTGCCGGCCACGCACAGCTCGCCCACCGCGCCCAACGGTACCAGCGTCTGCTCTTCGCCGTAGAGGTAAAGGCGGTTGTTGTCGGTCGGGGTGCCGATGGGCAGGTAGATGCCGCGGGTCGAGTCGGCATCGACACGGAAGAACGCCACATCGTCCGAACATTCGGCCGGGCCATAGGCGTTGACCAGGCCGATCTGCGGATAGCGCTCCAGCCACTGCGCGGCCAGCTCCGGTGGCATCGCCTCGCCGGTCGGCAGCATCCAGCGCAGGCCATCCAATGCCTGATGATCGTTGGCCAACATGCCCTGGATCAACGAAGGCACGCTTTCCAGCACGGTAATGCCGCTGGCCTGGACATGCGCCAGCAAGCCCTGGGGATCGTGGGCAATGGCATTTGGCACGATCTCGACACTGGCCCCGAACAGCGGTGCTGCCAGGAATTGCCACACCGAGATGTCAAAGCTCTGCGAAGCGGTCTGGGCGATAACATCGTGTTCGTCCAGCGCCAGGTACGGCACCTTGCTCAGCTGGTTGTTGAGCATGCCGCGCTGCTCGACCATCACGCCCTTGGGCAGCCCGGTGGAGCCAGAGGTGTAGATCACATAGGCCAGGTTGTCCGGCCCGCTGTGGATACCCGGGTTGTGGCCAGCGACCTGGCTGGCCTGGATATCCTCCCACACCAGCAGCTTCGGCCGTACCGCCCCGCCCAGCTCGTCGAGCAACTGCCCCGCCTGCTCGGCACAGGCGGCGCTGCACACCAGCACCGGCGTGCGGCTGAGCTCGACGATACGCTGCAGGCGCGCTGAGGGCAGGCCCGGATCCAGCGGCAGGTAACCCGCACCGGCCTTGAAGCTGCCAACGATCATCCCCAGCAGCGGCAGACCACGCTCGGCCAGCAGGGCAACGGGCTGATCGATGCTCACACCGGCTGCGACCAGCGCATGTCCCAGGCGGTTGGCGGCCAGGTTGAGCCCGGCATAGTCGTAGGACGCCTCCAGGCAACGGGCGGCGATACGCTCGGGGTGCGCCGCAACGCGTGCCTCGAACAGCTCGACATAGCTCTGCTCCAAGGTATAGGCGTGCTCGGTGCGGTTGCAGTCCTCGAGCAGGAAGCGCTGCTCGTCGGCACCCAGCAGTGGCAGTGCCTGGACCTCACCCTCGAAGCCTTCGACCAGCGCCAGCAGCAGACGCTTGAATTCGGCCAGCAGGCGCTCGACGGTCGGGTAGTCGAAGTAGCGCTGGTCGAACGACAGGTGCAGGCCCAGGTCGTCGCCCGGATAGCACACCGCCGTCAGCGGGAAGTTGGTGTGGGTGCGGCCCGAGTCGGAGCTGGCGTTCAAGTGCTGGGCGTGGTCAAGCACATTGCTCTCGACCGGCGCGTTTTCGAACACGAACAGGCTGTCGAACAGCGCCTGCCCCTTGGGCAGCTCGCTGCACTCCTGGATCGCCACCAGCGGCAGGTACTCGTATTCACGCAACTGCATGTTGCGATCGAGCAGGCCTTGCAGCCACTGACGCACGCTCTGGCGCTCGCCGGCCGCCGGCAGCTGCACGCGCAAGGCGATGCTGTTGATGAACAGCCCGACCGTGCGCTGCATCTGCGGCAAGCTCACCGGGCGCCCGGCAACGGTCACCCCGAACACCACGTCGCGCTCGCCGCTGTAACGGGCCAGGACCAGTGCCCAGGCCGCCTGGGCGAAGGTGTTGACGGTGAGTTGATGAGCCTGCGCCAGTTCACGCAGACGCGCCCCCTCGCTCACCTCAAGGCGGGTGTAGCAATCGCCGACGATCATGCCGTCCCCGGCGTGGTCATGGCGCAGCGGGCGGTCGCTGGGGATCGCCGTGGCGCGTTCGAAGCCGGCCAGGTTGGCCTGCCACCACTGGCGTGCCTCGTCCAGGTCCTGGCGCTGCAGCCAGCCGATATAGTCGCGGTAGCGCGGCGGTACCGGCAACTGCGCGGCACGGCCTTCGCCCAGCGCCTGGTAGATTTCGAAGAAATCGTTCATCAGCAACGAGCGGCACCAGGCATCGATGAGGATGTGATGGTTGCTCATCATGAACCAGTAGCGCTCATCGGCTACGCGCACCAGGCGCAGGTGGAACGGCGCCTCGCGCAGCAACTCGAATCCGGCTTCGCGCTCCTGTTTGTGCAGGGCTTGCAGGCGGGCTTCCTGGCTGGCGTCGTCAAGGTCGCGCCAGTCCTGGTAGTCGACGGCGGTCTTGCCGGGCTTGTGGATGATCTGCAACATCGCTTCGCCGGCGTTCCAGCTGAACGATGCGCGCAGGGCCTCGTGGCGCGCCACCACTGCCTGCCAGGCCTGGGCGAAGCGCTCGGGGTCCAGCGCACTGTTGATGCGGTAGCGGTCCTGCATGTAGTAGATGCCGGTGCCCGGTTCCAGCAGGGTGTGCAGCAGCAGCCCTTCCTGCATTGGCGTCAGCGGGTAGACATCCTCGATCTCGCCAGCCGGCACCGGCAGCGTGTCGATCTGCTCCTGGGTCAGTTGGGCCAGCGGGAAGTCCGACGGCGTGAAGCTGCCGTTGCCCTCGACCAGGCAGTGGGCGACCAGCGCCAGCAGTTCCTGGCGATAGGCTTCGGCCAGCTCGGCGATGGTCGCCTCGTCGTAGCGCTCTGTACTGAAGGTCCAGCGCAGTTGCAAGGCACCACCATAGACCTGGCCATCCACGCTCAGCCAGTTGGGCAGTGGCGCGTCCAGGTCATGGGCCAGCCCCGCAGGGGCATCCAGCGGCTGGAACACGGCATTGGCGTCGAACTGCTGGTCGAACTGCCCGAGGTAGTTGAAGGTGATGCGCGCCTGTGGCAACGCCGCCATGCGCTCACGCCCCGCAGAATCGGCCAGGTAGCGCAGCACACCATAACCCAGCCCTTTGTGCGGCACCTGGCGCAGTTGTTCCTTGATGCCCTTGATCGACGCACTGCGCGCGGCATCGTCGTCGCCGGTTGCCGGGCTCAAGCTCAGCGGATAGGCGTTGGTGAACCAGCCGACGCTGCGGGTCAGGTCGATGTCTTCGAACAGCCCTTCGCGTCCATGCCCCTCAAGCTGTACCAGCACCTGCTCATCGCCGCTCCAGTGGCTCAGGGTGCGCGCCAGAGCGGTCAGCAGCAGGTCGTTGACCTGGGTGTGATAGGCCGCTGGCGCCTGCTGCAACAGTTGGCGGGTCTGCTCGGTGTCGAGCTCGATGGCCAAGGTGCGCGCATGGCGGTGCAGGTTGCCGCCCTGCGGGTGATCGCACGGCAGCTCGCGGCGCACACGCCCCAGCTGTCCCTCCCACCAGCCCAGCTCGTCACGCAGCGAGTCGCTGCCGGCATAGCTGGCCAGGCGCGCCGACCAGTCGCCCATGGCATGGGTCTTGGCCGCCAGGGTTTCACCGCGGTACAGCGCCTGCAGGTCCTCCAGCAATACACGCCAGGACACGCCGTCCACCACCAGGTGATGGATGGCCAGCAGCAAGCGTTGCGCGCCTGCGCCATCGGTCAGCAACAGGCCGCGCAACAGGGGCCCTTGCTGCAGGTCGAGGCTGCGCTGCACGTCGGTATAGAGCGCCTGGCAATCGTCGAAGGCAGCGACGGTCGCCGTCCACAGCAGCGGCTGGGCGCCGGCCTGGTCGTATTCCCCCTGCCAGCGGCCAGCCACCTGGGTGAAGCGCAGGCGCAGGCTGTCGTGATGCTGCACCAGCGCCGCCAGCGCAGCCTCAAGCCGGTCAGCGAGCAGCGGTTTGCGTGCTTCGAGCAGCACAGCCTGGTTCCAGTGCTGTGGCTGTGGCACTTCGCTGTCGAAGAACCAATGCTGGATCGGCGTCAGGCCGATACGGCCCTGACGCGCCCCCTGCTCCACATGCGTTGGCCCCGCGCCATGGCTGACCACGGTTGCCAGGGTCTGGATGGTCTGGTGCTGGAACAGGTCGCGCGGGGTGAACTGCAGGCCCAACTGACGGGCGCGACTGACCACCTGGATCGACAGGATCGAGTCACCGCCCAGTTCGAAGAAATTGTCCTGCACACCCACGCGCGAGACATTGAGCACCTCGCGCCAGATTTGCGCCAACTGCGCCTCCAACTCATTGGCCGGCGCCTGGTACAGCTGGTGTGCCTGCTCGAGATCCGGCGCTGGCAGCGCACGACGGTCGAGCTTGCCGTTGCCCATCAGCGGCAGGCGATCGAGCAGTACCAGGTGCGCAGGCACCATGTAGTCGGGCAGGTGTTGCCGTGCATGGGCTTTGACCGCCTCGCGCAGGTGCGCCTGGGCATCACTGCTCGCCTTGGCCTGAGCGCAGACCAGGTAGCCCACCAGTTGCTTGCCGCCCGGCAGGTCGAGGGCCAGAACCACGGCCTCCTCGACATCGGCGTGCTCCTGAAGGCGGCTTTCGATCTCGCCCAGCTCGATGCGGAAACCACGGATCTTCACCTGCTGGTCAGCGCGGCCGATGTACTCGACCAACCCGTCGGCGCGCAGGCGCACCAGATCGCCGGTGCGATAGAGCCGGCCACCGTCATGGCTGAAGGGGTCGGCGACGAAACGTTCGGCCGACAGCCCCGGGCGATCGTGATAGCCCTGGGCGAGGCCCGCGCCACCGACATACAGCTCACCGATGCCGCCCTGGGGCAACAGCGCCAGGTCCTCGTCGAGGATGTAGCCGGTGCGCGCCCCGATCATGCGGCCAATCGGCACGCTGCCCGCATCGGCCGACAAGGTTTCGGGGGCCAGGCACGCCAGCGGCATGACCACGGTTTCGGTCGGGCCGTAGGCATTGAAGAATTGCTGCGGGGCGAAGGCCTGGCGGATGCGCTGCAAGTGCTCGCCGGTCAGCGCTTCGCCGCCGGTGATCACCAGGCGCACAGGCAGTTGCTCGCCACGCCCGGCCAGGAACTGCGCCAGCTGGCTGCCATAGCTCGGGGTGAAACCGAGAATGCTCACCTGCTGCTCGCGCACCAGGTCGCAGATCTCTTCGGCGCCCCACTGCCCCTGGGCGCGCAGCACCACACGTGCCCCGCACAGCAGCGGCGTGAGCAGGCGTTCGCTGGCCGCATCGAAGTTGATCGAATAGAAATGCAGCTCGCAATCGTCGCTGCGCATGCCGAAGTCGGCGATCACCGCCTGGCAATGCATGGCGATCTCGCCATGGCTGACCACCACGCCCTTGGGCTTGCCGGTGGAGCCGGAGGTGTAGATGAGGTAGGCCTGGTGCTGCGGCAGGTTGAGGTTGTCCAGTGGCGCATCGCTGTAGGCGGACAGCGACGCTGCGTCGTCCTCCAGGCTCCAGGTGACCACACCGGCCGGCAGTTCGCCAAGGGTCGCGAGCAGATCGCGCTGGCCGATCAGCAGGCCCAGGCGGCTGTCCTCGATCATGTAGTGCAGGCGCTCGAGCGGGTATTCCGGATCGAGCGGCACATAGGCGCCACCGGCCTTGAGGATCGCCAGCAGGCCGACCACCATCTGCGACGAGCGCTCCAGCGCCAGGCCCACTCGCACCTGCGGGCCGACGCCGCGCTCACGCAGGGCTCGGGCCAGGCGGTTGGCCTGCTGATCGAGCTCGGCGTAGCTCAGGTGCTGGCCGGCGAAGGTCAAGGCCCGCGCCTGCGGCGTGCGCTCCACCTGGGCGGCGAACAGCCCGTGCAGGGTCTGGTCAAGATCGAAATCCTGTTCGCCCTGAAGCTGCCCGACCAGCTCCTGCTGCTCGGCACCTGACAGCATCGGCAGCTCGCACAGGCGTTGCTGCGGATCTTCGAGCATCGCCGCCAGCAACTGCTGCAGGTGTTCGGCCATGCGCGCGATGCGCGGCTCATCGAACAGGTCGCGGCTGTAGGTCAGGCAGCAGCCGAGCCGGCCGTCCAGGTCGGTGACTTCCAGGTACAGGTCGAACTTGGTGGCGCTGGCGTCGTTGACCAGGTAGTCCACCTGCATGCCTGCCAGGGTTCGGCTTTGCTGGAAGGCCCAGCGCTGCACGTTGCACATTACCTGGAACAGCGGGTTGTAGGCACTGCTGCGCGGCGGCTGCAGGGCTTCGACCAGTTGTTCGAACGGCAGGTCCTGGTGCGACTGGCCGTCGATGATGGTCTGACGCATCTGCTCGAGCAGTGCGGCGGCGCTCATCTGCCCATCCAGTTCGCAGCGCAGCACCTGGGTGTTGAGGAAGGCACCGATCAGCCCCTCGCTTTCCGGACGGATGCGGTTGGCCACCGGCGCGCCGATACGCAGGTCGCGCTGGCCGCTGTAGCGGTGCAGCAGTGCGGCCAGCGTGGCGGTCATGGTCATGAACAGGGTCAGCCCGCGTTGGCTGTTGAACGCATGCACACGCTCGACCAGCGCCGGGTCGAGGTCGAAGCGGTACAGCTCGCCGCGATGGCTCTGCACCGCTGGGCGCGGGCGGTCCGTCGGCAGTGCCAGGACCGGATGCTCGTCGCCCAGGCGCGCTTTCCAGTAGTCGAGCTGGCGCGCGCCCTCCCCGCCTTCAAGCCACTGGCGCTGCCAGACGCTGTAGTCCAGATATTGCACTGGCAGCGGCTGCAGCGGCGATTCGCGCTCGTCGACGAAGGCTTCGTAAAGCTCGCCCAGCTCACGGGCGAAGATGTCCATCGCCCAGCCTTCGGTAACGATATGGTGCAGGGTCAGGACGAAATAGTGCTCACGCTCCTGCACCTTGACCAGGCAGGCACGCAGCAACGGACCACGCTCCAGGTCGAACGGCTGGTGCGCCTGCTCGTCGGCCAGCTGCTGCAGACGCTGCTGGCGATTGTCGGCCGGCAGCGCGCTGAAGTCCTGCCAGTCCAGGTGCAGGCCGCTGTCGTCGGCCACGCACTGGTAGGGCTTGCCATCGATGCTGGGGAAGGTGGTGCGCAGGGTCTCGTGGCGTACGATCAACGCCTGCAGGGCACGCTCGAAAGCGTCCACATGCAGCGCGCCGCATAGACGCGCCATGCCGCCGACGTTGTACGCGGGGCTGTCCGGCTCCATCTGCCAGAGGAACCACATGCGCTGCTGCGAGTACGACAGCGGCACGGCCTGACGGCGATCGACACGGGTGATCGCGCCCTGCAGGTTGCACCCACCGCTGGCGCGGATCCGCGCGATCTCGGCACAGAAGGCACCCAGCTCACTGGCCTCGAACAGCGCCTTGAGCGGCAGCTCGACGTCACAGGCCTGGCGGCAGCGCGAAACGATCTGGGTGGCCAGCAGCGAGTGGCCACCGAGGGCGAAGAAGTCGTCCTGCAGACCGACCTGCGGCAGGTTCAGCACCTCGCGCCAGATCGCCGCCACTTGCTGTTCCAGCTCAGACTGCGGCTCGACGTGTTGGCGCTGCTGCCAGACTGGCGCCGGCAGCGCCTTGCGATCGACCTTGCCGCTCGGGCCCAAGGGCATCTGCGCGAGGTGAACCAACTGCGCTGGCACCATGTAGGCGGGCAGTTGCGCGCCGAGGGTCGCCAGCAAGGCGGCGCTCTGCTCGACGCCGCTGTAGTAACCGACCAACTGCGCGCCGACAGCGTCGCGGTGGATCAGCACCAACGCCTGCTCGACACCTTGCTGGGCCAGCAGCACGGCCTGGACTTCTTCAGGCTCGACGCGGAAGCCGCGCACCTTGACCTGCTGGTCGAGGCGCCCGAGGTATTCCAGCGCACCGTCGTGCACCAGCCAGCGCGCGCGGTCGCCGCTGCGGTACAGGCGCTGGCCGTCGCCATCGGGTTGCGGCACGAAACGCTCGGCGGTCAGACCCGGACGTCCCAGATAGCCACGGGCCAGGCCCGCGCCGCCCAGGCACAGTTCGCCCGGCACGCCCGGTGCGGTCAGTTCGAATTCATCATCCAGCACACGGCACAGCACATTGGCCAGCGGACGGCCGATGGGCGAGCGCTCGCCATCCTCGCGCTGGCTGTGCCAGTGGGTGACGTTGATCGCGGTCTCGGTCGGGCCATAACGGTTGTGCAACTGCACCTGGGGCAGCAAGGCCAGGGCCCGGTCGCGCAGGCTGGCAGGCAGCGCCTCGCCGCCGGAGAACAGCCGACGCAGGCTGGTGCAGCCTGCGGCCAGCGGCTCCTGGACAAACACCTGCAACAGCGGCGGCACGAAGTGCAGCGTGGTCACGCCATGCTGCTGCACCAGTGCGGCGATGCGCTGCGGATCGCGGTGCTCACCAGGGCCTGCCAGTACCAGGCGGCAGCCGGTGACCAGCGGCCAGAAGCATTCCCACACCGACACGTCGAAGCTGATCGGTGCCTTCTGCATCAGCACGTCGCGGTCGTCCAGCGCATAGGTGGCCTGCATCCATTGCAGGCGTTCGGCCAGGGCAGCATGGGTGTTGCCCACACCCTTGGGCTGGCCGGTGGAGCCGGAGGTATAGATCACATAGGCCAGGTGCTCGCCTTCCAGGCGCAGGCCCGGGGCCTGGCTGGGCCAGGTGTCCAGGTGCAACTGGTCCAGCGCGATGGTACTGACGCCCTCGACCTGGGGCAGGCGCTCGAGCAGGGTGCTCTGGCTCAGCAGCAGGCCCGCGCCACAGTCGGCGAGCATGTAGGCCAGGCGTTCGGCCGGGTAGTCGACATCCAGCGGCACATAGGCGCCGCCCGCCTTGAGGATCGCCAGCAGTCCGACCAGCAGTTGCGGCGAGCGCTCGACCGCGATGGCCACGCAGGTGTCCGGGCCGACGCCCTTGTCGCGCAGGTAGTGAGCCAGGCGGTTGGCCTGCTGGTGCAGGCTGGCGTAGTCGAGCTGACCGCCCTCCCACACCAGGGCGACGCGCTCCGGTGTCAGGCGTGCCTGCTCGTTGAGCTGCTCGACCAGCAAGGCTCTGGCGGGCTCGGCAGGGGCCTGCCCCCAGGCGAGCAATTGCGCGCGGCCTGGCTCATCCAGCAGTTGCACTTCGCCCACGGCCAGCTGCGGTTGCGCGCAGACCTGTTCGAGCAGCGCCAGCAGGTGCTGGGCCAGGCGCTTGACGGTGCTGGCGTCGAACAGCTCGGCGGCGTAGTCGAAGGCCAGTGTCAGCCGGCCCTGGTGGTCTTCCTCACTGTGCAGTTGCAGGTCGAACTTGGCCTCGCGGCTGTGCCACGGCAGCTCTTCGGCAAGCAGTCCGGGCAGGCGGCGCAGCGCGGACAGGTCGCGCTGCTGGTGGTTGAACATGACCTGGAACAGGCCCTGCTCACGGGCCTGGGGCAGCGCTTCGAGCAGTTGCTCGAACGGCAGGTCCTGGTGCGCCTGGGCACCAAGGGTGCGCTCACGCACCTGGGCCAGCAACTGGTCGAACGGCGTACGGCCGTCGAACTCGGCACGCATGACCTGGGTGTTGATGAAGAAGCCGACCATGGCCTGGGTTTCCAGGCGCGGGCGGTTGGCGTTGGGGACGCCGACGCGGATGTCGGACTGGCCGCTGTAGCGCTGCAGCAAGGCTTGCCAGCCCGCCAGCAGGACCATGAACAGGCTGGCCTGCTGGTCACGGGCCAGGCCCTTGAGGGCTTCGCCGAGTTTGGCGGGCACCTTCATGTTCAGGCGCGCAGCGCGCTGCTCGCCCAGCGCCGAGCGTGGATGGTCATTACACAGGTCGAGTACCGGCAATTCGTCGCCCAGTTGCGCCGTCCAGTATTCCAGCTGACGTGCAGCCTCACCTTCTGCCAGCCACTGGCGCTGCCAGGTGCCGTAGTCGGCGTAGCCCAGCGCCAGGGGCGCGAGATTGGGTTGCTGGCCCTGGCAGTGGGCGGCGTAGAGTCGGGCGAACTCATCGAGCAGGATATTCAGCGACCAGCCGTCGGCGACGATATGGTGCAGGGTTACCCACAACTGGTGTTCTTCATCGTCCAGGCGCGCCAAGGTCACGCGCAGCAGCGGCCCTTGGAGCAAGTCGAAGGGTTGGCGGGCCTCATGCTCGCGACGATTGGCGACCTCGCTGGCGTCTACCCCTTCGAGATCGACACGCTGCAAGGCAAAGTCGGCATGCGCCAGCACATGCTGCAGGGCCTCGCCATCCACTTCGCTGAAGCGCGTGCGCAGGGATTCGTGACGCTCGACCAGCGCCTGGAAGCTCGCCTGCAGCGCCGCCTCATCCAGTTCGCCACGCAGGTGCAGACCGGCAGGGATGTTGTAGGCAGCGGACTGCGGCTCCAGTTGCCACAGCAACCACAGGCGGTTCTGCGCCAGCGACTGCGGCAATGCCTTGGCGCGATCGAGGCTGGCGATGGCGCCAGTGCCCTGCCCGCCCTGCTCCAGCACGCAGGCCACTGCCGCGCTGTAGTCGGCCAGTACAGGCGCTTCGAACAGGGTACGCAGGCTGAGCGTGATACCCAGCTCATCGGACAGCCGCGCGGTGACCTGGGCGGCGGCGATGGAGTTGCCGCCCAGCAGCAGGAAGTGATCGTCCGCCGTCACCGCCTCGACCTTGAGCAGCTCGCGCCACACCGCCGCGATGCGCACCTGCAGGGCATCGCCGCCGGCGCTGTGCTCGGAGGATGCGTCGTCTGCCGGGAAGCGAGCATAGCAATCGAGGCTGCCGTCGCTCATGCGCAGGCGGCAGGCCGAACGCTGCAGCTTGCCACTGGAGGTTTTGGGCAGCGCCCCCGGGTTGAGCAGCAAGACCACGGCCGGCGCCTGGCGGCACGCGTCGGCGATGACCTGGCGCAGGGTCTTGATCAGCGCTTGCGCAGGCATCGCCTTCTGCACATTGCGGCTGACTTCCACCGCCACGCCGATGCCCTCTTCGCCTCGATCGTCCACGGCGAACACCGCCACGCGCCCTTTGCGCAACACATCGACCTCACGCTCGAGGGTCTTCTCCAGATCCTGCGGATAGAGGTTCTGGCCGCGCACGATCAGCATGTCCTTCAACCGCCCGGTGACGAACACCTCGCCATCGCGCATGAAGCCCAGGTCGCCGGTGCGCAGCCAGGTCTGCCCGTCCATCTCGACAAAGGTACGCGCCGTGGCCTCGGGGTTGCGCCAGTAGCCCCGCGCAATGCTCGGGCCGCCGGCCCAGATTTCGCCCACCCGGTTATCGCCCAACACCGCCAGTTGCTGCGGTTCGACGATGCGCACCGCATGGCCCGGCTGCGGATAGCCGCAGCTCATCAGCACGCTGCCCTTGCCAGGCTCGGCGCGGTTGGCGGCGAAGGCCTCGGCATCGAGCTCCAGCGCGCCAATGCCCTGGCCGCGTCGGCTGCCGCTGACGAACAGAGTGGCTTCGGCCAGCCCGTAGCTGGCGAAGAAGCTGCTCGCCTGGAAGCCGCAAGCGGCGAACTTGCTGGCGAACGTCTCGAGGCTATCCTGGCGGATCGGCTCGGAACCGGAGTAGGCCACCCGCCAGCGGCTGAGGTCGAGCCCGGCCAAGGCCGCTTCGCTGACCCGCTCGCTGCACAGGCGGTAAGCGAAATCCGGGCCGCCACTGATGGTGCCACCGTATTCGCTGATCGCCTGCAGCCAGCGCAGGGGCCGGGCGAGGAAGTAGCCCGGCGACATCAGCACACAGGGCACGCCGCTGAAGATCGGTTGCAGCAGGCCGCCAATCAGGCCCATGTCGTGGTACAGCGGTAGCCAGCTGACGATCACATCGTCAGGGTTGAGGTCGATGCCAAAACCCTGGCGGATCAGTTGCTCGTTAGCCACCAGGTTGCCGTGGGTAACCTGCACACCCTTGGGCAGCGCGGTGGAGCCAGAGGTGTACTGCAGGAAGGCGATGTGCTCGCCGGCCAGCGCCGGTTCACGCCAGTCGTCGGCCAGCTCAGGGGGCAGACCGTCCACCGCCAGCAGGCCCGGGGCGGCATCCGTCGCCAGAGCATCAAGGCCCTGCAAACTGTCATGAAGCGCTTCTACCGTCAGCAGCAGACGCGGCTGGGCATCGTCGATGATCGACAGCAGCCGCTCCTGATGGTGCTGGCGCGAAGACTCCGGCGGATAGGCCGGCACTGCGATCACCCCGGCATACAGGCAGCCGAAGAATGCCGCGACATAGTCCGGACCGCTGGGAAACAGCAGGATCGCCCGATCACCGAACGTGGCGCGGGCCTGCAGTGCGGCGGCGATGGTACGGGCGCGCAGGTCCAACTCGCGGTAGCTGAGCACCGCCTGTTCGCGGGGATCGTCGGCCAGAAAGCGCAAGGCGATCCGGTCCGGGGTCGCCGCGGCGCGTTGCGCCAGGGCCTGGACCAGCGTGAGCGGGAGTTCGAAGGCGTCCGTCATGGAGTGTTCCTGCCAGTGTCTGGGTAAGTCGGGCCGGGGCCGGGCCAGGTGCGCAAGGCACGTCGGGCGGGCGGCAGTCGGCGGCCGGATGTACACAGGGGAACGGATGGGCCGGAGAAATAATTAGAAACGTCCCCCGCCTGCGGACGACGTTCACACAGTGGTCATGGAGGGGGTGCAGCTTAGACCACAATCGAATAGAGACTCACTTACTTCTGTATTTGACAATCATTATCATTCTGAATAGTTTGTCGCACGTCGTAGGAAGCATGACCAATCGGTGTGCTCCCTTTCCTCACAGAGACAAGGTGATTTCCATGGCGGAACAACTATCCACAAGTAAGTGCGATTCACCATTACTCCAGGCGTTCGTCGACAATCGCAGCATCCTCGTCAAGATTGCCGCCCGTATCACGGGCTGTCGGTCGCGCGCCGAGGATGTGGTGCAGGATGCCTTCTTCCGGCTCGGTTCCGCGCCGCAGATCACGTCATCGTTCAAGGCCCAGCTCAGCTACCTGTTTCAGATCGTGCGCAACCTGGCCATCGACCACTACCGCAAGCAGGCGATGGAGCTGAAGTACTCGGGCAGCGAGGAAGAAGGCATGAACGTGGTGATCCAGAATGCCTCGCCAGAAGCCACCCACATCAACCTGGCGACCCTCGAGCACATCGCCGAAGCGCTCAACGAGCTGCCCCAGCGCACTCGCTACGCGTTCGAGATGTACCGCCTGCACGGCGTGCCGCAAAAAGACATCGCCAAGGAGCTCGGGGTCTCGCCAACGCTGGTCAACTTCATGATCCGCGACGCGCTGATCCACTGCCGCAAGAACAGCCGCCAGGCCGAGGGCTGACCGCCTCACAGGTACCGCGCGCATCGCACGGCACCTGTCAGCGTGATCGGGCCGCACAGCGGCCCACGCCCTGCGCGCCGCTAGACCAGCGTGCAACGATCGAAGAAACGCTCACGCCCCAGGATCATCAGCGCCGCCCGCTTGTGCGGGAAATCGAACTCTTTGTCGCAGTGGAAGCACTGATCGTGCATGTAGCCGATCATCTTGCCGTTGTCGGCGCGCGGCTCGGCGACGACGCGCTGGGTGCGCGGGTCGTCGAGGAACAGGTAGTGCACCAGCGCCGACATCCAGCTCGCCACCTTGTGCGGGCCACGATGCGCCTGTTCGCCCACGAGCATGTGGATACCGCGGTCGTAGTCGTCGGCCGGATAGAACGGCGCGATGCGGTCTTCCTTGGCCCAGTAGGCTTCGAAGTAGGCGAACGGCTCATCGTCGAAACAGCCGATGAGTGTCAGGGTGTGCGGGTCTGCCTCGAGCTTGCTCAGGTATTCGCGGTGCTGCTCCAGGCTGCCCTGCTCCTGCCAGAAGTGCGCGACCCGGGGCTCGTTCTGCCAACGGTTGAAACGCGCCAGGTCCTGCTCGACTTCCAGGGTGCGTAGCGACACCCACGCCCCCAGGCGCACATCGAAACGGCGATACACCTCGCCCCGGGGTTTGGGTGGGCGGCGTGGATGGCGCTTGCCGTTGCTGATCTGCATCTGCTGCGGGTAGACACCGCTCTGTACCTCGCCAAGCCAGGGCTGCGGCAACTGCCAGAACAGCGCTCGCTCGCAGATCAACACGTGCGCTTGCTCGCTGGGCACCAGCAGGCCGCTCGCCAGCAACGACGGTACCCACGCTGGCGCCTTCGGCACATGCCAGGCCAGGCGCTGGCAGGCGGGATCGCGCGACAGCAGCCAGTAGCAGGCAGCCCACAGGGCCTGGGCGCCGCGATCCGGGCAGACGGTTTCCAGGTGAACCTGCACAGGGTCGGCGGGCACCAGGCGTACCTGGATCAGCGGGCGCCCCTCCAGGGTCAGACTCAACCGGGAACCGGTCTCGTCGCCTTGCAGGCTGTGCCATCGAGGAAGGGAAAGCGGCGTCGAAGCAGCGTCGAAAGGCATGGTCATGGCTCACGGAAAAAAGGAATCACACTCAAGTGTCTGAACGTGATCGCAGCCCGCGAATTTAATTGTTCGGCGTTTGCACGGTGATCCGATAAGGGCCGAAAAGCGCTGCCAGCTCACCGCTGTCGCGCAGGCGCTGCATCAACTGGGTGAAGACTTCGGCGCGGATCGGCGCGCCAGGACGCAGTAGCGCGTAGTGATGGTAGACCTGATCGACCCGATCCGAGGCCATCAGCTCGCCGCCCTTGGCCGGGTTGCGCTTGAGGTAGTCACTCAGGTACGAGCGGGTCACCAGGGCAATGTCCGCACGCTCGCGTTGCACCATCGACAGGTTGCTGTCGTGGGAATAGGAGAGGATGGCCCGGAAGGTCTTCTTCAAGTACTCAGGGTCGGGATTGAAATCGGCAAACGCGTAGTGATAGCCATTGAACAACGCCAGGCGCTTGCCTTTGAGGTCATCGAAATAATGCTGATCACGCCCTGCCTGACGATGGGCGACGAAGATCTCGGCATCTTCCAGACCCATGTCGACTACCGTATGTGGGATCTGCTGCCAACCCCATTGCGGGTTCTCGAAGATCGCCATGTCGGTGCGCCCCTGCTGGAAATCACCAAAACGACGCGGGATCGAGGTCGGCACCAGAACGAAACGGTAACCGGCCTGGAGCTGGTTCAGTGCCTCGGCGAGCTGCGGCAACAGGCCCGTATCGGCACCCTGCTCCGGACGCACCGTATAAGGCGGAAAATGCGCGGCCCCGATCCGCACCTCCACCATTTCGGCGGCACAGGCCGAGCCCGCCAGCCACAGTGCAGCGAGCATCATCAGGGATGACAGGGCCTTGAGGGCGGGCAGTGGCGTCAAGTGAGGCACTCAAATCACGGGGGTGGACCTTGATGCGCCTAAGCTAGGCGTTTTCCTGTCAGGGTACAACCGCTGGTTATGCCAAAATAGCGGCATTCTGCCAGGGGATGCCGTAAGGGTTCTGGATTGGCTACGCTCTAGGGTCTGTCTGAAATGTGTCTGCGCGAGTGCAGATACATTTCAGACAGACCCTAAGGGCCCGCGGCCCTGGCCCATGCCTAACGCCGCGGACCACAGCGTCTTGCAAGGGAGCCTGGTATGGGCCATTGGCTGGTCATCGACCTGGAAGCCACGACCGACGACGGTGGCTGGCCGGTCACCGAGATGGAAATCATTGAAATCGGCGCAAGCCTGGTCACCCGCGAAGGCCGCGAGGTCGATCACTTCCAGCGCTTCGTCAAGCCGCGGCGGCGTCCGCAGTTGACACCGTTCTGCCGCGAGCTGACGCACATCGGCCAGGCCAGTATCGACAGCGCGGCGCCGTTCGCCGAAATCTGGGCGCAGTTCGAGCGCTGGCTGGGTCATCACCAGGCGCAATTGCAGGCCTGGGTCAGCTGGGGCGACTACGACCGTCAGCAGTTGTTGCAGGAGTGGCAGCAGCATCAGGTCAGCAGCCTGCTGGCGCAGTTGCCGCACATCAACCTCAAGCAGCGCTTCGCCAAGGCCCGCCACCTGCAGCGCCCCACCGGCCTGAACGGTGCGCTGCAACTGGCGGGCATGCAGTTCGTCGGGCAGCAGCACCGGGCGCTGGAGGATGCACGCAATACCGCGCGGTTGCTGCCCTTGAGCCTAACCTGAAAGCAGATGACGACCGCGCAGGGCTTGGGCATACTGGCCAGCCTTTTTTCAGCCCTTCTGTTCAGGAGTCGCCCATGTTCCAGGTCAACGAGTACTTCAACGGCACCGTCAAGTCGATCGCCTTCGCAGGCGAAGAAGGTCCGGCTACCGTGGGCGTGATGGCCCCGGGCGAATACGAGTTCGGCACCGCCAAGCGCGAGATCATGCACGTGGTCTCCGGCGCCCTGATCGTCAAGCTGCCAGGCAGCGACAACTGGGAAACCTTCAACGCCGGCGACAAGTTCAATGTGCCTGCCGATAGCAAGTTCCAGCTGCAAGTGAAGGTCGATACCGCTTACCTGTGCGAGTATCGCGACTAAGCATCAGGCGCTTCGCGGGCTTGCCCGCGAAGAATCCAGCGCTAACCCTTCAGAAACCCCGCCACCTTCTCAGCCGCCGCCTGCAGATGCTGCTCATGGCTGAACCCTGAAGCTTTCAGCGGCTTCAGATCATGATCCCCCGCCACCAGCCAGTTCACCTCGATCGCCGGTGACAGCGCATACCCCTCAACCGCCTCCCGATTCCCGAGCGCATCCCGCTCGCCCTGGACGATGAGCGTCGGTGTCTTCAGCTCGGCCAGATGCTCGACTCGCGGCTTCTCCGGCTTGCCCACGGCATAGAACGGATACCCCAGGCACACCAGCGCATCCACCTCCAGCTCATCGGCCAGCAAACTGGCCATGCGCCCGCCCATCGACTTGCCGCCAATGGCCAAGGTGCCCGTGACCAATGGTCGCACCTGCCCATACACCTCGCGCCAGCACTCGAGCAGCACCTTCTGCGGGTTGGGCGGACGCTTGCCGCCGTTTATCCGGCGTTCGGCCATGTAGGGAAATTCGAAGCGAATCACCCCGACACCAAGCCCTGCCAGCCTTTGCGCGATCTCGTCCATGAACGCGCTGTCCATCGGCGCACCGGCGCCGTGGGCCAGGATCAGTGAGCAGGAACGCCCCTGATCGCCCCGGATTTGCGGGGGATCGACGCGCAAGCCTGGGACATTTCCCACTTGGGCCCATTGATCCCCGTCAATACCGGCACATTGCCCATCTTTCATGCTTGCCTCGCTGTTTAGCCTGCCTATAACCGTGGATGGGAACCCATACATGAACACAACCAGCAGTACCGCCTACAACTACAAGGTGGTCCGCCAATTCGCCATCATGACGGTGGTGTGGGGCATCGTCGGCATGGGGCTCGGCGTCTTCATCGCCGCGCAACTCGTCTGGCCGAGCCTCAACTTCGACCTCCCCTGGACCAGCTTCGGCCGTCTGCGACCGCTGCACACCAACGCAGTGATCTTCGCCTTCGGTGGCTGTGCCCTGTTCGCCACCTCCTATTATTCGGTGCAGCGTACCTGCCAGACCATCCTCTTCGCGCCAAAACTGGCGGCCTTTACCTTCTGGGGCTGGCAACTGGTGATCCTGCTGGCGGCGATCAGCCTGCCACTGGGCTACACCAGTTCCAAGGAATACGCCGAACTGGAATGGCCGATCGACATCCTGATCACCATCGTCTGGGTCTGCTACGCCATCGTGTTCTTCGGCACGCTGATCAAGCGCACCACCAAGCACATCTACGTGGGCAACTGGTTCTTCGGCGGTTTCATCCTCACCGTGGCGATCCTGCACATCGTCAACAACCTGGAGATGCCGGTCAGCCTGACCAAGTCGTACTCGGTCTACGCCGGTGCCACCGACGCCATGGTGCAGTGGTGGTACGGCCACAACGCCGTGGGCTTCTTCCTGACCGCAGGCTTCCTGGGGATGATGTACTACTACGTGCCCAAGCAGGCGGAGCGACCGGTGTACTCCTATCGCCTGTCGATCGTGCACTTCTGGGCACTGATCACCCTGTACATCTGGGCCGGCCCGCACCACCTGCACTACACCGCCCTGCCCGACTGGGCCCAGTCACTGGGCATGATCATGTCGCTGATCCTGCTCGCACCGAGCTGGGGCGGGATGATCAACGGCATGATGACCCTCTCCGGCGCCTGGCACAAACTGCGCAGCGACCCGATCCTGCGCTTCCTCGTGGTGTCGCTGGCCTTCTACGGCATGTCCACCTTCGAAGGCCCGATGATGGCGATCAAGACCGTCAACGCCCTCTCTCACTACACCGACTGGACCATCGGCCATGTCCACGCCGGCGCCCTGGGCTGGGTGGCGATGATCTCCATCGGCGCGCTGTACCACACCATTCCGAAGGTGTTCGGCAAGCAGCAGATGCACAGCATCGGCCTGATCAACGCGCACTTCTGGCTGGCAACCATCGGCACCGTGCTCTACATCGCCTCGATGTGGGTCAACGGCATCGCCCAGGGCCTGATGTGGCGCGCGGTCAACAGCGACGGCACGCTCACCTACTCGTTCGTCGAAACCCTGGTGGCCAGCCACCCCGGCTTCATCGTGCGCTTCGTCGGCGGGGCGATCTTCCTCAGCGGCATGTTCCTGATGGCCTGGAACACCTGGCGCACCGTGCGTTCGCCAGCGCTTGACGCCGCCCCTGCGAACGCCCAGCTGGCTTGAGGAGACACGCCTGATGAAACATGAAGTCATCGAGAAAAACGTCGGCCTGCTGGCCTTGCTGATGGTGTTCGCCGTCAGCATCGGCGGCTTGACGCAGATCGTCCCGCTGTTCTTCCAGGACGTCACCAACAAGCCGGTCGAGGGCATGAAGCCCTACACCGCGCTGCAACTGGAAGGCCGCGACATCTACATCCGCGAAGGCTGCGTGGGCTGCCACTCGCAGATGATCCGTCCGTTCCGTGCCGAGACCGAACGCTATGGCCACTACTCGGTGGCTGGTGAAAGCGTGTGGGACCACCCCTTCCTCTGGGGTTCCAAGCGCACCGGCCCGGACCTGGCCCGCGTCGGCGCACGCTACTCCGACGACTGGCACCGCGCGCACCTGTACAACCCGCGCAACGTGGTGCCGGAATCGAAGATGCCGGCCTACCCATGGCTGGTCGCACAGCCGGTCGACAACAGCCACACCGACACCAAGCTGCGCGTACTGCGCACCCTCGGCGTGCCCTACACCGACGAAGACATCGCCGGTGCCCGCGACGCGGTCAAGGGCAAGACCGAGATGGATGCGCTGGTCGCCTACCTGCAGGTGCTGGGCACCTCGATCAAGAACAAGAGGTGAGCACGATGGAATTCGACATCGGCATGATCCGCGGCCTCGGCACCCTGGTGGTGATGATCGCCTTCATCGGCCTGTCGCTCTGGGTGTTCAACCGCCGCCGCGACCGTGATTTCGCCGAAGCGCGCCTGCTGCCCTTCGACGACGACCGCCTGCCCCCTGCCGGGCAGGAACCTGCCATGAGGAGTAACGGGCAATGACCACCTTCTGGAGTACGTACATCAGCGTACTGA
Source organism: Pseudomonas machongensis (assembly GCF_034961125.1). Classification (NCBI taxonomy): domain Bacteria; kingdom Pseudomonadati; phylum Pseudomonadota; class Gammaproteobacteria; order Pseudomonadales; family Pseudomonadaceae; genus Pseudomonas; species Pseudomonas machongensis. The sequence continues at coordinate 136,355 of NZ_JAYFUI010000180.1, read as the reverse complement.
CCATCGGCAGCCTGATCGGCCTGACCTGGTTGCTGCTCGGCACCCGCAAGGGCCAGAGCAACAACACCACCGACCAGACCATGGGCCATAGCTTCGACGGCATCGAGGAGTACGACAACCCGCTGCCCAAATGGTGGTTCTGGCTGTTCGTCGGCACCCTGGTGTTCTCGGTCGGCTACCTGATCCTCTACCCGGGCCTGGGCAACTGGAAAGGCATCCTGCCTGGCTACGAGAATGGCTGGACCCAGGTCAACGAATGGCAGAAAGAAATGGACAAGGCCGACGCCCGCTTCGGGCCGATCTTCGCCAAGTTCGCCGCCATGCCGGTGGAGGAAGTGGCCAAGGATCCGCAGGCACTGAAGATGGGCGCCCGCCTGTTCGCCTCCAACTGCTCGGTATGCCATGGCTCGGACGCCAAAGGGGCCTACGGTTTCCCCAACCTGACTGACAAGGACTGGCGCTGGGGCGGTGAACCGGAGACCATCAAGGCCTCGATCATGAACGGCCGCCATGGCGTGATGCCAGGCTGGGCCGAGGTCATCGGCGAACAGGGCGTGGCGGATGTCGCAGGTTTCGTGCTGACCAACCTCGATGGCCGCAGCCTGCCTGAAGGGGCCAAGGCCGACGTGGCCAAGGGCAAGGAGATCTTCGCCAGCAACTGCGTGGCCTGCCATGGGCCGGAAGGCAAGGGCACCCCCGCCATGGGCGCACCCGACCTGACTCACCCGCAGGCGTTCATCTACGGTTCGAGCTTCGCCCAGTTGCAGCAGACCATCCGCTATGGTCGCCAGGGCCAGATGCCGGCCCAGGCCGAGATCCAGGGCAACGACAAGGTGCACCTGCTGGCGGCTTACGTGTACAGCCTGTCCCATGATGAAAACGCTGAAACGCTGACAGCCCAGTAATACCCCGCAAAACCCTCCTGTGGGAGCGGCGACTCGCCCTCCCACAGGGGCGCGCCGCTCCCCCTCCCTTGCACCCCCTCCGAACGGAACTAAGCTTGTTGCCACAGTGGTCGCGCGTTGCAGCGATGGCCTCGACGCGGCGCATTGCCTGACGCCGCGCGCTAAAAAGACATCGAAAAAAAAGCTTGACCGATCGATCAGAAAAAGGTGAAAAACGGTACACATTACAGATATTTATTTGTGTACAATCGTTCGACCCGAAACGCCACGGGACGGTGGTGGGAAGGGTATGGACACGGGTCGGCGCAGGGTACCTTGCGTTGCCATAGCCATTGCGGCTATCGAGACTGGCGCCGATTTTTCCACCAACAAGAACACCTAAACCGTGGAACCTTAGCATGAGCACAGCAATCAGTCCGACTGCTTATAACTATAAGGTCGTCCGCCAGTTCGCCATCATGACGGTGGTCTGGGGGATCCTTGGCATGGGCCTCGGCGTCTTCATCGCATCGCAACTGGTGTGGCCGCAGCTCAACTTCGACCTGCCCTGGACCAGCTTCGGACGCCTGCGCCCGCTGCACACCAACCTGGTGATCTTCGCCTTCGGCGGCTGTGCGCTGTTCGGCACCAGCTACTACGTGGTGCAGCGCACCTGCCAGACCCGGCTGATCTCCGACGGCATGGCCGCCTTCACCTTCTGGGGCTGGCAGGCGGTGATCCTCGGCGCGCTGATCACCCTGCCGATGGGCTACACCACCACCAAGGAATACGCCGAGCTCGAATGGCCCATCGCAATCCTGCTGGCCATCGTCTGGGTCACCTACGCAGTGGTGTTCTTCGGCACCATCGTCAAGCGCAAGACCAAGCACATCTACGTGGGCAACTGGTTCTACGGCGCCTTCATCGTGGTCACCGCGATGCTGCACATCGTCAACCACATCTCGCTGCCGGTCAGCCTGTTCAAGTCGTATTCGGCCTACGCCGGCGCCACTGACGCGATGATCCAGTGGTGGTATGGCCACAACGCCGTGGGCTTCTTCCTCACTACCGGCTTCCTGGGGATGATGTACTACTTCGTGCCCAAGCAGGCCGAGCGTCCGATCTACTCCTACCGCCTGTCGATCGTGCACTTCTGGGCGCTGATCACCCTGTACATCTGGGCCGGCCCCCACCACCTGCACTACACCGCCCTGCCCGACTGGGCGCAGTCGCTGGGCATGGTGATGTCGATCATTCTCCTGGCCCCGAGCTGGGGCGGCATGATCAACGGCATGATGACCCTCTCCGGTGCCTGGCACAAACTGCGCACCGACCCGATCCTGCGCTTCCTGGTCGTCTCCCTGGCGTTCTACGGCATGTCGACCTTCGAAGGGCCGATGATGGCGATCAAGACGGTCAACTCGCTGTCGCACTACACCGACTGGACCATCGGCCACGTCCACGCCGGCGCCCTGGGCTGGGTGGCGATGATCTCCATCGGCGCGGTTTACCACATGATTCCGAAGCTGTACGGCCGCGAGCAGATGCACAGCGTCGGCCTGATCAACGCGCACTTCTGGCTGGCGACCATCGGCACCGTACTGTACATCGCCTCGATGTGGGTCAACGGCATCACCCAGGGCCTGATGTGGCGTGCGATCAACGATGACGGCACCCTCACCTACTCCTTCGTCGAAGCGCTGCAGGCCAGCCATCCGGGCTATATCGTCCGCGCACTGGGCGGCGCCTTCTTCGCCTCGGGCATGCTGCTGATGGCCTACAACGTGCTGCGCACGGTACGCGCTGCCAATCCGGCGCAGGCAGATGAAGCCGCCAAGATCGTCGTCGTGGGAGCGCACTGATGAAGCATGAAGCAGTCGAGAAGAACATAGGCCTGCTGGCCTTCTTCATGGTCATCGCCGTGAGCATCGGCGGCCTGACGCAAATTGTCCCGCTGTTCTTCCAGGACGTCACCAACAAGCCGGTCGAGGGCATGAAGCCGCGCACCGCGCTGGAAGTCGAAGGGCGCGACATCTACATCCGCGAAGGCTGCGTAGGCTGCCATTCGCAGATGATCCGTCCGTTCCGTGCCGAGACCGAACGCTATGGCCACTACTCGGTGGCCGGTGAAAGCGTGTGGGACCACCCCTTCCTCTGGGGCTCCAAGCGCACCGGCCCGGACCTGGCCCGCGTCGGCGGACGCTACTCCGACGACTGGCACCGCGCGCACCTGTACAACCCGCGCAACGTGGTGCCGGAATCGAAGATGCCCGCTTACCCATGGCTGGTGGAAAACCACCTCGATGGCAAGGATACGGCCAAGAAGCTCGAAGTGCTGCGCACCCTCGGCACGCCCTACACCGACGAAGACATCGCCGGTGCCCGCGATGCGGTCAAGGGCAAGACCGAGATGGACGCCCTGGTGGCGTACCTGCAAGGCCTTGGCACCCTCATCAAGAGCAAACGGTGACGCTGATGGATATCGGGATGATTCGCGGCCTGGGCACCGTCGTCGTGCTGGTGGCCTTCGTGGGCCTGGCGCTGTGGGTGTTCAGCCCGCGGCGCAAGAAGGATTTCGACGAGGCCACGCAACTGCCCTTCGCGGATGATCCCGAGGCCAGCCGGCATGTCGAGCACGCGCAAAAGAATGCTTCTGGGAGCAAACAACAATGACAACCTTCTGGAGTCTGTACGTCACCGTCCTGACCCTGGGCACCATCTTCGCCTTGACCTGGCTGCTGCTGTCGACCCGCAAGGGCCAACGCGAAGAGATCACCGACGAAACCGTCGGCCATGCGTTCGACGGTATCGAGGAGTACGACAACCCGCTGCCCAAATGGTGGTTCTGGCTGTTCGTCGGCACCATCGTATTCGCCCTCGGCTACCTGGCGCTGTATCCGGGCCTGGGCAACTGGAAAGGCATCCTGCCAGGCTACACGTACCTGGATAACGACAAGCAGACCGAATTCAGCAATGGCCAGTCGGGCTGGACCGGCGTGCACGAATGGGAAAAGGAAATGGCCAAGGCCGATGCCCGCTTCGGGCCGATCTTCGCCAAGTTCGCGGCCATGCCGCTGGAAGACGTCGCCAAGGATCCGCAGGCCCTCAAGATGGGCGCACGCCTGTTCGCCTCCAACTGCTCGGTGTGCCATGGTTCGGACGCCAAGGGAGCGTACGGCTTCCCCAACCTGACCGACAGCGACTGGCGCTGGGGCGGCGAACCGGAAACCATCAAGACCACCATCATGAATGGCCGTCATGGTGTGATGCCGGCCTGGTCCGAGGTGATCGGCGAGCAGGGCGTGGCGGACGTTGCCGCCTTCGTGCTGACCAACCTGGACGGGCGCAGCCTGCCCGAGGGCATCAAGGCCGACGCGGCCAACGGGCAGAAACTCTTTGCCGCCAACTGCGTGGCCTGCCACGGGCCTGAAGGCAAGGGTACCCCCGCCATGGGCGCACCTGACCTGACTCACCCGCGGGCGTTCATCTACGGCTCGAGCTTTGCCCAGTTGCAACAGACCATCCGTTACGGACGCCAGGGGCAGATGCCGGCGCAGGCTGAAATCCAGGGCAACGACAAGGTGCACCTGCTGGCCGCTTATGTGTACAGCCTGTCGCAGCAGGACCAGATGCCGGCCAAGGCCGAGTAAGCAGGCCCGGCCTCTTCGCGGGCAAGCCCGCGAAGGGGCCGACAAATGCACCACTGGCTGACCTGGATCAATTGACACTCGCCATAACACGATTCAAACGACCACCCAACGCGACTAAACGTCGCAGCCAAGCCCTACCCTGCCATCACAGGCGTATCATGGGCCGCAGAGCGCCAACACAGGCGCGCGACCACGGCCGGCATGCACTGGCCCTGGCATTTCTCCACTGCCGTGGGACTTGATGATGAGCAAGCAGATTCCGGTACATGACGTCACCCCGCCTGCCAACAAAGGAAAGGATTCCGTCGACCTCTACGCCTCTCGAGAGAAAATCTACACCCGCGCCTTCACCGGCGTGTTCCGCAGGTTGCGCATGGTCGGCGGCGCATTGCTGTTCCTGCTCTACTTCGGCACCGTATGGTTGAACTGGGGCGGGCACCAGGCCGTCTGGTGGAACCTGCCCGAACGCAAGTTCTACATCTTCGGCGCCACCATCTGGCCGCAGGACTTCATCCTGCTGTCGGGCATCCTCATCGTCGCCGCCTTCGGCCTGTTCTTCATCACCGTGTACGCAGGCCGTGTCTGGTGTGGCTACACCTGCCCGCAGAGCGTGTGGACCTGGATCTTCATGTGGTGCGAAAAAGTCACCGAGGGCGACCGCAACCAGCGCATGAAGCTCGACAAGGCGCCCATGAGCGGCAACAAGTTCCTGCGCAAGCTGGCCAAGCACAGCCTGTGGCTGCTGATCGGCTTCGTCACCGGCCTGACTTTCGTGGGTTACTTCTCGCCAATCCGCGAACTGGCCATCGAATTCTTCACCGGCCAGGCCGATGGCTGGGCCTATTTCTGGGTCGGCTTCTTCACCCTCGCCACCTATGGCAACGCCGGCTGGCTGCGCGAACAGGTGTGCGTGTACATGTGCCCCTACGCGCGCTTCCAGAGCGTGATGTTCGACAAGGACACGCTGATCGTCTCCTACGACCCGCGCCGCGGCGAAGCCCGTGGCCCGCGCAAGAAAGGCGTCGACTATAAAGCCCAGGGCCTGGGCGACTGCATCGACTGCACGATGTGCGTGCAGGTCTGCCCCACCGGCATCGACATCCGCGATGGCCTGCAGATCGAATGCATCGGCTGCGCCGCATGCATCGACGCCTGCGACGGCATCATGGACAAGATGGACTATCCGCGCGGGCTGATCAGTTACACCACCGAGCACAATCTTTCCGGGCAGAAGACCCACATGCTGCGCCCGCGCCTGATTGGCTACGCCCTGGTGCTGCTGGTGATGATCGGTGCACTGGCCACCGCCTTCGCCACCCGCTCGCTGGTCGGCTTCGACGTCAGCAAGGACCGCGTGCTATACCGCGAGAACGCCCAAGGCTGGATCGAGAACGTCTACAGCCTCAAGGTGATGAACAAGGACCAGCGCGACCACGTCTACGTGCTCGATGCCGCCGGCCTGCCTGGCCTGCAGCTGTCCGGGCAACGCGAGATCCGCGTGGCCGCAGGCGACATCGTCAGCCTGCCGGTGCAGCTGTCGGTCGCCCCCGAGAAACTGCCCTCGAGCACCAACGACATCACCTTCATCCTCAAGGATGCCGACGACAACGGCACCCAGGTTGAAGCCAAGAGCCGCTTCATCGGCCCACAGATCCGCTGAGAGAGACGTTCGACAATGACTGCCGCCACCGCCAACAGCCCCTGGTACAAGCACCTCTGGCCCTGGATCATCATCGGCATCCTCACCACCTCGGTGTGCCTGAGCCTGACCATGGTCAGCATCGCCGTGCGCAACCCGGACAACCTGGTCAACGACAACTACTACGAGGCAGGCAAAGGCATCAACCGCTCGCTGGACCGCGAGCTGCTGGCCCAGACGCTTGGTCTCAAGGCCAGCGTGCATCTGGACGACCTGACCGGCGAGGTGGAACTGCGCCTGACCGGCAACAGCGATCCGCAGACCCTTGAGCTGAACCTGATTTCGCCGACCCAGCCGGACAAGGACCGCAAGGTCCAGCTTGCCCGTAGCGAAACCGGGCGCTATGTCGGCCAGCTCGACGACAAGGTCGAGGGCCGGCGCTTCGTCGAGCTGCTGGGTACCGAGAACGGCCAGGTATGGCGCCTGTTCGAGGAAGAGAAGGTCGAGCATGGCGTGACCTTGCAGTTGGGCGATGAAGCCCTGCAAGGCGCCGAGCATCAAGAATGAACCGCTTCAACAGCACCGACCCCGTGGAAGCGGGCTTGCCCCGCGATAGCATCAGCCCAGGCAATGATGTTGTCCAGGTGATCGCCATCGCGGGGCAAGCCCGCTCCCACAGGTTTTGCGCTGTTGCCCACGGCCAGGCATGACCCCGATGACCCAACCCACCCCCTGCTACCACTGCGCCCTGCCCGTCCCCGCCGGCAACCGCTTCAGCGCCGTGGTACTCGGCCAGCCCCGGCAGTTCTGCTGCCCTGGCTGCCAGGCAGTCGCCGAAGCCATCGTCGCAGGCGGGCTCGAGCACTACTACCAGCACCGCAGCGAAACCAGTGCCAACCCTGAGGCACTGCCGCGGCAGTTGCAGGACGAACTGGCGCTGTACGACCGCGCCGACGTCCAGCAGAACTTCGTGCAGCACCAGGGCGCCCTGGCCGAAACCACCTTGATGATCGAAGGCATCAGTTGCGCGGCCTGCGGCTGGCTGATCGAGAAGCACCTGCGCAATCTCGAAGGCGTTGGCGAGGCGCGCCTGAACCTGTCCAACCACCGCCTGCACGTCAGCTGGAACGACGGGCAACTGCCGCTCTCGCGGCTGATCGCTGAACTGCGCGGCATCGGCTACGCCGCCCACCCCTACCAGCCCGACCAGGCCGCCGAGCAACTGGCCCGGGAAAACCGCACGGCGCTGCGACGCCTGGGCGTGGCGGGCCTGCTGTGGTTCCAGGCGATGATGGCGACCATGGCGACCTGGCCGGAATTCAATATCGACCTGTCGCCCGAACTGCACACCATCCTGCGATGGGTTGCGCTGTTCCTGACCACGCCGATCGTGTTCTACAGCTGCGCACCGTTCTTCAAAGGGGCTGCTCGTGACCTGCGCACCCGCCATCTGACAATGGATGTCTCGGTATCGCTGGCCATCGCCCTGGCGTATGGCGCCGGGATCTGGACCGCGATCACCGGCAGCGGCGAGCTGTACTTCGACACCGTGGGCATGTTCGCCCTGTTCCTGCTCACCGGCCGCTACCTGGAGCGGCGCGCCCGCGAACGCACGGCAGCGGCTACCGCGCAACTGGTCAACCTGCTGCCGGCCTCGTGCCTGCGCCTCGACGAGCAGGGGCGTGCCGAACGCATCCTGCTGGCCGAGCTGGTCCGCGGCGATCACGTGCAGATCCTGCCGGGCGCCGTGATTCCCGCTGACGGTCGCATCCTCGAAGGCCGTTCGAGCATCGACGAATCGCTGCTCACCGGTGAATACCTGCCCCAGGCCCGACGGGCTGGCGACCGGGTCACCGGTGGCACGCTCAACGTCGAGAGCGCGTTGACCGTAGAGGTCGACGCCCTCGGCCAGGATTCGCGCCTGTCGGCCATCGTGCGCCTGCTCGAGCGCGCGCAATCGGAAAAGCCACGACTGGCGCAGATCGCCGACCGCGCCTCGCAGTGGTTCCTGTTGTTCAGCCTGGCTGCCGCGCTGGCCATCGGCCTGTGGTGGTGGCATCTGGATGCCGAGCGCGCGTTCTGGATCGTCCTGGCGATGCTGGTCGCGACTTGCCCCTGCGCGCTCTCGCTCGCCACCCCGACCGCCCTGACCACGGCCACCGGCACCCTGCACAAACTTGGCCTGCTGGTGACCCGCGGCCACGTGCTCGAAGGGCTGAACCAGATCGATACCGTGGTGTTCGACAAGACTGGCACCCTGACCGAAGGACGCCTGGCCCTGCGTAGCATCCGCCCGCTGGGCAGCCTTGCGCCTGACCGCTGCCTGGCCCTGGCAGCCGCCCTGGAGAACCGCTCGGAACATCCCATCGCCCGTGCCTTCGGACGCAGCGCCGAACCTGCCGACGATGTCCAGGCCGTACCTGGGCTGGGCCTTGAGGGCCAGGTCGGCCAGCAGCGGCTGCGCATCGGTCAGGCCGCCTTCGTCTGCGCCCTGAGCGGCGCCGAAGTGCCGGCGGTACCCGAGCCCCGCGGGCAGTGGCTGCTCCTGGGTGACCGCATGGGCCCCCTGGCCTGGTTCGGCCTTGACGATCGCTTGCGTGACGATGCCAGCGAGTTGCTGGCCGCGTGCAGGGCGCGCGGGTGGCAGACCTTGCTGCTGTCGGGCGACAGCTCGCCGATGGTCGGGGAAGTCGCCGCACAACTGGGCATCGACCAGGCCATCGGCGGCCTGCGTCCGGACGACAAGCTGGCCAGGGTCAAGGCCCTGCAGAGTGAAGGACGCAAAGTGCTGATGCTCGGTGACGGCGTCAACGACGTGCCGGTGCTGGCCGCCGCCGACATCAGCATCGCCATGGGCTCGGCCACCGATCTGGCCAAGACCAGCGCCGACGCCGTGCTCCTGTCCAACCGCCTGAAGGCACTGGCACAGGCTTTCGACCTGGCGCGCCGCACGCGCCGTAACATCCTCGAGAACCTGCTCTGGGCAACGCTGTACAATGGCCTCATGCTGCCCTTTGCCGCGCTGGGCTGGATCACGCCGGTGTGGGCGGCGGTCGGCATGTCGGTAAGCTCGCTGATCGTGGTGCTCAATGCCCTGCGCTTGACGCGCATGCCAACCGTGCAGGCTGCCAATGCTGCCCCTCGTCCCGTCATGGCCTGAGCAGGAATCGCCGATGCCCGCCCTCTATGTGATGATCCCCGCCGCCCTGCTGCTCGTCGGCGTGGCGGTGTACATCTTCTTCTGGGCCGTGGACAGCGGCCAGTACGATGACCTCGAGGGCCCTGCCCACAGCATCCTGTTCGACGATCAGGACCCGCGCCACCAGGCCGCCGTGAAACCCGAAGAAGCCAAGCCCGAACAGCCCGACGACAAGGATCCCACCCCGCGTGTCTGACCTGCTCCCGCTGCTCGGTTCCGCCCTGGTGCTCGGCCTGCTCGGTGGTGGCCACTGCCTGGGCATGTGTGGCGGCCTGATGGGTGCCCTGACTCTGGCCATCCCGCCCGAACAACGCGCCCGCCGCCTGCGCCTGCTGGTCGCCTACAACCTCGGCCGCGTGCTCAGCTACGCGGCCGCCGGGCTGCTGCTGGGCCTGGCCGGCTGGGCCCTGGCCAGCAGCCCTGCCGCCCAACTGCTGCGAGTGGCGGCGGCCTTGCTGCTGATCGCCATGGGCTTGTACCTGGCCGGCTGGTGGAGTGGGCTGACCCGTATCGAGGCCCTGGGCCGAGGCTTGTGGCGACACATCCAGCCGCTGGCGTCGCGTCTGCTGCCGGTCTCGAGCCTGCCGCGGGCCCTGCTGCTCGGCGCACTGTGGGGCTGGCTGCCCTGCGGGCTGGTCTACAGCACTTTGCTGTGGGCGGCGAGCCAGGGCAACGCCGCGCACAGCGCGGCGCTGATGCTGGCATTCGGTGTCGGTACCTGGCCAGTGTTGCTGGCCACGGGCCTTGCCGCAGAACGGGCCAACGCGCTGCTACGACGGCGCAGCGTGCGCATGGCGGGCGGATTGTTGGTGATGCTGTTCGGCCTGTGGACGCTACCTGGGCCGCACCAGCACTGGCTGATGGGGCATTGATCGCCTGAGAGTGTTGCACCAGGTGACTGCCGACTCGGCTTGATACAAGTCAAGACCCCTTCCTACAGACATATCTAGACTCCGGGCACTGCTGCTCTATCCGGGGACTGCCCACATGCTCGACGACCTACGTTGGGATGCCGACCTGATCCGTCGCTACGATCTGGCCGGACCACGCTACACCTCCTACCCGACCGCCGTGCAATTGCATGGCGAAGTGGGTTCGTTCGACTTGCTGCATGCCCTGCGCGAAAGCCGCCGTGCGGTGCGCCCGCTGTCGTTGTACGTGCACGTGCCGTTCTGCGCCAACATCTGCTACTACTGCGCCTGCAACAAAGTCATCACCAAAGACCGCGCCCGCGCCGCGCCCTACCTGCAGCGCCTGGAGCAGGAGATCCAGCTGATCGCCTGTCACCTCGACCCCAAGCAACGGGTCGAACAACTGCATTTCGGCGGTGGCACTCCCACCTTTCTCAGCCATGTGGAACTGCGCCAGCTGATGACCTGCCTGCGCCAGCATTTCAACCTGCTGGATGACGATTCGGGTGACTACGGCATCGAGCTCGACCCGCGCGAGGCCGACTGGTCGACCATGGGCCTGTTGCGCGAGCTGGGCTTCAACCGTGTCAGCCTCGGCGTGCAGGACCTGGACCCGGCCGTGCAGCGAGCGATCAACCGCCTGCAGAGCCTGGAGCAGACCCGCGCTCTGGTGGAAGCCGCACGCACCCTGCAATTCCGCTCGGTGAACCTCGACCTGATCTACGGCCTGCCACGCCAGAGCCCGGAAGGTTTCGCCCGCACCGTCGAGGAGGTGATTCGCCTGCAGCCAGACCGCCTGTCGGTGTTCAACTATGCGCACCTGCCCGAACGCTTCATGCCCCAGCGACGCATCGACGCCGCCGAGCTGCCAGCGCCGGCCGCCAAGCTGGAAATGCTGCACAACACCATCGAGCAACTCACTGCCGCCGGCTATCGCTATATCGGCATGGACCACTTCGCCCTGCCCGACGATGAACTGGCCATCGCCCAGGAGGAAGGTACCCTGCAACGCAACTTCCAGGGCTACACCACCCACGGTCATTGCGACCTTGTGGGGCTGGGCGTTTCGGCCATCAGTCAGATCGGCGATCTCTACTGCCAGAACAGCAGCGACCTGAACACCTACCAGGACACCCTCTCCAGCGCCCAACTGGCGACCCAGCGTGGCCTGCTGTGCAATCAGGATGACCGTGTGCGCAGGGCCGTGATCCAGCAACTGATCTGTCATTTCGAACTAGACTTCGAGCAGATCGAGCAGGCTTTCACCCTGGACTTTCGTGGATACTTCAAAGGGCTCTGGCCACAACTACAGGCCATGCAGCGCGACGGCCTGATCACCCTCGACAGCCGCGGTATCAAGGTGCTGCCAGCAGGTCGGCTGCTGGTGCGCTCGGTATGCATGGTGTTCGATGCCTATCTGGACCTGCACAATCGCCAACGTTTTTCACGGGTCATCTAGTCGTTTTTCCGAGACGTTACACCGCATGGACAGCCCGCCTTGTCAGGCACACCATGGATGGTAGAAGGCGCCCGAACTCATCCGCGCAGGGCGTCGCCAAGCCGCACCAAAAAAGTGCAGACTGGCCTCTAGTCCAGCTGTAGGTTACCCTTACAGCTTATGTGTGCTTTATCACAAGGATCGAAAAAAATGTCCGAGCCAGTCAAACTGCGCCCCCACAGCCAGGCACATTGCAAGGATTGCAGCCTGGCCCCTCTGTGCCTGCCCCTGTCGCTCAATCTCGAGGACATGGACGCACTGGATGAAATCGTCAAGCGCGGCCGCCCACTGAAGAAGGGCGAGTTCCTGTTCCGCCAGGGTGACAATTTCGGCTCGGTCTACGCTGTACGCTCCGGCGCCCTCAAGACCTTCAGCCTCAGCGATGCTGGCGAAGAACAAATCACCGGCTTTCACCTGCCCAGCGAACTGGTCGGGCTATCGGGCATGGACACTGAAGCCTATCCGGTGTCGGCCCAGGCCCAGGAGACCACCTCGGTCTGCGAAATCCCCTTCGAACGCCTCGACGAGCTCTCGGTGCAACTGCCGCAGCTGCGCCGCCAACTGATGCGGGTGATGAGTCGCGAGATCCGCGACGACCAGCAGATGATGCTGCTGCTGTCGAAAAAGACCGCCGACGAGCGGATCGCCACCTTCCTGGTCAACCTCTCGGCACGCTTCCGCGCCCGCGGTTATTCGGCCAACCAGTTCCGCCTGAGCATGTCGCGCAACGAGATCGGCAACTACCTGGGCCTGGCGGTGGAAACCGTATCGCGCGTGTTCACCCGCTTCCAGCAGAACGGCCTGCTCAAGGCCGAAGGCAAGGAAGTGCATATCCTTGACCCGATCCAGCTGTGCGCGCTGGCCGGTGGTGCGATGGAGGTCTGATCGCTGCCACGGCAGGGTATACTGACGCCACGTTTTCCAGGATACCCGCCCCATGCACAGCGACACCTTCGACCTCAAAGCCCTGATCCGTCCGGTAGTGGACTTCCCCAAGCCGGGCGTGATCTTTCGTGACATCACTCCGCTGTTCCAGTCGCCACGCGGGCTGCGCTATGTCGCCGACCAGTTCATCGAGCGCTATGTCGAGGCCGAGTTCAGTCACATCGGTGCCATGGATGCACGGGGTTTTCTGATCGGCTCGATCATCGCCCACCAACTGAACAAGCCCCTGATCCTGTTCCGCAAGCAGGGCAAACTGCCGGCCGACGTACTGTCGGAGCCCTACCAGACCGAATACGGCGAAGCCTTTCTGGAAGTGCATGCCGACAGCCTGTGCGACGGCGATTCGGTACTGATCTTCGATGACCTGATCGCCACCGGCGGCACCCTGCTGGCGGCCGCCAACCTGGTGCGCCGTACCGGTGCCAAGGTATTCGAAGCTGCAGCGATCATCGACCTGCCCGAACTCGAAGGCTCGCGCCGCCTGCAAGCCGCCGGGGTGCCGACTTTCTGCCTGACCGAGTTTTCGCTGTCCGAATACTGATCAGCGACCGGGCCGAACCCGAGTCCTCGGGTTCAGCCCTGCCGTTGGAAGACCAGCGCCTTCAACCCGCCTTGTGGGTCGGCATCGGGAAACTCCGGTGGATTCTCGAGGCGCTCGACGAAGGCCAGCTGCGGCGCCTGCTGCGCCATGCCGTCGATGAGAAATTCCGGGCCGATCGCCGGATCGTTCACGCAGGCCAGCACTGTCCCGCCCTCACTCAGCAGTTCAGGTAAACGACGCAGGATCTTGGCGTAGTCCTGGGTGAGCACGAAGCTGCCGCGCTGGAAGGTCGGCGGGTCGATGATGATCAGGTCGTACGGGCCGTACTTGCGCACCTTGCCCCACGACTTGAACAGCTCATGCCCGAGATAAGCGACGCATGACGCATCATGGCCATTGAGGCGGTGGTTCTCGCGCCCACGCGACAGCGCCGACTTGGCCATGTCCAGGTTCACCACCTGCTGTGCGCCACCGGCGATGGCCGCCACAGAGAACCCGCAGGTGTAGGCGAAGAGATTCAGCACCCGCTTGCCCGCCGCCTGCTCCCGCACCCAGCGGCGACCGTAGCGCATGTCCAGGAACAATCCGTTGTTCTGCCTAACGCCCAGGTCCAGCAGGTACTTCAAGCCGTCCTCGATCACCTCGCGCTGCTGGCAGGGCTCGCCGAGCAGCCACTGACCGGGGCTGTCGGGCAGGTAGCGGTGCTGCAGCAGGATCGCCTGTCCGCTCCATTGCGGGCGCTCGGCGAGGGCACGCAGCATCGCCTCGAGCTCGGCCAACTGGCCATCGGGCGGCTCGCGGAACAGCGCGACCAACAGCACCCCGTCGAGCCAGTCGACGGTGATCTGCTCCAGGCCCGGCCAGCAACGGCCACGGCCATGGAACAGACGACGGGTTTCGACAGGCGCGGGGTCGAGGGCGGTGAGCAGGTGCTGCTCCAGAGTGTAAATCGGGGAGGTCATGGCGGGCCGCATAGCGAAAAACCGCCATTCTACCTGCTTTGTGAGGCCGAGGCCGCCCTGCGCGACCTGAACCACCACCCCTGCTGCATCCCTGCCGCCGCCAGCAGGATCAGCGCCACGCCCAGCCACTGCAGCGGTGCCAAGCGATGACCGAAGGCTACCCAGTCCACCAGGATCGCGGCAATCGGATAGATGAACGACAGCGCGCCGGTCAGCGCCGTGGGCAGGCGTTGGATGGCGCTGTACAACAGCACGTACATCAACCCGGTATGCACCACCCCCAGTGTCACCAGGCTACCCAGCGCGGCAGGCGCTGCCGGCAGCCCGCCGAACCCGACCCAAGGGGCCAGCAGCAGTGCGCCGGTACTTACCTGGATCAAGGCAATCAAGTGCGGCGGGGTTCCGCTCAAGCGCTTGATGATCAATGCCGCCACGGCATAGAGCAGCGCCGCCCCCAATGCCAGGCCGATACCTAGCAGGTACTCATCGCCGCCCTGCCCTTGCCCGTGAGCGCTGACGATCGCCAACATGCCGAGGAAGGCCAGTGTCAGCCAGGTCAGCTTGGCTGCGGTAATCCGCTCGCCAAGAAACACCGCCGCCAGGCCCACCAGCAGGAAAGGCTGGACGTTGTAGACGGCCGTGCCGATGGCGATCGAAGCGCGCGAATAAGAGGCGAACAGCAACAACCAGTTGCCGACGATGGCGACCCCGCTGAGCACCGCCAACAGAAAGGTGGTGCGGCTCAGGATACCGGGCTTGAGAAAGCCCATGACCGCACAAATCAGCAGCAAGGTGCCAGCGCCCAGGACGCAGCGCCAGAACACCACGTCCAGCACCGGCTGCCCGGACACCAGCACGAACCAGCCAATGGTTCCGGAAATCAGCATGGCGGCGACCATTTCCAGCGAGCCGCGACGAATCGAACTGTCCATCTCATGCCTCCTGTCGAAGATGGCAACAGTATGCTGGCGCGGACATGGGCACTCCAGCGGATAAACAAGGCCAGAATCACCAATCGCCTTTACTATCAAGGCAGATTTGCACTTTTACCTGACGAGGCAAGCATGACCGACGATATCGACCAACTGCTGATCAATGCCCTGATGGAGGATTCGCGCCGCTCGCTCAAGGCCCTGGCGCAGATCAGCGGCCTCTCCGCCCCCAGCGTCAGCGAGCGGCTGCGCCGCCTGGAGGAACGCGGCGTGCTGCGCGGCTACACCGTGGAAATCGACCCACGCTGTTTCGGTTACCAGCTGCAGGCCATCGTGCGAATCCGGCCGCTGCCGGGGCAATTGCAGGAAGTCGAGCGGCAGATCGTCGCCATTCCCGAGTTCACCGAATGCGACAAGGTTACCGGCGAGGACTGCTTCATCGCCCGCCTGCATGTGCGCTCGATGGAACAGCTGGACACCCTGCTTGACCGGCTCAACACCCTGGCCGAGACCAACACCGCGATCATCAAGAAGACACCGGTCAAGCGGCGCCTGCCACCGATGGCATGACCCAAGACTTGTACACAAGAATGTCACCTAGAGTGCCATTTTTGTGTGCACTGGTTACGGACATGCCCCAACACGTTACACCGGAAAGCCGATAAAAATTGACTCTAAAATCAACTAATAAGTGAATGAAAAATAAATACTGATCAAATGGTCAATTTATAGTTCTTTATTTTCATAAAGTTACCAAACAAAAGGAGAAAGTCAAAGTAATAGCAACTCAGAAACTGTGCCCTCCCTGGCATGGAACTGGCTTGAGTGAACTTGTGTTTTGTATACAACTTAAACAAAACATAAATACACAAGAACACGCAGCGCCTGCCCCGCAGGCCGCTAGCGCCCAGAACCCAGTGATGCCAATGCTGCACAGACGAGAAGGCGAGCCCGTGCGCAAGCCCGCCTCATCGCAGTCCTAGCGCATCAGGAGCCGCCGGAATGAGTAGCAGTCTCGACCTTGCCCCTGAACTTTCCGTTGCCAGCACCAGCCCCACCGCCACCACGCTGGAAAACCCCGCCGGACCGTACGAGCTGAGTCCACGCCTGCACAACCGTGATCTTGCGCCAACCCGCATCGAGGGTCGGCGCTGGGGTGGCTACAGCATCTTCGCCCTGTGGACCAACGATGTGCACAACATCGCCAACTACTCTTTCGCCATGGGGCTGTTCGCCCTGGGCCTTGGCGGCTGGCAGATTCTCGTCTCCCTGGCGATCGGTGCCGCGCTTGTCTACTTCTTCATGAACCTCTCCGGCTACATGGGCCAGAAGACCGGCGTACCGTTCCCGGTCATGAGCCGCATCGCCTTCGGTATCCATGGCGCGCAGATTCCCGCGCTGATCCGCGCGGTGATCGCGATCGCCTGGTTCGGTATCCAGACCTACCTGGCCTCGGTGGTACTGCGCGTGCTGCTCACCGCCGTGTGGCCGCAGGTAGCCGCCTATGACCACGACAGCATTCTTGGATTGTCGAGCCTGGGCTGGGTATGCTTCGTGGCGATCTGGATCGTGCAGTTGGTGATCCTCGCCTACGGCATGGAGATGGTGCGCCGTTACGAAGGTTTCGCCGGGCCGGTGATCCTGCTGACCGTGGCGAGCCTGGCCGCCTGGATGTTCTTCAAGAACGATGCGCGCATCGCCTGGTCGGTGGCCGATCCGCTGACCGGCTACGAGATGTGGCGCAACATCTTTGCCGGCGGCGCGCTCTGGCTGGCAATCTACGGCACCCTGGTGCTCAACTTCTGCGACTTCGCCCGCTCCTCGCCATGCCGCAGGACCATCCGCGTCGGCAACTTCTGGGGCCTGCCAGTGAACATCCTGGTGTTTGCGGTGATCACCGTGGTGCTGTGCGGCGCACAGTTCCAGATCAACGGGCAGGTGATCGACAGCCCGACCCAGATCGTCGCTACCATCCCCAACACCCTGTTCCTGGTCCTGGGCTGCATGGCCTTCCTGATCGTCACCGTTGCGGTGAACATCATGGCCAACTTCGTCGCCCCGGCCTTCGTGCTCAGCAACCTGGCACCACGCCACCTGAACTTCCGCCGCGCCGGGCTGATCAGTGCCACCGTGGCGGTGCTGATCCTGCCGTGGAACCTGTACAACAGCCCGCTGGTGATCGTGTACTTCCTGTCCGGCCTGGGCGCCCTGCTTGGCCCGCTGTACGGGGTGATCATGTCCGACTACTGGCTGTTGCGCAAAGGCCGGATCAACGTGCCGGAGCTGTACAGCGAGAACCCGGCCGGTGCCTACCACTATTCGCGGGGCGTCAACCTGCGCGCACTCGCGGCGTTCATTCCATCGGCCCTGCTGGCGATCGTGCTGGCACTGGTACCGCACTTCCACAGCGTCGCGCCATTCTCCTGGCTGATCGGTGCAGGTACCGCGGCCGCGCTCTACCTGCTGATCGCACCGCGCAACCGCCAATACCTCGACGTCAGCGGCGAAGCCATCGCCGTCGACCACAGCAGCCATTGATCAAGGGAAGTTCTTTGATGCGTATTCTGATCGTCAACGTCAACACCACCGAAGCCATCACCGAGGCCATTGCCGAACAGGCACGCAGCGTTGCAGCGCCCGGCACCGAGATCGTCGGGCTGACGCCCTGGTTCGGCGCAGAGTCGGTGGAGGGAAATTTCGAGAGCTATCTGGCCGCCATCGCCGTGATGGACCGGGTGCTGGCCTACGACCGGCCCTACGACGCGGTGATCCAGGCCGGGTACGGCGAGCACGGCCGCGAAGGTTTGCAGGAGTTGCTCAATGTACCGGTGGTGGACATCACCGATGCCGCCGCCAGCACCGCGATGTATCTGGGCCATGCCTACTCGGTGGTCACCACGCTGGACCGCACCGTGCCGCTGATCGAGGATCGCCTGAAGCTGTCCGGACTGTATGACCGCTGCGCCTCGGTGCGGGCCAGCGGTCTGGCGGTGCTGGAGCTGGAAGCTG
The DNA here is from genome assembly GCF_034961125.1 of Pseudomonas machongensis. Taxonomy (NCBI): domain Bacteria; kingdom Pseudomonadati; phylum Pseudomonadota; class Gammaproteobacteria; order Pseudomonadales; family Pseudomonadaceae; genus Pseudomonas; species Pseudomonas machongensis. The sequence goes on along the minus strand of NZ_JAYFUI010000180.1, from coordinate 118,185 downwards.
ATCCGCAGCGCGCCGTGGAGGCCATCGTCGAACAGGCCGAGCGTGCCGTGCGTGACGACAAGGCCGAGGTGATCTGCCTGGGCTGCGGCGGCATGGCCGGGCTCGACGAACAGATTCGCCAGCGTACCGGCGTGCCAGTGGTTGATGGCGTGAGTGCGGCGGTGACCATCGCCGAATCGCTGGTGCGACTGGGGTTGAGCACGTCGAAGGTGCGCACCTATGCGACGCCGCGGGTGAAGAAGGTGGTGGGCTGGCCGATGCGGCTGGGGCGATAAATTCAGCTCGAGGCCGCCGTATCGTCACCCTGAAGGCTCGGCGGCCTTGTCACAAGCTGACCCACTCTCCCAGTGATGCTTACGACTTGTCGACATGCCGGTTGCTGCGCAGCATGAGAAAAATGCCGATAGATATAGCGGACGACTTCCACATGATTATTTCGTGACCAAAAACTCTCCACATTTCGGTCCAGAAAAAGCTGGACAAGCCACCCGCCAGAAGGGCCAGCCCTACCCATCCGCGCCAGGGTGATACGGTCCAGCGATCCAGTGCCCACCAGATGAACATGATCAAAATCGGCTGCAGCAGATCATCGAACGACATGCTCAACCCCAGCTTTTAGTATCAGGGAAGTAGAACTGCGTTGCGGACCAATACCGCCCTGGACTTTGGCCTCGACTGATACCAAGACATCACCCGCGTGAAACGTTGGCAGACGGTTGGAGACAAAAGCGAATGTGCCCATCTTTGCCGCGCCAACTACCAACGCCGGGGCGAACGTCCCGGTGACTGCAGCCCCCCCTGCCGACACCAGAGCAGCGACTGTCCAGCGCTGTGAGTTCAAAGCATCCCCCTGCTCGCGCGTCAACGGCAATGAAACCGCCACCACCATCACGCAGGGCAACTGCCCGGCCTGCATCCGCTCGTACAGCTCCTTCACCTTGCCGACCACGCGATACTGATGTCGGCCCGCTGTTGGAATATGCAGCGTATTGAGCCAGCAGCAGTTATCGGCCCTCACGGTGAACTCGATGACATCGAAGGTCACGCCGCGATGACCGATGAACCGATAAGACCGATCGATTTCCATGCAACCCCGCATTCCTCACGCCCGGAATCGGATTTCCGGAAACCCGTGAACAGTGCCTTGTCGTCACCTGGAAATAAGTCAGCCTGGACACCCCGAGCGAGTCAGAAACGTCTGAATCAGGTCGGGCAAACCTCGGACCCGCCATCGAGTTCCTGACGCACGTTGCGGCTGAGCATGGTGGCCTTGCCGTCATGCCAGGTCAGGGTGATCACGTAGAGCGTGTCGAAATCATCGCCGTCCCAGTCCGAGGTGATGACGCGCTTCTCGCCCAGGGCCTTGCCAGCCACGGCGTTGATCAGGTCTGGCAGGTAGCCGTGCGACCAGGCGGTGTAGACCGTGGCGTTGCGGTACTTGGCGCGCAGCAGTTCTTCGGCGAGATCGTCGTAGTCGTTGGCGCCGAAGTCGATATTGACCGGCAGCCCGAGGCGGATGGCGCTGGGGCTGATGGTCATGAGCGGGCGGATGTAGCTGTAGCGTTTATCCTCGCTGCCCTCCTCGACATGTCGGCCGGGGTCGGCTGCGAACACGTAGTCGGCAGCGCCGAAGCGCTCAGGCAGCAGCGTGGCCAGGTCGATGGCGCGGTTGAGGCCCTGGCAGTTCAGTTGCCCCAGTCCCTCGCCGGGCTTCTCGGCATGGCGCAGGAACACCAGCGTCTGGGTTCCATCACCGTGCTGGTCGCGGCTTTGCACCACATCGAGGGTCAGCGGTATCAGCACCGCGGCGAGGGTGAGACCGAGAAACAGGTGACGGCGTCGCAGGTATTGCATCCACTTCATGGCAGGGCTCGTTCGGCTAAGGACGGGGAGCATCCTTGCTTGTGCACCATCCTTGCCGGCGGCGCTGCAAGGCACCGGCCGCCTGATGGGCTCTTCCATGCTGGCCCTCCCTGGCAGCAGCCATGTTGGACCATCGATGTTGCCGAATTACGTCACCCTTGCAACAACTGGACATCAATCATCCCGCGTCAGCACCTCGAGCAACTCGATCTCGAAGGTCAGGTCCGAGTTCGGCGGGATGCTGCCCACCGAGCGCTCGCCATAGCCCAGGTGCGCGGGTACCTGCAGCCTGCGCTTGCCGCCCACGCGCATGCCCATCAGGCCCTGGTCCCAGCCCTTGATCACCCGGCCGGTACCGATCACGCACTGGAACGGCTTGCCGCGCGACCAGGACGAGTCGAACTCGCTGCCGTCGGCCAGCCAGCCGGTGTACTGGGTGGTGATCAGGGCGCCTTTGACCACGGCCTTGCCGTCGCCTTCCTGGATCTCGGTGATGTGCAGTTCCTGAGTCACGGTCATTTCCTTGCGGCAGATTTCGAGGCCGCCCTTTTCTCAGGAATGCACGGATTTGGCAAGTCCGGGGGCGACGTCGTGCTGGCGCATCGACCATCGGACGCGGCCGATCACCTTCACGATGGCTGCCGTCTCCAGTCAAGTCGGGCCAGTCCGGCATGCAATCCCACAATTTCGCCGAGTGGTTGCGACACGCGCTTAGCTGAACAGCTGCATGACCTGCTCGCCGGTGAGGTCCTGGGTCTGATTGGAGAAGCAGTACCAGCTCGGGCGCTCGTCGACGTAGATCTGCATCGTGAACTGCCAGTCATCGCCTTTGAGCAGGCCGACCGGCAACGCGTATTCGTTCTTGGCGATCAGGCGGTAGTAAAGGTGAGTGCCACACTGCCCGCAAAAGCCCCGCTCGGCCCAGTCGGAGGAGCGGAAGACGCTGGGAACAGCGCCTTCGAAACTGGGCGGCTGGGTGCAGTGCACGGCCAACATCGGGCCCCCGGCCCAGGTGCGGCACATGCTGCAGTGGCAAGCGTTGACTTCAAGGTTTTCGACCGTGGCAGTCAGGCGGGTGGCGCCGCAGAGGCAGGCGCCGTGCTTGGTGTGAGACATGGGAGGGGCTCCTGGCGGGTGAGGAAGCTGCAAAGTATAGCGGTGCAGCTACAGCCCTCTTCGCGGGCAAGTCGCAGCGGCAAACCGCCGCTCCCACAAGAGGCCCGCCAGCCACCCTCGCCCGTCAGATGAACACTGTCCCTCGCATATACAGCGCCCCACGCCCGCTGATGATCACCCGGCCGTTACCCGGCACCTCGCACTGCAACTGCCCCTTGCGCACCCCGCCCTGCTCGCAGCTGAGGCTGCGCTTGCCGAGGCGCTCGGACCAGTAAGGCGCCAGCGAGGTGTGTGCCGAGCCGGTCACCGGATCTTCGTTGATCCCCACGCGAGGGCCGAACCAGCGGGTGACAAAGTCGAAGCCGCGCCCCGGCGCAGTCACGGCAATGCCACGCACATCGAAGGCCGACAGCGCGACGAAATCGGGCTTGAGTGGATCGATCAACGCTGCATCGTCGATCACCACCACGAAGTCATCCGAGCGGTACAGCGCGCGGGCGCTCGCCAGGCCGAGGGCCTCGAGCAGGCCATCGGGGATGTCCACCGCCACAGGTTGCTTGGCCGGGAAGTCCATGGCCAGCAAGCCATCTGCACCGCGGCTGACGCGCAACTCACCGCTGCGGGTATTGAAGCGCAACACCTCGGCCTGCTCATGCAACTGCTCGAACAACACCCAGGCCGAAGCCAGCGTGGCGTGGCCGCACAAATCGACCTCCACGGCCGGGGTGAACCAGCGCAGGTCGAAGCCTTCGCCGTTACGCACGAAGTAGGCCGTCTCGGACAGGTTGTTCTCTTCGGCGACGCGCTGCAGCACATCGTCCGGCAGCCATCTGTCCAGCGGAATCACCGCCGCTGGGTTACCGCCAAACGGTTCGGCCGAAAAAGCATCGACCTGGAAGATCTCAAGTTGCATGCACACACTCCTTGTCAGGCGGGATCGAAAGCTGGGATTACGACAGTACTGGCGTGAGCACCGGCTCGCCAGCGAAGAATGCCTGGAGATTGCGCAGCACCAGAGTCACGGTGTCGCGCGCCGCTTCCGGCGACTGGCCGGCGACATGCGGGGTCAGCACGGTATTGCCCAACACCTTGAGTGCCTCTGGCACGGCAGGCTCGTCATCGAAGACATCCAATGCGGCACCTGCGATAACGCCCGTCTGCAATGCCTGCACGAGCGCCTGGGTATCGACCACGCTCGCGCGGGCGATATTGACCAGATACCCCTCGCCCCCCAGCGCCTCGAGCACCGGGGCATCGACCAGATGCAGGGTACCGGCACCACCCGGGGTGGCGATCACCAGGATGTCCACGGCCTGGGCCAGTTGCAACGGGCTGTCGTACCAGGTGTAGGGCACATCACCACGCGGCGTGCGACTGTGGTAGCTGACGCTCATGTCGAAGCCCTGGGCTGCACGCTTGGCGATGGCCTGGCCGATCGCGCCAAGTCCGATGATGCCAAGTCGCTTGCCGCTCACCGATGGGCTGATGACTCGGTTCCATTCACCGCGCCGGGTGCTGGCATCGGCCCGGGGAATGTCGCGCAACATCGCCAGCAACAGGGCCATGGCGTGATCGGCGACCGGGCCTGCGTTGGCGCCAGCACCATTGGTGACGGTGATGCCACGGGCCTTCGCGGCGGCCAGGTCGACCTGCTCATAGCCTGCGCCGATCACGCAGATGATTTCGAGTTTGGGCAGTGCCTGGATTTCAGCACCGGTCAGGCCCAGCGGGCCACGGGTGAGGACAGCATCGATCTGCTCGGCATGCTCGGCGATAGCTTGCGCTCGCCGTTGCGGGGATGGGGCACGAATCAGGCGGTAACCGGCCTGCTCCAGCAGCGGCAGGTAATCATCGACGGTTTCCACCAGTACCAGGACTGTCTTGCTCATGCCACCCTCCGGTTCGATTCAGAGGGGGATTATGCCAGTTCGGCGGGAGACTGCGAGGGCCTCTATCGCGGGGGCGAGCCCACGACAGGGACGTGAAGGATACTTACTGCGCGAAGGCCCTGCCCAACCCGCCCGGCACACCGCTGCTGTCGGTTTCCTGCCAGGGGCCATTGGGGCTCAGCGACCAGCTCCAGCCCTTGTCATAACGGTAGTAGGTGCGCTGACGATAGAAGGTGTTGGGCTGCTTCTCCAGCACATAGACGCCAAGCTTCGGGTCCCAGTGGCTGGCACCGCCTGGCGGGGGCGCGAAGCTCGCGGAGGTGCGTGGCATCGGCTTGGGAATACCGGACGGCGCGCCAGGCTGCGGTGCGGGCTGTCCGCCCGGTAGCGGCTTGACCACCGGCCCCTGGTGCGGTGGTGGCGTGGTCTCGATCGGTGGCAGCGACTCGCGCTCGCCTGGCTGGTGCACCGTACAGGCAGAAAGCCCCAGGGCCAGGGTGATCAGGGTCAGGCGTACGCTGCGGTTCATGGCGGCAATCTCTTATCGGTCGGGACGGTCGATGGTCAGCTGCTGGGTTGGCTGGCCGCGGGTAGCCAGCGGCGCGCTCTGGCCGATCCACTCGCCCTGGGTCGGCTGGCCGGCACGCGATACGCGCGCAACCAGTTGGACTTCAGCGAAGTCCGACAGTTTCATCTGCGGCATCATCGCGTCGGCATCCGACAGCTGCACTTCGATCGGCAACTGCGCCACAGTCACCCGCTTGGCCGCCAGCGGCATCGGCGGGCCGTTGCTGGCGCGGGCGAAGATGAACACGGTGTCGTCCGGCTTGACCTTGTCCTTGAGCGCTGCGGCCAGCTCGACACGCACGGTCAGGCTCGCCGCCTGCACCGGCTTGCCGCCATCGGCCTTGAGCTTGTCGGCGGCACGGTCGATACCGCCCTGCAGGGCGGCGCGCGAGGCATCGCCTTCAGGCAGTTGCGCCAGCAGGCGCTGCCAGTAATCGATCGCTTCCTGATAGTGCTCGCCCTCGAAGGCAGCGATGCCGCGCAGCCCCAGGCTGGTAACCTCGTTCGGGTCGGCCTTGAGTGCTTCGTCGGTCAGGCTCTGCAGTTGCGCACTCCACTGCTTGTCGGCAGCGAAGTACTGCGCCTGGGCCCACTGCCCGAGCAGCTCGGGTTCACGACCGACCAGGGCGACCGCACGCTCGAAGGCCTTGGCGGCATCGCCTGGACGCTGGTCGGCCATGTAGGCGCGGCCGAGGAAATACAGACCCTCGGCAGAGTCTGGCTGGGCCTGCACGGCACGCTCCAGGCGCGTGGTCATCTCCTGCATGGTTTTCGGCGCATCGGCGAACTCACGGGTCAGCTCGACCTTGTCGGCGGCGCCGAAATGCAGGTACAACCCCAGCGCCATTACCGGCACCAGCACGGCAGCCACCAGCGGCAGGGTCTTGCCCAGATGCCCCTGACGCGGCGCCTCGCTACCTTCGGTGTCGGACAGCAGTTCACGGGCCGCCTCGTCGCGGCCCTTGGCCAGTTGCCCGGCGTCGAGCACCCCGGCCTCCTGCTGCGCAGTCAACTCAGCGACCCGCTCCTGATACAAGGCCACGTTGAGCGCGGTGCGGTCTTCTTCGGCCTGCTGCTGGCGGCGGCCACGCAGGATCGGGATCAGCAGGAAAGCCAGGGCGGCGAGCAACAGCAGGCCCGCACTCAGCCAGAATTCAGTCATGGGTCTGTTCTTTATCCAGCAGTTTGGCGAGACGTTCGCGTTCGTCCACGGAGAGTTCGGAGTTGCCCTGCGCCACCGGGCTGCGGCGCCGACGGACGATCACCGCCAGCACCACGAAGCCGCCAGCCAGCAACACGCCAGGGCCGAACCAGAGCAACCAGGTACGCGCCGTCAGCGCTGGCTTGTAGCGTACGAAGTCGCCGTAGCGATCGACCATGAAGTCGATGATCTGCTGGTTGCTCTGGTTTTCGCCGAGCATGCGGAAGATCTCCCGGCGCAGGTCGGCGGCGATCGGTGCGTTGGAGTCGGCGATGTCCTGGTTCTGGCACTTGGGGCAGCGCAGTTCCTTGGTCAGTTGCTGGTAGCGCTCGCGCTCGGCATCGTCGCGGAACTGATAGGTATCGATGGCCGCCCTGGCCATGCCGGCCAGGCTCAAGCCAAGTACGGCGGCGGCAAGCCAGCGCTTCATGGCCGCTCCTCATCGACCAGCTCCTGGTACAACGGCGCCAGTTGCTCGCGCCAGACCGTGGCATCGACCACACCGACATGCTTGTAGCGGATGATGCCCTTGGCGTCGATGAGAAAGGTTTCCGGCGCGCCGTACACGCCAAGGTCCAGGCCCAGAGTGCCCTGTTCGTCGCGGATGTCGAGCTGGTAAGGGTTGTGGAACTCGGCCAGCCATTTGAGCGCGGCGGCGTTGTCGTCCTTGTAGTTGATGCCGTGGATCACCACGCCTTGCTCGGCCAGTTGGTTCAGGTAAGGGTGCTCGACCTTGCACGATGGGCACCAGGTGCCCCAGACGTTGACCAGCGCCGGTCGCCCCTGCAGGTCGGCCTGGGTCAGGGTCCGGTCGCCCTGCACGCTCTGCAGCGAGAATGCCGGGAATGGCTTGCCGATCATCGCCGACGGCAGTTCGTCGGGCTTGAGGAACAGCCCCTTGTACAGAAACACGGCCATCAGCAGGAACACCGCCAATGGCACTACCATGATCCAACGCTTCATGCCGTCGCTCCAGACAGGCCCAATGTATCGCGCACCCGCGCCGTGACCTTGACCCGATAACGCCGATCGAGCGCTGCGAGCAGCCCGCCCAGTGCGGTCAGCAAGCCGCCCAGCCAGATCCAGCGCACATAGGGCTTGATGTGTACCCGTACCGCCCAGGCACCGTTTTCCAGTGGCTCGCCCAGGGCGACATAGAGGTCGCGGGTAAAGCCGGCATCGATACCGGCCTCGGTCATCATCGATTGCTGCACGGTGTACAGGCGTTTTTCCGGGTGCAGCACGGTCACTTCACGCCCCTCGCGCGACACACGGATGGTGCCCCTGTCGGAGATGAAGTTCGGACCCTCGAAGTGCTTGGCGCCCTCGAACAGGAAGTGATAACCGCCCAGTTCGACGCTTTCGCCCGGCGCCATGCGCAGGTCGCGCTCGGCGCTGTTGTTGCTCGACAGCACCACGCCCAGGGCACACACCACCAACCCCAGATGCGCCAGGTGCATCCCCCAGTAGCTGCGATGCAGGCCGCGCAGCCCCTTGAGCAGGCCCTTGTGACGGGTCTTGTCGAGGATGTCGCGCACCCCGCCGAGCACCACCCAGGCGGCCAGGGCGAAGACGCTGAGCGCCGGCCAGTCGAAGTCGTCGACGATCAGCCCGGCGACCGGCGCCAGGACCGCGCTGCCGATCAGCACCGGCGTCAGCATGCCGAACAGCCATTTGCCAGGCGTATCCTTCCAGCGCACCAGCACACCAATCGCCAGCACTACCATCAGCAGCGCCATCAACGGCAGGAACAGGGCGTCGAAATAAGGCGGGCCGACCGACAGCTTGGCGCCGGTCAGGGCGTCGAGCACCAGCGGGTAGAGAGTGCCCAGCAGGATCATCGAGGCCGCCACCACCAGCACCAGGTTGTTGGCCAGCAGCAGCGTCTCGCGCGACCACAGGCCAAAGCCCACGTGGCTCTTGACCACCGGTGCGCGCAGGGCGAACAGGGTCAGCGAGCCGCCGACCACGAACAACAGGAAGATCAGGATGAACACACCGCGCGACGGGTCGGCGGCGAAGGCATGTACCGAGGTCAGCACCCCGGAGCGCACCAGGAAGGTACCCAGCAGGCTCAGCGAGAACGCCGCAATGGCCAGCAGCACGGTCCAGCTCTTGAACACCCCGCGCTTTTCGGTCACTGCCAGCGAGTGAATCAGCGCAGTGCCGACCAGCCATGGCATGAACGAGGCGTTTTCCACCGGATCCCAGAACCACCAGCCGCCCCAGCCCAGCTCATAGTAGGCCCACCAGGAGCCGAGCGTGATGCCGATGCCGAGGAAGGCCCAGGCGACGATGGTCCAGGGCCGCGACCAGCGCGCCCAGGCGGCATCCAGGCGACCACCGAGCAGCGCCGCGATGGCGAAGGCGAAGGCCACCGAGAAGCCCACGTAGCCCATGTACAGCATCGGCGGATGGACGATCAGGCCGAAGTCCTGCAGCAGCGGATTGAGGTCGCGACCGTCGGTGGGCACCTGTGGCAGCAGGCGGGTGAACGGGTTGGAGGTGATGATCAGGAACGACAGGAAACCGGTGCTGATCATGCCCATCACCGCCAGCACCCGCGCCAGCATCACCTGCGGCAACTGGCGCGAGAACACCGACACGGCGAAGGTCCAGCCACCCAGGATCAACGCCCAGAGCAGCAGCGAGCCTTCGTGGGCGCCCCACACAGCGCTGAACTTGTAGTACCAGGGCAGTGCGGTGTTGGAGTTGTGGGCGACATAGGCGACCGAGAAATTGTCGGTCATGAAGGCGTGGGTCAGGCAGGCGAAGGCAAAGGCGAGAAAGGCGAACTGGCCCCAGGCCGCCGGGCGCGCCAGGCTCATCCACAGACGGTCGCCGCGCCAGGCACCGAGCAGCGGCACGCTGGCCTGCACCACGGCAAAACAGATGGCCAGGATCATCGCCAACTGGCCAAGCTCAGGGATCACCAAGGCAGCGTTCATGGCTTGACCTCGCCGGCAGCGTTGGCCTGGCCGCTCTCCTTGAGTGCCTTGGTCACTTCAGGCGGCATGTACTTCTCGTCGTGCTTGGCCAGCACCTCGTCAGCCACCACCACGCCCTCGGCGTTGAGCTTGCCCAAGGCAACGATGCCCTGCCCTTCGCGGAACAGGTCCGGGAGGATGCCACGGTAGGTGATCGGCACCGATTTGTTGAAGTCGGTGACCACGAAGCGTACGTCGAGCGAGTCGGCCGAGCGCTGCACCGAGCCCTTCTCGACCATGCCGCCGGCGCGAATGCGTGTGTCCTGCGGCGCCTCGCCGTTGGCGATCTGGGTGGGCGTGTAGAACAGGTTGATGTTCTGCTGCAGGGCACTCAGGGCAAAGCCAAGGGCTACGGCGACGCCGACCAGCAGGCCGAGGATGAGCAACAGGCGTTTCTTGCGCTGCGGATTCACTGGTGGTTCTCCCGGCGCAGACGGCGCGCCTCTTCTTGCAGGTAGCGGCGGCGGGCCTGCAGCGGCAGGGCGACATTGATCGCCAGTACCATCAGGCAGATGCCATAGGCCGACCACACGTACAGGCCATGATGGCCCATGGCGAGGAAATCACTGAAGGAGGCGAAACTCATCGCACGGTCTCCCGGCCCAGGCTGCTGAGCACCTCTTCGCGCACCCAACTGGCACGCGCTTCGCGCTTGAGCACTTCAAGGCGCATGCGCAGCAGCAGCACGGCGCCGAAGAAGCAATAGAACCCCAGCACCGTCAGCAATAGCGGCAGCCACATCTCGGCAGGCATGGCCGGTTTTTCGGTGAGGGTGAAGGTGGCGCCCTGGTGCAGGGTGTTCCACCACTCCACCGAGTACTTGATGATCGGGATGTTGACCACGCCGACGATGGCCAGCACCGCGCAGGCCTTGGCGGCGCTGTCACGGTTACTGATGGCCTGGCCCAGGGCGATGATGCCGAAGTACAGGAACAGCAGGATCAGCATCGAGGTCAGGCGCGCGTCCCACACCCACCAGCTGCCCCAGGTCGGTTTGCCCCAGATCGCCCCGGTGACCAGCGCCACTGCGGTCATCCAGGCGCCGATGGGGGCGGCGCACTGCAGGGCGACGTCGGCCAGCTTCATCTTCCACACCAGCCCCACCACACCGGCGACCGCCAGCAGCACGTAGCAGGACTGCGCGAGCATGGCCGCAGGTACGTGGATATAGATGATGCGGAAGCTGTTGCCCTGCTGGTAGTCCTGCGGGGCGAAAGCCAGGCCCCAGGCGATGCCCACCAGCAGCAGGAGCACGGCAGCGATGGTCAGCCACGGCAGCATGCGGCCGCTGATGGCATAGAACCATTTGGGGGAACCCAGTTTGTGGAACCACGTCCAGCTCATTTTCATCAGGGTACATCCAGGGTCTTTGCCGGACTTCGGTGCCCGGGACTCGTTATTCGCCGACGCTGATCTTCAGGCCGGCCGCTATCGCAAAGGGTGTCAGTGTCACGGCCAGGGCGGTCAGGCTGGCCAGCCAGAGCAGGTGTCCGGTCGCGGGCATATTCTGCAACGCCGCCTGCAACGCACCACTGCCCAGGATCAATACAGGGATATACAACGGCAGAATCAGCAACGCCAGCAGCAAACCACCGCGCTTGAGCCCGACCGTCAACGCCGCGCCCACCGCACCCAGCAAGCTCAGCACCGGAGTGCCGAGCAGCAGCGAGCCGAGCAGCACCGGCAGGCAGGCGACTGGCAAACCCAGCATCAGCGCCAGCAGTGGCGCCAACAATACCAGCGCCAGCCCGGAAAAGGTCCAGTGCGCCAAAACCTTGGCCAGCACCAGCAATGGCAGTGGATGCGGTGACAGCACCCACTGCTCCAGCGAGCCATCCTCGAAATCGCTGCGGAACAGGCCGTCCAGCGACAGCAATACCGCCAGCAAGGCCGCGACCCAGACCAGTCCAGGCGACAAGGTTTGCAACAATTGCGTCTCGGGGCCGACCGCCAGCGGAAACAGCGCCACGACAATGGCGAAGAACACCAGCGGGTTGGCCAGCTCTGCCGGGCGACGGAACAACAGGCGCGCTTCGCGGCGCAGCAACAGAAGGAAGACGCTCATGCCGCCCACTGCCCCAGGTTGAGTTCACGGTAGCCGGACGGTCTGCGCTCGAGGTTGTGATGGGTGGTCAGCACCACCGTCCCCCCCTGCTCGCAGTGCGCGGCCAGGTGCGCTTCGAGCTGGGCCACCCCCTGCTTGTCGAGGGCGGTGAACGGTTCATCGAGGATCCACAGTGGCGGGCAGTCCAGGTACAGGCGGGCCAGGGCGACGCGGCGCTGCTGGCCGGCCGAGAGAGTGTGGCAAGGTACATCCTCGAATCCGCGCAGGCCGACCGCCTCGAGAGCCGTCCAGATGCCCGCGCGGGTCGCGGGTCGATGCAGGGCGCAGAGCCAGGCAAGGTTCTCTTCGGCCGTCAGCAATTCCTTGATCCCGGCAGCATGCCCGATCCACAGCAGGATACTGGCCAGGGCATGGCGCTGCTCGCCGAGGGCGCGGCCATCGAGCAGGATCTGCCCTGCCGTCGGCTGCATCAGGCCGGCCAACAGGCGCAGGAGGCTGGTCTTGCCGCTGCCATTGGGGCCGCTGACCTGCAGCATGTCGCCGGGGCGCAGTTCGAAGTCAAGGTGCTCGAAGAGCAGTCGCCAGTCGCGCTCGCAGGCAAGGTTCGCGGCTTGGAGGTGGAGGGTCACGGTTTCGCCTTATGCTGTTCATGGCGTGTCGAGCAGTGCGCCTTCTTCGCGGGCAAGCCCGCTCCCACAGAAGCAGCAGCGATCCTGTGGGAGCGGGCTTGCCCGCGAATGAAACACCGCAGATCAACACCCTTGTCTCAAGTCGCCCTGCCACTGGCCGTTATACTGGCAGTGGCAACGCGCCCGGCATTATTACATGTGCCATCCCGCTGCCAAGAGGGCTGGCTCGACAGGTTGTATACAATCATGACGGAAATCAATAGTCTCGGCGCACAAAGCGCATTCGCAGCGCAGGTGGCCAAGGCCAGCCTGACCGGTGAGCTGCTGCGCCTGAGTCAAGCACAACCCGGCCTGATCCCCCCGGGCCAGACTGCCCAGGCCGAAGTGCTGAACCTGCGCCAGGTGGGCCAGGACTTCATGATGCTGTTGCGCCTGAGCCTGCCCAACGGCAACCAGGCCCAGGTGCAGGCCAGTGCCAACCAGCCCCTGCCCCCCGGCAGCCAGATCACGCTTGGCCAAGCCGATAGCAACCGCCTGGCGGTGGTTTTGCAACAGGCCAGCGCCAGCAACATCGCCACCCTCACTCAGCTCGACACCGGCAAGATACCGATCGGCAACTTGCTGCAGGGCAAGGTGCTGACCAGCCAGGCACTGCCCGGCAGCGCGGCACAGACCACAGCGTTCCGCTCGCTGGTGAGTTTGCTCAACAGCAGCCAGGCCGGCGCTACGCTGACCATCGACAGCCCACGTCCGTTGGCGCTCGGCAGCCTGCTCAGCGCGCTGGTGCAAGGCGACCAGTCGCTGCGCTTCGTACCCCTTAGCGGGCGCCAGGACCAACTGACCATCGCCCAGCAACTGCTGACCCAAACCAGCCGTCAGGCATCGCTGCCAACCTTGCTCAACGCCTTGCAGCAGATCGCCAGTGCCCCCGCTGGCAACAGCGAGCTGAGCGCTACCGCCGCGCGCCTGCTGGCCAGCCTGCCAACCCCCGCACAGTTGGGCGACGCCAAGAGCATCGCCCAGGCGCTGAACAACAGTGGCGCGTTTCTCGAGGCCAAGCTGCTCGGCGGCCTTGGCGCGGGAGTCGCTCCAGACCTCAAGGCGCAGCTGGTGCGCCTGGTGGCGCAAGTCTTGCCGAGCGTTCCGGGCAACCCCACATTCAATCCGGCGCTGGCCGCCACCGCCCTGGCCCAGGTCCTGCCGGGCATGGCCCGCAGCGCCCTGGGCATGCTCGACCAAGTCAGCAGCCGCCCGCAGCCCGGCACCTTCCCCCTGCCCTCACGTCTGCTGCAAAGCCTGGAAGAAAAAGGCGACCTGCAGCAACTGCTGCGCCTGGCCGCCGCCGCCATTTCGCGGGTACAAAGCCATCAACTGGCCAGCCTGCAGCAGACCGGTACCACCGAGAGCGGCAACCAGCAGACCACCTGGCAAACCGAGATCCCCTTGCGCCACGGCCAGGAGTTCATCCCGCTGCAGGCCAAGCTGCAACGCGAGGACACCCCGCGGCAGCAGGCCGACCCGCAGCGCGAGCAGCGCGATCCACTCGAGTCGTTGTGGCGCATCGACCTGGCCTTCGACCTGCCGCCGCTGGGCCCATTACAGGTCCAGGCCCAGCTCACCCAAGGCCGGCTTAGCGGCCAGCTGTGGGCGGAGCGCCCGCAAACCGCCGAACTGATCGACAGCCAGCTTGGCAGCCTGCGCGAACGCCTGCTGGCACGGGGCCTGGACGTTGGCGACCTGGAATGTCACCCCGGCATCCCGCCACAAGGTCCGCGCACACGACTGGAACAACGCTGGGTGGATGAAACCGCATGAGCAACAAAGCCCCCCGCCAGGCCATTGCCCTGAGCTACGACGGTGATCAGGCGCCCACCCTGAGCGCCAAGGGTGAGGACGAACTGGCCGAAGCCATCCTCGCCCTGGCCCGCGAACATGAAGTGCCGATCTACGAGAACGCCGAACTGGTGCGCCTGCTGGCGCGGCTGGAGCTTGGCGAGCAGATTCCCGAGGCGCTGTACCTGACCATCGCCGAGATCATCGCGTTTGCCTGGCAACTGCGCGGCAAGGTACCGGCCGGTTTCAACGACACAGCACCCGGTGAGCGCGATGTCCCCCCGGACCTACCACGCCTGCCTAACGGCACTCTGTGAAGGTGGGCGCTGCAACATCTTCGGCGAACACCTGCCAGCCTCTACACGAATACCTGAAAGGGATGCGAACCCCCGCACAAGCAATATCTATTACCTGCCACTCCCCCATCACACGGATTCTCCCGAGCCCGCAACCGGAGATCCACTCCATGTCCAAACCTCTCCCCCAGGCCTTTGTCGGCAGCAAAGGCATACAGCACGTACAACAGACAGCAACGCTGATTCCCACCCCCGCTCGCAGTGCCAGCACGAGGATCCGCACCTGGGCCCGGCAACACGGCCATGAGCTCGATCCGGACACCACCCAGGCAGTGACCCTGCATTGCCGGTACGTCGACGGCCGCGGCTGGCTGGCGAAAATCGCCGAGCAGATGAGCATGACCCAGGCGCTGCTGGTCAACTGGCAGGACCGGAGCATCAGCGAGCTGGTGTCGCAAGCTCTGGAGAAGCTCACTCGCCCGTCCACCGCCGCGGAAATGGCCGCGCTGCTGCTCGACATGCTCCCGCGCCAGCGGCACATGCCACTGCGCACAGCCCTGGCGCACGGCAGTCTGTCGATCGTCGAGGAACTGCCCGCAGCGGGCCTACTGACTGATACCGATGTGCACATCGAGTTTCACGGCCTGTTCCTGCCCGGCACACCGCAGCGCTTCGATGCCGGCAGCTACCTGCAGCTCGATGCCGAGGCGTTCCAGGCATTCATCTGGCAGTTGGACTTCAAGAACGTGTTCAAACAGGAACTCGAAGCGTTCTGGCAAACCTCGCAGGAGCGGTATGCCCTCAGCGCCCGCATCGCGTTCCTCGCCGCCTGCAACCGCCAGGTGCTGCTGGGCCGGCTCAGCGAGCAGGCCCGCAGCCTGGCCTGGCGCAGCGCCGGGGTCGAGCGCATCGCTACCAGCAAACGGCTCGCCGACAACGCGGTTCAAGCCAGGCTGCTGAATTTCTACGGCTACTGCTCCAGCGACATTCTCTGCCTGAGCGACCGTGTCACTGGCCTGACCTTGCTCTACATCCCCGGCAGCGAGCATCCGCTGCATGAGTTTGCCGATACAACGAGCATGGCTCGCTGGCTCGCCGGATGCTGCCGCCAGCCGTCACTGCGCAGTGCTCTGCTCTACCACTTCCGCGCCGAGGACGTCGATGACGGCCCGTTCCTCGCCGGGCTGGGCAACGCGCTGAGAAAACTGGGCACGCGCGCAGTGCTCACGCTGCCGATGCCACCCAGCGGCATGCAGAAGGTGGTGGAGTACTGGGACCCGGCCATCTACGTCAACTACAAGGCCGATACCTACAGTCCACTGCTCGAGCATGACCTGTTCCGCGCCGTCGCCCAGGCCCAGCGCCGCCGCAGCCTGGCCGACGCCGAGTACCTCATCACCAGTGACAGGCAATTGAGCAAGGCCACCTGGCGCAGCTACTTCTACCAGAGCATGAACCTGCTGGCCCCGCTGCTGCTGGTGGCCCCCGAACTCATCCCATTGCTGGTGCTGGGCAGCGCCGTGCAGTTCGGCCTCGGGCTGGATCAGGCGCTCAACGACAACGACCCGCAAGCGCGCAGCGAAGGCATTCAGCAAGCCGTGTTCGGCGCGCTGGGCGCTGCGCCGGGCCTGGTGCAGGGCGCAAAAGCCGGCCGCTCGCTGTTTAGCCGCGCCTCGTCAGGCTTCATCAAACCTAGGCGGATCAACGGCCAGATCGGCTACCCGCTGAGCCCGATCAGACCACCGCGCCTGCCCGAACAGGCGGCAGCGCCGTTCTTCGAAGACCTCACGCCTGCCGCGCCGCTGCCCGCACCAGCGCCACTGGCTGGCGACGACATTTTGCGCAGCCGAAGCTTCAGCGGCGATGACACCCTGTTCGGTCAGATCGGCGACTCGCACAGCGAGCTGGTGTATGACGCCGAGCAGGACGCGTTCCTGCGCCAGCGCACCCTGGACAGCGACCGCACCGGGTACATCGTCGACCCGTCCGCCCTGGCCTCCGGCAGCTCAAGAGCGCTGGTCCCGGCCAACACCTTCGAGCGCAGCGTCACCTCGGCTTCGCGTACGGCAACTTTGCGCGCACTGGGTATCGACCTGCCGCTGCCGGTGGACTTCGCCGCGCTGGGCAGAGCACCGGGCATCGCCATACCCAAGCAGATCTTCTCGCTGTGGGTGGGTGACCAGCCAATAGGCCAGCTGTATCTGGAGACCCTCGACCACAACCTGCAGGCCCTCGAACACAGCGAGTACCAGCTGCGCCTGTATCTCTCCAACGCCAGCCCCGCGGCTCACGCCGAGAACATGGCGCTGCTCGCCAGCCGCATCGACAAGGGCTTGCAGGTATCGACGCTGGAACACCAGACGTTCTACCACACGTTTCGCGACAGCGAGTACTTCGAGCAGTACCAGGCCGCCATCGACGGCAATGGCGGGGTGGCCTGCAACTTCTCCTCTGCCTCGGACATCCTGCGCTATCGCATCCTGCACGCCGAAGGCGGGCTGTACCTGGACCTCGACGACCAGCTGCTGACCGAGCCCTCGGCCAGCGGCGCACGCGCCAGCATCGATCGGGTGCCGCTGGTGACGCCACTGTACAACCTGCTGCTCAACAGCCCGGTGAGCAACGCCGACCTGGGCATGTACACCCACTACAACACCAGCATGATCGGCAGCCGCCCCTTCAACCCGCTGCTCAACCAGATCTCCGACGAGATCCTCTACCGTTACCGCACCCAAGAAGGCGCTACAGCGTTCTACACCAGCCCAAGGCCCGATCCGCTGGGCAATCCGGCAGGCCTGCGGGCTTACTCGCACCAGCTCAACCAGCTCACCGGTCCCGGTGTGCTCAATGCGGTGATCGAACGCAACCTGCCGGAGCTCAACACACTGAGAAACGCGACCGAGGTGTTCAACCTGCCAGCGATCAATCATCAGGCCCTGTTCGATCTGGCGGATTACCAACAAGCGCGGGAGCGGCTGGTGCCGCTGGAGCGTGTGGCCGACATGGGCAATGCCAACTCGTGGAAATTCGGCTCGACTGCCGGCCAGGGCTGATGGCCAGCTTGCTGCTGCGAACGCTACCGACAGGTGCGGCGCGCCCAGGCCTTGCAGAAGTTCATCTGGGACTGGACTTCAACGACATCTACAACAGCATGCTCGACCGTTATTGGCACGAGCGCCTGACAGGTGCCGACGCACAAACGACTCGGGGGCGCAGTGCGCCCCCAAGTCGTTCAGCCTGCCAGCACCCCTCACTCACCGCGGTGCAGCTTGCTCATCAGCTGCGCCTCGGCCAGGGTCAGGCCGCAGGTCTGGGTCAGTTCCTCGACACTGGCACCCATGTTGACCAGCTTGGCCGCCTGGGTGAAGGTGACGCTGTTGGGGTCGCGCTGCTCAAGCTGCTGGACCTTTTCCGGCAAGGGCGCGACCACCGAACGCAGTTCGTGAATCGCCTCGCCCATGCGCACGGTACCGTTCTGGTAGTCATCCAGACGTTTCGCCAGGTCCCTGATGCGCTGATCACGCAGCGCATCGCCCTGGGCCTGCTGGCTGGCCAGCTCGCGCTGGCGCTTGCTGTAGTTGAGGAAGAACCACAGGCTAAGCGCCCACAACAGCGCCAGGAGGATTACCGCAGCCTCGAAGATCACCTCAGATGTTCTCCAGCTCCGACCACTCTTCCTCGGTCATCATCTTGTCCAGCTCGACCAGGATCAGCAGCTCGCCGTTCTTGTTGCACACGCCCTGGATGAACTTGGCCGACTCTTCGTTACCGACGTTCGGCGCAGTCTCGATCTCCGACTGACGCAGATAGACCACTTCGGCCACGCTGTCGACCAGGATGCCGACCACCTGCTTGTCCGCCTCGATGATCACGATACGGGTGTTGTCGGTGACGTCCGAGGGCATCAGGCCGAAACGCTGGCGGGTGTCGATCACGGTGACCACGTTGCCGCGCAGGTTGATGATACCGAGCACATAGCTCGGCGCACCCGGCACTGGAGCGATTTCGGTATAGCGCAGGACTTCCTGCACCTGCATGACGTTGATGCCGTAGGACTCGTTGTCCAGACGGAAGGTGACCCACTGCAGGATCGGATCTTCGGAACCTTGTGCAGACGACTTTTTCATTCCCCTAGCCCTCTTGTACCGCCGTTGGCGGTGTGCTCGTTGAGGCCGCGGCAGATGCGGCGCCCATGTCAGTTGTGTTTGGTATTCAGCTGCTTGACCGCACCACTGGCGATCAGCTCGGCCAGCTCGGCGACGTCGAGCAAGGCGCACATGTGTTCAATCACCGTGCCCGCCAGCCACGGGCGTTGGCCACGCTGGCTGCGCCACTTGATCTCGGCCGGGTCCAGGCGCAGCGAGCGGCTGACCTGATGCACCGCCAGCCCCCACTCGTAGCCCTGCACGGAAATCACGTACTGCAAGCCTTGGCGGAAATCCTCGCGGTAACGGTCAGGCATGACCCAGCGTGCGGTGTCCAGCACCTTCAGGTTGCCGGCCTGGCAACTGAGGATGCCGAGGAACCAGTCCGGTTGGCCGAACAGCGGCGTGAGCTCCTGGCCGGCCAGGCTGTAGATCGACCCCAGGCACACCAGCGGCACCGCCAGGGTCAGCCCGGCGACGTCGAACAGCAGGCATTCGAAAGGCTCCGCAGCCCAGGCCGGACGCCCGTCGACGGTAGCCGGCGGCACCGGTGCAGCAGGTGACGGCAGGTGGACTTCGACCAGCGGGGCGACCGGCTCTATGGCTTGGGTCTGGGTCAGCACCGGAATCGAAGCCTCGGCCAGCACTTGCTCTTCGACCACGCTGACCACCGGCTCCACCGGCGGCAACAGCGTCGGCAGGATCCTGGGCGCAGGCTCGGCAAAGGGTTTGAGCGCCACCACCGACTCGGGCTGGCGGACGGCGTCGCGGGCTTGTTCTTCACGAACCGCAGCGGCGAATTCGTCGCTGGGCTCGGCTGCCTGTGGCTGCACTGTCGGCAGCGGCGCCTCAGGCACTTCAACCGGCTCGGTGGCTTCCTGCAACAGGCCGTCGAGGTACGACTGCAAGGCCAGTTGCGGCTTGCTGGTGATCTGCGGGGCACGGTTCATCAGGCCACCTGCAATGCGTTGCGGTAGGTCAGCAGGTGCTTGAGCAGCGCCCGGTAGGCGATCACACCGCGGCTCTTGCCGTCGAACTGCGAGGGCGTGACGCCGTTGCGGCTGGCATCGCGCAGGCGCGTGTCGACCGGAATGTAACCCTGCCAGACCTGCTCGCCGTAGGTGTCGCGCAGCACTTTGAGCGTGCCGAGCGAGGCCTGGGTACGGCGGTCGAACAGGGTCGGGACGATCTGGAAGGGTAGCGCCTGCTTGCGTGAGCGGTTGATCATCGCCAGGGTGCCGACCATACGCTCCAAGCCCTTGACCGCGAGGAACTCGGTCTGCACCGGGATCACCAGTTGTTGGCTGGCCGCCAGGGCGTTGACCATCAGCACACCCAGCAAGGGCGGGCTGTCGATCAGGGCAAAGTCGAAATCCTGCCACAGCTGCGCCAGACTCTTGGCGATTACCAGGCCCAGGCCATTCTGGCCCGGCGACTGGCGCTCCAGCACCGCCAGTGCAGTGCTCGAGGGCAGCAACGAAATACGCTCATGGCTGGTCGGCAGCAGCAACTGCCCCGGCAGCCCTTCGGGCACCACGCCCTTGTGCAGGAACAGGTCGTAGCAGCTGTGCTCCAGGGCGTCGGGATTGTGCCCGAAATAGCTGGTCATCGAGCCGTGCGGGTCGAGGTCGACGACGACCACGCGCTTGCCCGCCTCGGCCAGCAGACCGGCCAGGGCGATGGTGGTGGTGGTCTTGCCGACGCCACCTTTTTGATTGGCTACTGCCCAGACTCTCATCGTGCGTTGCTTCCTCCCAGCATGGGCGAAATGTCCCGCCGGGAACGGTTCTATAGATTAGGTGACGGAGATTTGACGGGATTGCTCCCGACCGTCGTGGCTGGCGTAGCTGGTGCACTTTGTGTGCCAGCACGGCGCAACGCTGCGTCCGGGGTGGCGTTGGCGCTGCCGGAGCCAGTCAGGCTGCGGCGCACTTCGAGATTGCGCGAAATCACCAGCACCACCCGACGATTGCGCGCCCGGCCATCGGCGGTATCGTTGCTGGCGACCGGTTGATACTCGCCGTAACCCACCGAGGCCATGCGCGCCGGGTTCACCCCTTCCATTGCCAGCAAGCGCACGATGCTCGCCGCGCGCGCCGACGACAACTCCCAGTTGGTCGGGTACTGGGCAGTGCGGATCGGCAGATTGTCGGTGAAGCCTTCGACATGCACCGGGTTGGCGAACGGCTTGAGGATCCGGGCCACCTTCTCGATGATCTCGAAGGCGATGTCGCTGGGCATGGCATCGCCGCTGCCGAACAACAATGCCGAATTGAGTTCGATCTCCACCCACAGCTCATTGCCACGCACGGTCATCTGGTTCGACTTGATCAAGT
Organism: Pseudomonas machongensis; assembly: GCF_034961125.1. Taxonomy (NCBI): domain Bacteria; kingdom Pseudomonadati; phylum Pseudomonadota; class Gammaproteobacteria; order Pseudomonadales; family Pseudomonadaceae; genus Pseudomonas; species Pseudomonas machongensis. Next base: position 97,258 of record NZ_JAYFUI010000180.1, on the reverse strand, counting down.
CGCCGAAGGCATCGGCCACCTGGTCGGTGATGGTCTTGAGCGGGTCGACGCTGGTCTGTCCCAGGCCTGCATCGACCTGGTCACTGTCCTTGATCAAGGGTTCTGCCGGCTTGATCGTCAGCGGACGCTCATCGCCGATCGGGATCGGCTTGAGGCTGCGCTCGGGGTCGTTGAACACTCCGATCAGCGCCTGGGAAATGACCTTGTACTTGCCCTCGTTGATCGAGGAAATCGAGTACATCACCACGAAAAAGGCGAACAGCAAGGTGATGAAGTCGGCGTACGAGACCAGCCAGCGCTCGTGGTTCTCATGCTCCTCCGTATGGCGACGACGACGCATGGCTTACTCCATGAAGCCTTGCAGCTTCAGCTCGATCGAGCGTGGGTTCTCGCCTTCGGCGATCGACAGCAGCCCCTCGAGCAGCATCTCGCGATAACGCGACTGGCGCATGACGATGGCCTTGAGCTTGTTGGCCACCGGCAGCAGGATCAGGTTGGCACTGGCCACACCATAGATGGTGGCGACGAAGGCCACGGCGATGCCGTTACCCAGTTGCGACGGATCGGCCAGGTTGCCCATCACATGGATCAAGCCCATCACCGCACCGATGATACCGATGGTCGGCGCGTAGCCGCCCATGCTCTCGAAGACCTTGGCAGCCTGGATGTCACGGCTCTCCTGGGTGAGGAAGTCGACCTCGAGAATGCTGCGGATCGACTCAGGCTCCGCGCCATCGACCAGCAACTGCAGACCTTTGCGTGCGTACGGGTCCGGTTCGGCATCAGCGACGCCCTCCAGCCCCAGCAGGCCTTCCTTGCGCGCAGTCAGGCTCCAGTTGACGACACGATCGATGCCGCCAGCCAGGTCGACCCGAGGCGGGAAGAAGATCCAGCGCAGGATCTGCAACGCACGCTTGAACGCCGACAGCGGCGACTGCAGCAGCGCCGCGGCCAGGGTGCCGCCGATGACGATCAGCCCGGCAGGGCCGTTGAGCAGCGCACCGACGTGGCCGCCCTCGAGGAAGTTGCCGCCGACGATGGCGACGAACGCCAGGATCAGGCCGATAAGGCTAAGAACATCCATCAGACACAGGCCTCTACCAGGTGCTTGCCGATCTCGTCCAGGCTGTACACGGCGTCGGCCAGGTTGGCTTTGACGATCGCCATGGGCATGCCGTAGATCACGCAGCTTGCCTCGTCCTGGGCCCATACGGTGCTGCCGCCCTGCTTGAGCAGGCGAGCACCTTCGCGTCCGTCGGCACCCATGCCGGTCAGCACGACCGACAGCACCTTGTCACCGTAGGTCTTGGCCGCCGAGCCGAAGGTGATGTCCACGCAGGGTTTGTAGTTCAGGCGTTCGTCCCCCGGCAGGATCTTCACCGTGCCACGGCCATCGACCATCATCTGCTTGCCTCCCGGGGCCAGCAGCGCGAGGCCTGGACGCAGCACATCACCGTCCTCGGCCTCCTTGACGCTGATCTTGCACAGCTTGTCGAGGCGCTCGGCAAAGGCCTTGGTGAACGCCGCAGGCATGTGCTGAATCAGCACGATGGGGGCCGGGAAGTTGGCGGGCAGTTGCGTCAGCACCCGCTGCAGGGCAACCGGACCGCCTGTGGAGGTGCCGATGGCCACCAGCTTGTAGGGCTTGCGCTTGGGCGCCGGCGAATGGCTGGCGGCAGGCGCAACGCTGCGTACCGGCGCCGCAGGGCGTGTCGGTGCAGCGCTGCCCAAGGTGCTGGCCGGGGCATGGCTGGTGCTCGACCCAGCGCTGGCAACCGGGCTGGGCGCGTGGCTGGCGAAGCTGCTGAAACGGCGATTGCTGCGCGAGATGGTATGGACCTTCTCGCACAGCATCTGCTTGACCTTCTCGGGGTTGCGCGAAATATCCTCGAAGTTCTTCGGCAGGTAGTCGACCGCCCCTGCATCCAGCGCATCGAGGGTGACACGCGCACCTTCGTGGGTGAGCGAAGAGAACATCAGGACCGGTGTCGGGCAGCGCTGCATGATGTGCCGCACGGCGGTAATGCCGTCCATCATCGGCATCTCGTAGTCCATGGTGATCACGTCAGGCTTGAGCGCCAGCGCCTGATCGATCGCTTCCTTGCCGTTGGTCGCGGTGCCGACCACCTGGATGGTCGGGTCCGCCGAGAGGATTTCCGAGACACGGCGGCGGAAGAAACCGGAATCATCCACCACCAGGACCTTGACTGCCATAAACACTCCGTTAGGCGGCGCAACCGCCAGGTCGCGCCGCCGAAATCAAATACGCCGGGCGGCGTAACGCTTGAGCATGCTCGGGACGTCGAGGATCAGCGCGATACGACCGTCACCGGTGATGGTGGCGCCGGACATGCCCGGGGTGCCCTGCAGCATCTTGCCCAGCGGCTTGATCACCACCTCTTCCTGGCCCACCAACTGGTCGACCACGAAGCCGATGCGCTGAGTACCGACCGACAGGATCACCACATGCCCTTCGAGCTGCTCCTCGTGCTGCTGGTCCTGGACTAGCCAGCGCTTGAGGTAGAACAGCGGCAGCGCCTTGTCGCGCACGATCACCACTTCCTGGCCATCGACCACGTTGGTGCGCGACAGGTCGAGATGGAAGATCTCGTTGACGTTGACCAGCGGGAAGGCGAACGCCTGGTTGGCCAGCATCACCATCAGCGTCGGCATGATTGCCAGCGTCAGCGGCACCTTGATGACGATCTTCGAGCCCTGGCCCTTGGCCGAGAAGATGTTGATCGAGCCATTGAGCTGGGAAATCTTGGTCTTCACCACATCCATGCCCACACCGCGGCCGGACACGTCGGAGATCTCGGTCTTGGTCGAGAAGCCCGGGGCGAAGATCAGGTTGTAGCAATCCGACTCGCTCAGGCGGTCGGCTGCATCCTTGTCCATCAGGCCCTTCTCGACCGCCTTGGCGCGCAGGACGTTCGGGTCCATGCCTTTGCCGTCGTCGGAGATCGACAGCAGGATATGGTCACCCTCCTGCTCGGCCGACAGCACCACCCGACCGGTACGCGCCTTGCCGGAGGCCTCGCGTTCCTCGGGGGTCTCGACGCCATGGTCGACCGCGTTGCGCACCAAGTGCACCAGCGGGTCGGCCAGAGCCTCGACCAGGTTCTTGTCCAGGTCGGTCTCTTCGCCGACCAGCTCCAGGTTGATCTCTTTCTTGAGCTGGCGGGCCAAGTCGCGTACCAGGCGCGGGAAGCGGCCGAAGACCTTCTTGATCGGCTGCATGCGGGTCTTCATGACCGCGGTCTGCAGGTCGGCAGTGACCACGTCGAGGTTGGACACGGCCTTGGACATGGCCTCGTCGCCGCTGTTCAGGCCCAGGCGCACCAGGCGGTTACGCACCAGCACCAGTTCGCCGACCATGTTCATGATTTCATCCAGGCGCGCAGTATCGACCCGCACCGTGGTTTCCGCTTCGCTGGCGCCGTGCTTGTCGGCAGCCGGCGCTGCAGCGCGTGCCGGTGCCGGAGCAGCGGCCGGCTTGGCAGCCGCGGCGGGGGCAGGCGCCGGCTTGGCGACAGGCTTGCTTTCGACCTTGGCAGCAGGCGCGGCAGCCACGGCAACGGCAGGCGCTTCAGCCGCGACGGCATCGCCACTGAACTTGCCCTTGCCATGCAGTTGGTCCAGCAGGGCCTCGAACTCGTTGTCGGTGATGTGATCGCCGACAGGTTCGGCCGCTGGCGCAGAGGCGGTGGCTTCGACGCTCGGCAGTGCATCGGCGGCAAAAGCGCCCTTGCCATGCAACTGATCGAGCAGCGCCTCGAACTCTTCGTCGGTGATCTCGTCACCGGCCGGCGTCGCGACTGCAGCCTCCGGCTCGCTCGCCGCGACTTCCGGCGAGAACTGACCCTTGCCATGCAGTTGGTCGAGCAGCGACTCGAACTCGGCGTCGGTGATCTCGTCGGCACTGCCGGAAACGGCTTCGCCCTGCGACTGCTCGGCCGCCTCGGCCTGGGCCTTGACCGCGTCGAGGGAGTCGAGCAGTTGCTCGAACTCGGTATCGGTGATGTCCGCCTCGGCAGCCGGTGCCTCGACGACCGCCGCCACGGCAACCGGTGCCACGGCATCGGCGCTGGCCGGTTCGGCCAGGCGCGACAGCGCGGCGAGCAGCTCTGGCGTAGCCGGGGTGATGTCGCTGCGCTCGCGAACCTGGCCAAACATGCTGTTGACCGTGTCGAGCGCTTCGAGCACCACATCCATCAGTTCGGCATCGACCCGGCGCTCTCCCTTGCGCAGGATGTCGAAGACGTTCTCGGCAATGTGGCAGCACTCCACCAGCTCATTGAGCTGAAGGAAGCCGGCGCCCCCTTTTACAGTGTGAAAACCGCGAAAGATCGCATTGAGCAGGTCCGCATCATCAGGTCGGCTTTCCAGCTCCACCAGTTGCTCGGACAGTTGCTCGAGGATTTCGCCGGCTTCTACCAGGAAATCCTGAAGGATTTCTTCATCGGCGCCGAAGCTCATTAAACGTGCTCCCTAAAAACCCAGGCTGGACAGCAGATCGTCGACATCGTCCTGACCGGACACGACGTCTTCACGCTTATCGGCATGAATCTGCGGACCTTCACCCCGAGTTGGATGTTTTTCTTCATCTTTTTCAGCACGCAATTGATCGTGGTCATGTTCGATGCCGGCAAAGCGGTCGACTTGACTTGCCATCAACACGAGCTTGAGCAGATTGCTTTCGACTTCGGTGACCAGCGCGGTCACCCGCTTGATCACCTGCCCGGTCAGGTCCTGATAGTCCTGAGCCAGGAGAATGTCGTTGAGATGGCCGGCCACCTTGCGGTTACCTTCGGCGCTGTGCGTCAGGAAACTGTCGACGCGCTTGACCAACTCACGAAATTCAGGCGCTGCCACCTCGCGGCGCATGAAGCGCTGCCAGTCGGCAGACAGGTTCTGGGCTTCGGATGCCAGATCGTTGAGCACAGGCGTGCTTTGCTCGACCAGGTCCATGGTGCGATTGGCCGCGTTCTCGGTCAGCCGGACCACGTAGGACAGCCGTTCGGTGGCGTCGGTGATCTGCGACACTTCCTCGGCCTGCGGCATGCGCGGATCGATCTGGAAACTGACGATAGCGCTGTGCAGCTCGCGAGTGAGCTTGCCCACTTCCTGATAAAGGCCGCGGTCACGGGTCTGGTTGAGCTGGTGGATCAGCTGCACCGCCTCGCCGAACTGGCCGCGTTCCAGGCTTTGCACCAGTTGCTCGGCGTGCTTCTTCAGGGTCGACTCGAACTCCCCCAGAGAATCGTTTCTTGATTCCATAGCGCCCCCAGACATGGCTCAGCCGTTGACGCGTTCGAAGATCTTTTCGATCTTTTCTTTGAGTACCTGCGCGGTGAAAGGCTTGACCACATAGCCGTTGACGCCGGCCTGGGCCGCTTCGATGATCTGGTCGCGCTTGGCCTCGGCGGTCACCATCAGCACCGGCATGCCCTTGAGACGGTCGTGGGCGCGCACCTTGCGCAGCAGATCGATGCCGGACATGCCAGGCATGTTCCAGTCGGTCACCAGGAAGTCGTAGTGACCGCTTTCGAGCATCGGCAGAGCCGTGGTGCCATCGTCGGCTTCGTCGGTGTTGGTGAAGCCCAGATCACGCAACAGGTTCTTGATGATCCGCCGCATCGTCGAGAAGTCGTCAACGATGAGGATTTTCATATCTTTGTTCAATTAGACCTCCAAGCAGTCTTAAACGCGCTCGTCTCACAAGCGCGCGCTCAATCAATTCGGCACCACGTAAAACGACTGCATCGAACCCGGGTTCACCGCGCTCGCCATTCACCCAACCGACTGCGCAGACGCGCCGCGCACTGGCTGTGCAACTGGCTGACACGCGATTCGCTGACCCCCAGCACTTCCCCGATTTCCTTGAGGTTCAACTCTTCGTCGTAGTACAGCGCCAGGACCAGGCGCTCGCGCTCCGGCAGGTTGGCGATCGCATCGGTCAGTGCAGCCTGGAAGCGTTCGTCTTCCAGGTCACGCGACGGCTCGACCTGGCCGCTGACACCGTCCTCGTGCAGCCCTTCGTGTTCGCCGTCCTGCAGCAGGTCGTCGAAACTGAACAGGCGGCTGCCCAAGGTATCGTTCAGAATCCCGTAATAATCGTCGAGACCCAATTGGAGTTCGGCAGCAACCTCGTGATCTTTAGCGTCACGACCGGTTCTTGCTTCGACGGCGCGAATCGCGTCACTGACCATGCGCGTGTTGCGGTGCACCGAACGCGGCGCCCAGTCGCCCTTGCGCACCTCGTCGAGCATGGCGCCACGGATGCGGATGCCGGCATAGGTCTCGAAGCTCGCACCCTTGCTGGCGTCGTACTTGTTGGCCACTTCCAGCAGGCCGATCATGCCGGCCTGGATCAGGTCCTCGACCTGCACGTTCGCCGGCAGGCGCGCCAACAGGTGGTAGGCAATCCGCTTGACCAGCGGGGCATAGCGCTCGACCAGCTCGTACTGAGCGTCCTTGGACGCCTTGCTGTACATCTTGAATCCACTCGCGCTCATAGCACCGGCCCCGCACTGGTGGGCTGTACCAGGCGCTCGACGAAGAACTCCAGGTGCCCGCGCGGGTTGGCCGGCAGCGGCCAGCTGTCGACCTTCTGCGCAATGGCCTTGAACGCCAGGGCGCATTTGGAGCGCGGGAAGGCCTCGTACACTGCGCGCTGCTTCTGCACCGCCTTGCGCACGCATTCGTCGTAGGGCACGGCGCCCACGTACTGCAAGGCCACGTCGAGGAAGCGGTCGGTGACCTTGGTCAGCTTGGCGAACAGGTTGCGTCCTTCCTGCGGGCTCTGCGCCATGTTGGCCAGGACGCGGAAACGATTCATGCCGTAATCGCGGTTGAGCAGCTTGATCAGGGCGTAGGCGTCGGTGATCGAAGTGGGCTCGTCGCACACCACCAACAACACTTCCTGCGCCGCGCGAACGAAACTGACCACCGAGTCACCGATACCTGCAGCGGTGTCGATCACCAATACATCGAGGTTGTCGCCGATCTCGCTGAACGCCTGGATCAGCCCGGCATGCTGGGCCGGCGCCAGGTGCACCATGCTCTGGGTACCCGAGGCCGCCGGCACGATGCGCACGCCGCCCGGCCCCTGCAACAGCACGTCGCGCAGCTCGCAGCGTCCTTCGATGACGTCGGCCAGGGTACGTTTGGGGGTCAACCCCAGCAGCACGTCGACGTTGGCCAGACCCAGGTCGGCGTCCAGCAGCATGACCCGGCGGCCGAGTTCAGCCAGCGCCAGGGACAGGTTCACTGAAACGTTGGTCTTGCCGACGCCACCTTTGCCACCGGTGACGGCGATCACCTGTACGGGATGCATGCTACCCATGTCTGTTCTTTACCTTGTCTCGCGTGGGACCTGCCCACTTGAAGGGCCGCTGTCGACCCCCTGCGCCGTTCATCGTCAACCCGCGCGCTTATCGGGATTGTGGTAGAGATCAGCGAACATGTCGGCCATGGCCTCTTCGCTGGGCTCTTCCTGCAACTGCACGCTGACCGCGCGGCTCACCAACTGATGCTTGCGCGGCAACTGCAGGTCGTCAGGAATGCGCGGACCATCGGTGAGATAGGCCACGGGCAGTTCGTGACTGATGGCCAGGCTCAGCACTTCGCCGAGGCTGCCCGTTTCATCGAGCTTGGTCAGGATGCAACCGGCCAGGCCACAGCGCTTGTAGCTGTGATAGGCGGCGGTCAGCACCTGTTTCTGGCTGGTGGTGGCCAGTACCAGGTAGTTCTTGGCGGCGATGCCGCGGCTGGCGAGCGATTCGAGCTGCATGCGCAGCGCCGGATCGCTGGCCTGAAGGCCGGCGGTATCGATCAGCACCACGCGCTTGCGCAGCAGTGGTTCCAGGGCCTGGGCCAGCGACTGGCCCGGATCGACGTAGGTCACCGGCACATTGAGGATGCGCCCGAGGGTCTTGAGCTGCTCCTGGGCACCGATGCGGTAGCTGTCCATGCTCACCAGCGCCAGGTGCTGCGAGCCGTACTTGAGCACATAGCGCGCGGCGAGCTTGGCCAGGGTGGTGGTCTTGCCCATGCCGGCCGGGCCGACCATGGCGATGACCCCGCCCTCCTCGATCGGCTCCACCTCAGGCACCTCGATCAGACGCGCCAAGTGCGCCAGGACCATGCGCCAAGCCTGACGCGGGTCTTCGATCTCACCGGCCCGCTCAAGCAGATCACGGGCGATCGGGCCAGACAGGCCCAGGCGCTGCAAGCGACGCCAGAGGTTGGCCTGCTGCGGCTTGTTGCCCTGCAATTGGCCCCAGGCAAGCGAGCCCAGCTGCACTTCAAGCAGCTCGCGCAAGCCCGAAAGCTCCGAACGCATGGCGTCGAAGACGCGCTTGTCGACCGTCGGGGCCGCAGGGGCCGGCGCGGGCGCCGGAACATCCACATGCGGCTCGACCAGCGGCTCGGACGCGGTCAGCGACAGGCCGGCAAACAATTGCCGGTTGCCGAGCTCGGCGTCACCACGCCCGTCCAGCTCGGCCTGGGCGGTGGCGATGCGCGAATGGGTCTTGCGCAGCTCGTCCTCGAGCTCGACATTCGGCACGCGTGGGGCCAGGGCGGACAGTTTGTAGTCCAGCGCGGCCGTCAGTTCGACACCGCCGGCGATACGCCGGTTGCCGATGATTGCGGCATCGGCGCCAAGCTCATCACGGACCAGCTTCATGGCCTGACGCATATCGGCGGCGAAAAAACGCTTAACTTGCATAACCCACTACCTCAGCCGTTAGGGCCCACGGTGGCAACGATGGTGACTTGCTTGTTGTCCGGTATTTCCTGGTACGCCAGCACATGCAGGTTGGGCACGGCCAGACGACCGAATCTCGACAGCATGGCACGGATCGGGCCGGCGACCAGGAGAATGGCCGGCTGGCCTTGCATCTCCTGGCGCTGCGCCGCCTCGATCAGCGAACGCTGCAGCTTCTCGGCCATGCTCGGTTCAAGAAGAACACCGTCTTCCTGACCCTGCCCGGCCCTTTGCAGACTATTGAGCAAGATCTGTTCCAACCTTGGTTCAAGGGTGATCACAGGCAGCTCGGACTCAACGCCGACAATGCTTTGCACGATGGCACGTGACAAGCCGACCCGCACCGAAGCCACCAACGCGGCGGTATCTTGACTCTTGGCGGCATTGTTGGCGATGGCCTCGGCAATGCTGCGGATGTCACGCACGGGCACCTGCTCGGCAAGCAAGGCCTGCAGGACCTTGAGCAACCCCGACAAGGAAATGACACCCGGCACCAGTTCCTCGGCAAGTTTCGGCGATGCCTTGGACAGCACCTGCAGCAACTGCTGGACCTCTTCATGGCCGATCAGCTCGTGGCAGTGCTTCTGCAGGATCTGATTCAGGTGAGTGGCGACCACGGTGCTGGCATCGACCACCGTGTAACCCAAGGACTGCGCCTGGGCGCGCTGGGCCACATCGATCCACACCGCCTCGAGGCCAAAGGCCGGGTCGCGCGCGGCGATACCATTGAGGGTGCCGAACACCTGCCCAGGGTTGATCGCAAGCTCGCGGTCCGGGTAGATCTCGGCCTCGGCCAGGATCACTCCCATCAACGTCAGGCGATAGGCACTGGGCTGCAGGTCGAGGTTGTCGCGAATGTGCACGGTGGGCATGAGAAAGCCCAGGTCTTGCGAGAGTTTCTTGCGCACGCCCTTGATCCGCGCCAGCAACTGGCCGCCCTGGTTGCGGTCGACCAGCGGAATCAGGCGATAGCCGACTTCCAGGCCGATCATGTCGATCGGCGTGACGTCGTCCCAGCCCAGCTCCTTGGTTTCCATGGCGCGCTGCGGCGATGGCAGCAGATCCTGTTGGCGCTGCGCTTCCTGCACGGCCAGGAGCTTGGCCTTCTGCTGCTTCTTCCACACCATGTAGGCGCCGCCGCCGGCCAGCACGCCAAGGCTGAGGAAGGCGATGTGTGGCATACCCGGCACCAGCCCCATCACCACCATCAGCACGCCGGAAACGGCCAGCGCCTTGGGCGAATCGAACATCTGCCGGTTGATCAGCTTGCCCATGTCCTCGGAGCCCGAGGCGCGGGTGACCATGATCGCGGCCGCAGTGGACAGCAGCAGCGAGGGCAACTGCGCCACCAAACCGTCACCGATGGTCAACAAAGCGTACACCTTGCCGGCGTCGCTGAAGGTCATGCCATGCTGCAGCATGCCGATGAGCATGCCGCCGATGAGGTTGATGAACAGGATCAGCAGGCCGGCGATGGCGTCGCCACGCACGAACTTGCTGGCACCGTCCATCGAACCGTAGAACTCGGCCTCCTGGGCGACCTCGGCACGACGCGCCTTGGCCTGGGCTTGGTCGATCAGGCCGGCGTTGAGGTCGGCGTCGATGGCCATCTGCTTGCCGGGCATGGCGTCGAGGGTGAAGCGCGCGCTCACCTCGGAAATACGCCCGGCACCCTTGGTCACCACGACAAAGTTGATGATCATCAGGATGGCGAACACCACCGCACCGACCACGTAGTTGCCGCCGATCACCACCTCACCGAAGGCCTGGATCACCTTGCCCGCCGCTCCGTGGCCCTCCTGGCCGTGCAGCATGACCACGCGGGTCGAGGCGACGTTGAGCGCCAGGCGCAGCAGCGTCGCCACCAGCAGGATGGTCGGAAAGGCGGCGAAGTCCAGCGGGCGCAGGGCGTAGACGCAGACCAGCAGGACCACGATCGACAGCGCGATGTTGAAGGTGAAGAACACATCGAGCAGGAACGGCGGGATGGGCAACATCATCATCGCCAGCATCACCAGCAGCAACAGCGGCACACCCAGGTTCCCCCGACCGAGACCGGCCAGGTTGTTACGGGCGTTGCTGATTAACTGTGCGCGATCCACCGGGTATCCTCTTCAAGCAAAACTTTGACGCCTGGACGGCGCTTGGGCGTGGCTTTGCAAGAAGCTTTCCAACTTTGCCGGGGTGCGGGGCCAGGCGCTCTGTTGCGGTGTTTTCGCGGTCCACCGCGGTGTTCTTTTCGCGGGCAAGCCCGCGCCAACAGGATCAACTGTCGCGCTGCAGGTCCGGCGGGATCGGCAAATCCTTCTTCAGCGGCTCGGGCGGCTTGCCCTTGCCCGAGCGGTACTGGCGAATCTGGAACACGTACGCCAGCACCTGCGCCACTGCCAGGTACAGCCCGGCCGGAATTTCGTGCTCCAGCTCCGTGGAGTAGTAGATCGCCCGTGCCAGCGCTGGCGATTCGAGGATCTGTACCTTGTGCTCCTGGCCGATCTCGCGGATCTTCAAGGCCAGGAAGTCGGTGCCCTTGGCCAGCAGCAGCGGCGCCGCACCGCCCTTCTCCGGGTCGTACTTGAGCGCCACGGCATAGTGCGTCGGGTTGGTGATGATCACATCGGCCTCGGGCACCGCCGCCATCATCCTGCGCTGCGACGCCTCGCGCTGCAGTTGGCGAATGCGCTGCTTCACCTCCGGCTTGCCCTCGGTATCCTTGTATTCGTCGCGCACTTCCTGCTTGGTCATCTTCAGCTTCTTGTGCGTCTGCCAGAGCTGGAACGGCACATCGACGATGGCGATCAGCAGCAGACCCGCCGCCATCCACAAGGCGCTCCAGCCCACCACCTGCACGCTGTGGATGATCGCCTGCTCGAGCGGCTCCTTGGCAATCGCCATCAGCGCCTCGCGGTCGTTGGCCAGCACCACGAGCGCCACCACCAGCACCAGGAAGAACTTGGCCACCGCCTTGAGCAGTTCGGTCAGCGAGTTCAGCGAGAACATGCGCTTGATCCCGGACAGCGGGTTCATCCGGCTGAACTTGGGCTGCAGCAAGGAGCCGGAAAACAGAAAGCCGCCCAGGGCGATAGGGGCCACGAACGATACGACGAACAGCAGCACCAGCACCGGCTGGGTGGCCCAGATGGCCATCTTGCCCGAGGCCATCAGGAAGGCACCCATGGCCCGCTCGTCGACTATCACTTCGCGCGACAGGCTGAAGTTCACGCGCATCAGCGTCATGAGGGTTTCGGCAAGGTGGCCGCCGAAGGCCAGCAAGGCGCCGGCGCCGCCGAGGGTCACCGCGAAGGTGTTGAGCTCTTTGGAACGGGCGATGTCACCCTTTTCCCGTGCGTCGCGCTTGCGCTTCTCGGTGGGTTCCTCTGTCTTGTCCTGACCGCTCTCGCTCTCTGCCATGCTCAGGGCGCCCGTGCCAGCTCACGCAGCCACTGCAAGGCCTCGCTGGCCAGTTGCTGGTAGTGCGAGAGGATGTCGGCAAGCCCGACCCAGAAGATGGCCAGCCCCAGCACCAGGGTCAGCGGGAAACCAATGGAGAAGATGTTCAGCTGTGGCGCGGCTCGGGTCATCACACCAAAGGCGATGTTGATCACCAACAGGGCTGCGATGACTGGCAGGATCAGAACCAGCCCCGCTCCCAGCACCCAGCCCAGGCGTCCGGCAATCTCCCAGAAATGCGCGACCACCAGGGCATTGCCCACCGGCAGCGTGGTGAAGCTTTCGGTCAATACCTCGATCACCACCAGGTGGCCGTTCATCAGCAGGAACAGCACACTCACCAGCATGGTCAGGAACTGCCCGACCACCGCCACGTTGACGCCATTGGCCGGGTCGATCATCGAGGCCATCGCCATGCCCAGCTGAATCGCCACGATCTGCCCGGCGACGACGAACGCCTGGAACAGCATCTGCAAGGAAAACCCGAACAGCGCGCCGACGATGATCTGTTCGGCGCACAGCAGCACGCCACGCACGCTCAAGGGCTCGAACTCGGGCAGCGGTGGCAGGCCGGGCACGATCACCACGGTGATCGCGACCGCTACATACAGGCGTATGCGGGCCGGCAGCATGCGCGTCCCGAACACCGGCATGGTCATCAGCACCGCTGCCACGCGAAACAGCGGCAGGATGAAGGTGGCGACCCAGGTGCCGATCTGCGCGGCGCTCAGCTCGAGCATGGGCTCATCATCCGATCAACTGCGGAATGCCGCTGTACAGGCCGGTCATGTATTCCATGAACTTCTGCACCAGCCACGGACCGACCACGATCAGGGTGATCAGCATCACCAGCAGGCGCGGCAGGAAGCTCAGGGTCTGTTCGTTGATCTGCGTGGCCGCCTGGAAGATCGCCACCAGCAGGCCGACCAGCAGGCTCGGCACCACCAGCACCGCCACCATCAGGGCAGTCAGCCAGAGCGCATCGCGGAACAGGTCGACGGCAACTTCAGGGGTCATCGAAAACTCTCCTTGAGTGGCCTCAGACGCCGCCGAAACTGCCGGCCAGCGTACCCATGATCAGCGCCCAGCCATCGACCAGGACGAACAGCATGATCTTGAACGGCAGCGAGATGATCAGCGGCGACAGCATCATCATACCCATCGCCATCAGCACGCTGGCGACCACCATGTCGATGATCAGGAACGGGATGAAGATCATGAAGCCGATCTGGAACGCGGTCTTGAGCTCGGAGGTGACGAATGCCGGCACCAGGATGGTCAGCGGCACCTGGTCGGGGCCGGCGATGTCGGTGCGCTTGGACAGGCGCATGAACAGGTCCAGATCGCTTTGCCGGGTCTGCGCCAGCATGAAGTCCTTCAGCGGCCCCTGGGCTTTGTCGATGGCCTGTTGCGCGGTCATCTGTTCGTTCAGGTAGGGCTGCAACGCGTCACGATTCACCCGATCGAACACCGGCGCCATGATGAACATGGTCAGGAACAGGGCCATGCCGGTGAGCAACTGGTTCGACGGCGTCTGCTGCAGGCCCAGGGCCTGGCGCAGGATGGAGAAGACGATGATGATGCGGGTAAAGCTGGTCATCAGGATGACGAACGCCGGAATGAAGCTCAGCGCCGTCATGATCAACAGGATCTGCAGGCTGACCGAATATTCCTGCTGGCCGTCCGGCCCATTGGACAGGGTGATGGCCGGGATCGACAACGGATCGGCGGCCAGGGCCACAGGCGCGGCCAGCAGCAGCGCCAGGGTCAACAGTAAGCGCAGCGCGCCGCTCATCACTTCTTGTCCTTCTGGTCCTTGCCCATCAGCTCGAGCAGCCGCTGGGCGAATTCCGGTGCCGCCTGACGCGCGCCGACAGGCACCTCCACGGGCTCGGCCATGACGTGCAGCGCCTCGATGCTGCCAGGGCTGTGGCCGATCAGGATCTGTTCCTTGCCCACCTGCACCAGCAGCAGGCGGTCGCGCGGGCCGAGGGCTCGGCTGCCGACGATCTCGATCACCTGCCCGCCGCGCGGCTGTGCCACCTGCAGGCGGCGCAACAGCCAGGCGAGCAGGAAGATGGCGCCCACCACCACGAGCAGACCAAAGACCATCTGCGCCAGTTGCCCACCCATGCCGCCGGGCGCGGACGTGCTGGCCGACACCGACGCGGGATCAGCCGCGCCGATCACCACCTCGCTGGCGAGCAATGCGCCCAGGGCGGCGACGCCGCGTATCAGGCCCTTCACTCAGCGCAGCTTCTTGATGCGTTCGCTGGGGCTGATCACGTCGGTTAGGCGAATGCCGAACTTCTCGTTGACCACCACCACTTCGCCATGGGCGATCAGCGTGCCATTGACCAGTACATCCAGCGGTTCGCCTGCCAGGCGATCAAGCTCGATGACCGACCCCTGGTTCAGTTGCAGCAGGTTGCGAATGCTGATTTCCGTGGCGCCCACCTCCATGGAGATGCTCACTGGAATGTCCAGGATCACGTCCAGGTTCGGCCCTTCCAGGCCGACGTTCTCGCTCGGCCGCGGGGAGCTGGCGAACTCTTCCATCGGCAGGCGACCTGCGCCGGAGGAGCGACCGCTGTCGGCTGCCAACAGCGCATCGATGTCCGCCTGGCCGGCATCACCGGTTTCTTCCAGGGCTGCCGCCCACTCATCGGCCAGGGCCTGTTCCTCTGGGGAGGTGATCTCGTTTTCGTTAGCCATAAAGTCCTCGACAGGCTTTCAATTCGTAGTGCGACCGGCTCGCCGTCAGCGGCGCTCGATCGGGTCGATGATCTGCAGCGACAGGGTGCCCTTGTGCGAGCCCAGACGCGCCTTGAACGACGGCACGCCGTTGGCGCGCAGTACCAGGTGTTCGGGCAGCTCTACCGGAATCACATCGCCCGGCTGCATGTGCAGGATGTCGCGCAGCTTGAGCTGACGACGGGCAACGGTGGCCGAGAGCGGCACATTGACGTCCAGCACGTCCTCGCGCAGGGCCTTGACCCAACGCTCGTCCTGGTCGTCCAGGTCGGACTGGAAACCGGCATCGAGCATCTCGCGCACCGGTTCGATCATCGAATACGGCATGGTCACGTGCAGGTCGCCGCCGCCGCCATCGAGCTCGATGTGGAAGGTCGAGACCACCACCGCCTCGCTGGGCCCGACGATGTTGGCCATGGCCGGGTTGACCTCGGAGTTCATGTATTCGAAGTTCACCGGCATGATCGCCTGCCAGGCTTCCTTGAGGTCGACGAAGCACTGGTCCAGGACCATGCGCACCACACGCAGCTCGGTCGGGGTGAACTCACGGCCTTCGATCTTGGCGTGGCGACCGTCGCCACCGAAGAAGTTGTCCACCAGCTTGAACACCAGCTTGGCGTCGAGGATGAACAGCGAGGTGCCGCGCAGCGGCTTGATCTTGACCAGGTTGAGGCTGGTCGGCACGTACAGCGAATGCACGTACTCGCCGAACTTCATCACCTGCACGCCGCCCACCGCCACGTCGGCGGAGCGACGCAGCAGGTTGAACATGCTGATGCGGGTGTAACGGGCGAAGCGCTCGTTGATCATCTCCAGGGTCGGCATGCGACCGCGGACGATCCGGTCCTGGCTGGTCAGGTCGTAGCTCTTGACGCCACCGGGTTCGGCAGCGCTCTCGGTCTGTACCAGCCCATCGTCGACCCCATGCAGCAGGGCATCGATCTCATCCTGGGACAGCAGGTCCTGCACGGCCATCGAGTGTGCTCCTACTGCAATACGAAATTGGTGAACAGCAACTGGTCGATGACCGGCTTGCCGACTTCCTTCTGCGCCACTTCCTGGACCACCGCAGTGGCCTTCTGGCGCAGCATTTCCTGGCCCACGGCACTGCTGGCCAGGCTGTCGAAGCCTTGCCCGGAGAACATCATCACCAGATTGTTGCGAATCACCGGCATGTGCACTTTCAGCGCATCGAGGTCCGCCTGGTTGCGGCCCTGCAGGGTAATGCTCACCTGCATGTAGCGCTGGCGGCCGTTCTGGTTGAAATTGACCACGAAGGCCGGCGCCAGGGGCTCGTAGATCGCCGCTTGCTTGACGCTGGCCACGGCAGGGTCGGCCGCAGGTGCAGGCTCGCTCTTGTGCATGATGAACCAGGTGGCGCCCACCGACAGGCCCACGGCCAGCAGCAAGGCCAGCACCAGCAGCAGGATCAGCTTCAGTTTGCCTTTAGTGGCGGGGTCTTTGACTGCGTCGCTCTTCGCCATGCCAATAATCCGTCGTCCATCGGGGTTTCAAGAAAGGATGACGTGGCTGAGCAAGTGTTATGCCAGATTTGGCCGAGCGGGCTTGAGGAGGTGGTAGGAGCGGGCTTGCCCGCGAACACGGGCGTAGCCCGTGCCAGGTAGCGCGGTGTATTTTTCGCGGGCAAGCCCGCTCCCACAGTGATTTGGGCTGGCTTCTAGATTTTGAGCAAGACAGTTGCTCACAAAAGCCCGCACCGGTGTCAGACGCAGCCCCGAATGATCAGGCGTAGTAATCGACCGCACTGTCGCCGATCACCACCTGCTGCTCCACCGGCCGCGAAGCATCGGCCAGCTCACCGTCCTCGCCCGCCTCCCCGGCGCGACGCGCAGCGACACCAGACAGATTCGATCCACCCTGCTGGGCCTGCTGCTGTTGCTGACGCGACTGGTCGGCGACGTTGACGTCAGGCTGGGCCAGCCCCTGCTGGGCGAACAGCTCGCGCAGTCGGTACAGCTGGCTGTCCAGCGCATCGCGCACGCCGGCGTGACCACTGATGAAGGTCACCTGGGTGGCCTGGTCCGACGCGACATTGACGCGAATGTCCAAACGGCCGAGCTCGGCAGGCTCGAGCTGGATGTCGGCCGACTTGAGGTTCTGGCTCGACAGGTACATGACGCGGTTGACCAACCCTTCGGTCCAGGCCCCCTGATTCATCGCCAGGGGCTGGTGCAGCGGATTGGTCGGCGGTACGGCATGGGCAGTCTTGGCGGTGACGGCCTGGGTCAGGTTGGCCAGGCGATTGGCGAAGTCGTCCACGCGGGTGTCGCTGTCGGCATGCTTGACGTCCTTCAGACCATTGGACAACAGCTCGGAGAAGCCTTTTTCGCCAGGCTGTGATTGTCCGCGCTCGGATTCACCCTCAGGCTTGACCGCCAGGTTCGCCAAGGTATTGACGTTGGCCTGGGCACTGTCGTCCTGGGCCTGGGTCTTGTCACCCTGGCCAGAGGCGTGCGTCGAGGTGGTGCCTTTGGCCTGGGCGCTCTGCTCGAGCGCCAGGCGCAAGGTCGGCATGTTCGCCAGGGCGTCGGCCTCGGGATCGAAGTCGCTGTCGGCCTGCTCGGCGACTGGCGGCGCCAGCTCTTCAGGGACCGGTTGCGCAGCAGTCTGCTGGATCGCGGCCTGCAGCACCGGGGCGACGGCTTCGGCCTGGGCCTGGAGCAATTGCGCCCCCGCCTGGGCGTCGGTCACCTGCCCTGCCACCAGGCTGGCGTCCAGGGAGCTCGAGTCGCTTGCCTGATTGGCGTCGCTGGAGGCCTGCTGGGTACTGTCACCAGCCTGTTGAGTGCTGTCGCTACCCTGGTTGTTCTTGTCAGCGGCCAATGCGGCCTTGTTGCTGTTGGCTGGCAAGTTCTTGCCATTACCGGCAACCGGCGAAGATCGGTCGTTGCCGCCCTTGCCGCCGGCATTGAAGTCAGGCTTGTCCTTGGGCGCCGGCACAGAGGCCTTGTCGTTGCGCACCGGCATCTTGTCGCTCTGCTGTCGGGCCATCAGCTGGTCGAAGCCGCTGCCCTGATTGCCCGGTGCTTGCGGGGTTTTGTCCGCCGCAGGACTGGTCGCCCGCGAGGTCGCGTTGGCGAGGCCGGCTTGCAACAAGGGATTGGATGCGACAGGCATTGAAACTCTCCACGCCAGTGAACCGAAATAGAATCTGGGTGAAGACAGGCAAAACTCGCGCCAGCTTTACCGTCAGCCTGCAGAAACCCGCTCGCGCTCGCTACGGTAGAAGCGCTGGACCTCGACGAACTCCTGGTCGATCCGATTGATCAGGTCCTCGATGCCATACAAAGGCTGTTGCCGCACACGCTCCTCGAGCTGCTGGCACAGACTGGCCAGGCCAACTGCGCCCATGTTGCTGCTGCTGCCCTTGAAGCTGTGGGCGGCCATCCCCAACTCGCTGGCGTCCTTGGCCTCGTGCAACTGACTGAGACGGCGCTCGGAGTCTTCCAGGAAGGTTTCCAGCAACTGCAGATAGCCATCTTCCATGACCTCCTGCAGGTCGCTAAGGACCTTTTGATCGATATGCTCGTGTGTCACTTGCTCACTCCTTGATCAAGCTTGATTATGCCTCAATCGCCGAGGCCGCTCACCAACCGAACTCCACCCGCGCCCGCCGCCCCTGGTCGAGCCATTGAGCCTTGACGCCCAAGCGCTGTACCAACTGTAGCCCACGCCCACTGAAACCTTTTTCCGACGCAGGGCGCGCCAAGACTTTCTCGATATCAAAACCCGTGCCACTGTCGCTGATCTCAACTGTCAGACGACCACCTGCCGCCATGGGTTCCACCCTCAGTGCGATCTGCACGAAGCCCTCGGACAACGCGGCCAGGCGCCGACCGCGTTCGCGGTAGTACTCGGCAAATCCCTCGGCATCCTGCTTGAGCCGTGAGTCCAGGCCCAACACCCCGTGCTCCAGCGCATTGGAATACAGCTCACCCAGCACACTGTGCAACACCCCGCTGCTGGGACGCAGACCATGGATTTCCTGGAGGAACTGCAACAGATAAGGTACCGGGTTGAAGCGCTTCAGGCTGTCGGCATGCAGCACCAGCGACAACGACCAATCCAGCGGACTGGAGCGACCGCTGTCGGAATACACCGGCGCCACAGGTGCCAGGCCACCAGGTTCGGCCATGCGGATATCGCACAGGCTGATGTCGTCTCGCGGCACACCGCCAAAACGCTCCAGCGCCTGCATCACTTCATCGAACAGTCGCCCAGGATCGCGGTTGGCCGCCAACACCTCACGCAAGCGCTCCACACCAAACAATCGATCCGTCGCATCGCTGGTATCGACCACGCCATCGGACAGCAGGAACAATCGCTCCCCCGCTGCCAGCGGCAGTATGTCGGTGCGGTCGTCGAACTGCTCGGGCGCCAGGATGCCCAGCGGCAAGTGCCGGGATTGCAGCACCGACAGCACCTCGCCGGCGGCCGACAAACGATAGCCATCGGGCATGCCACCGTTCCACACCTCGACCGTGCCACGCTCGAAACTCAGGTTCAGCAACAGCGCGCAACAGAACATGTCCACCGGCAGGATGCGCTTGAGCTTGGCGTTCATCTCGCGCAGCGTCTCGACCAAACCATAGCCCTTGGCGGTCATGCCATAGAACACCTCGGCCAGGGGCATTGCCCCCACGGCCGCCGGCAGGCCGTGACCGGTGAAATCACCCAGCAGCACATGCATGTCGCCCGAAGGCGCGAACGCCGCCAGCAGCAGATCGCCGTTGAACAATGCGTAGGGCGACTGCAGGTAGCGGATGTTGCTGCTTCTCAAGCAACCGGAATGGGCGACCTTGTCGAACACCGCTTTGGCTACGCGCTGCTCGTTGAGCAGGTGATGGTGATGCCGGGCCAGTTCGTCGCGCTGCTCCAGTACCGTGGCCTGCAGCCGACGCAGGCGATCCATGGCGCCGATCTTGGCAGCCAGAATCACTGCGCTATACGGCTTGGCCATGAAATCGTCGCCGCCGGCTTCCAAGCAACGCACCAGCCCCTGCTCCTCGTTCATCGAGGTGAGGAAGATGATCGGTATCAGCGCTTCACCGGCCATGGCCTTGATCCGTCGCGCCGCCTCGAATCCATCCATCACCGGCATCAAGGCGTCGAGCAGCACCAGGTCCGGCCTCTGTTCGGCGAACAGCGCAACGGCCTGCTCGCCGTTTTCGGCAGTGACCACCTCGTGTCCCTGGCGCCGCACGATCTGCGCGAGCAGCAAGCGGTCCGCGGCACCGTCCTCGGCGATCAGCACCCTCAATCCCTGTTCGGCGGGCATGAACGGCCTCAGCTGACGTCGAACAATTTTTCGAAGTTGGAAATGGCGAGGATCTTGCGCACATCAGAACTGGTATTGATCACTTTGATATCCGAGTGGTCACCACCGGCGTGATCGCGCAACAGCAGCAGCATGCCCAGTGCGGAGCTGTCCAGGTACGTCGCATCCTTGAGATCCACCACGACCGAGTCCGGGGCCGGATGCTGGCGCTCGTAGGCGTCACGAAATTCCTGATGCTTGCCGAAATCGAAACGGCCCTTGACCTTGATCGTCAGCTGCTTTTCGTCCGGTGAAAAATCAGTTTCGACTGCCATGCGTGCGATTCCTTCGATGATGGCTACGACTCAGGAAGGTTTAGCAGCAGCCCGGCTGGGCCGCAAGCGCAGCGGCTTTGAGCGGTGTCAGCCTGGAAAATGATTCTGCCTGGGCAAGCGCTGTGACAGCTCGTCGAGCAGCTTCTGCTCACGCTTGTCTTCGGCCCGGCGGGCTTCGTCCAGGTAACGCTGCACCAGCTTGCGCAGACCCTCGACCCGGGCGTAGGCCTGTTGCCAGGCGTCGCGGGCATTCTTGAGGTTGTTCTGGTGCCAGGTCAGGCTCTGGCGCTGCTGGGTCATGGCCGTTTCCAACTGACCCAGAAAGCGCTGGTAGTTGACCAACCAACTGCCGCCAACGCCCTGGCTGCCGCGGTTGATCCACTGCAACTGGTAGTCCTCGCGAAAACGCTCAAGCTCGGCGAGCTTGGCCTGCGCCTGAGCCACCAGTTGCTGGAAGTGACCCATGCGCTGGACAGCCTTGCGCTCGGCCTCCTCGGCCATCTCCACCACCGGCGACAGGCGCGCGGCACGACTGGGCAGGGCCATGGCCTATCAGCCGCCCGCCGGCGGGGCGAACACCGCGCCCAGCTGCTCGCCGCTCTCGGCCATGCCGACACTCTCGTCCAGCCCCTGGCGCAAGAACGCCACCAGCTTGGACTGCAAGGCAATGGCCAGGTCGGTTTCCGGATCGCCACCGGCCACGTAGGCACCCACGCTGATCAGGTCGCGACTCTGCGACAGGCGCGACCATAGTTGCTTGAACTTCTGCGCCTGGCGCAGATGGTCGGCATCCACCACCTGCGGCATCACCCGGCTGATCGAAGCCTCGATGTCGATCGCCGGATAATGCCCTTCCTCGGCCAGGCGCCGGGACAGCACGAAGTGTCCGTCCAGCACCCCACGTGCCGAATCGGCGATCGGGTCCTGCTGGTCATCCCCCTCGGAAAGCACGGTATAGAACGCAGTGATCGAACCACCCCCCGCCTCACCATTACCCGCGCGCTCGACCAACTTGGGCAACTTGGCGAAGACCGACGGCGGATAGCCACGGGTGGCGGGCGGCTCGCCGATGGCCAGGGCGATTTCCCGCTGCGCCTGGGCAAAACGGGTCAACGAATCCATCAACAACAGGACATTCTTGCCCTTGTCGCGGAAATACTCGGCGATGCGCGTGCAATACATGGCTGCGCGCAGGCGCATCAGCGGTGCATCGTCGGCCGGCGAAGCGACCACCACCGAGCGCTTGAGCCCTTCCTCGCCAAGGATGTGCTCGATGAACTCCTTCACCTCGCGGCCCCGCTCGCCGATCAGGCCGACCACGATGATGTCGGCCTTGGTGAAGCGGGTCATCATGCCCAGCAGCACCGACTTACCGACACCCGTACCGGCGAACAGACCCAGGCGCTGGCCGCGACCGACAGTGAGCAGGCCGTTGATACTGCGGATGCCCACATCCAGCGGCTGACTGATCGGATCACGATTGAGCGGGTTGATCACCGGGCCATCCAGCGGCACCCAGTCCTCGGCCTTCATCCCGCCCTTGCCATCGAGGGCACGGCCGGCGCCATCGAGCACCCGTCCAAGCATGCTCATGCCCATGGGCAGGCGGCCGCTGTCGTCCAGCGGCACAACCCGCGCACCGGGGGCGATACCGGCGATACTGCCGACCGGCATGAGAAAGACCTTGCTGCCCGCAAAGCCCATCACTTCGGCCTCGACCTGCACCGGGTGGTAGCTGTCGTCGTTGATCACCATGCAGCGGCTGCCCACAGCGCCGCGCAAGCCCTCAGCTTCTAGGGTGAGGCCGACCATGCGCAGCAGACGGCCCTCGACCACCGGCTGCTCCGGCAGATTCACCGCCTCGGCATAGCCGGCCAGGCGCTTGGCGAAACTGGTGCGTTCAAGGCGCATCGGGGCTGTCCAGGTCGACCGACAGATCCGGCGCGGCAGGATGCAGTGACTGGTCGTGGGTCTGCTCGAACAACTGCGCCACGGCCTTCTCCATGCGGGTTTCCATGGTGGCATCGATGCGGCTGTGGGCCGTCTCGATGCGGCAACCGCCTGGCAGCAGCGACTCGTCTTCAAGCAGCTTCCAGCTTTCCTCGTGGCGTTCGCGCAGGGCCTTGGCCAGCTCGAAATCCTGCGGATTGAGGTGGATGCGGATATTGTCTGCGCCCATCGGCAGCAGTTTCAGCGCCTCGCGCAACACATGAGTGATCTGGCTGGAATCGCTGGCCAACTCGCGACCGATCACCTGACGGGCGACATGGGCGACCAGGTGCACGAGGGACTTCTCGATCTGGGTATCCTGCTCGGCGATGGGCTCGAGCAGGTTGGCCATCAATTGCTCCAGGCTCGCCAGCTTGGCCGTCAATGCCTCTTCGGCCTCTTGGCGCACCTTGAGCTGCGTGCTGTGGAAACCCTCGCGCTCGCCGGTGGCGAAGCCTTCGTTGTAGGCCTCCTGGCGAATCGCTTCGAGCTCTTCGAGGGTCAGCGGCTGGACTTCCTCCAGCGGCACTTCCTCGACTTCCTCGACCACCTCGGGCTCAGGTTCAGGTTCAGGCTCGGGCTCCGGATCGAAGCTGGGCAATGCCCATATATCGACACCCTCGAGGTCGCGGGCGCGGATCAGGTCGCTGGGATGTTCTTTGGTGGACATGCTGTCATGTTCTCGAAACCATGTTCAGCCAACGCGATCCCTGTGGGAGCGGGCTTGCCCGCGAAAGCGTCAGCAGGAGCAACGCGTGGCCTGACCTGGCGCCTTCGCGGGCAAACCCGCTCCCACAGGGTCAGCGCCAGTCAGAACGGTGCGCGAAATCGCTTAGATCATTTCCTCGGCACCCTTGCCACCGAGCACGATCTCGCCGGCCTCGGCCATGCGTCGAGCGATGGTGAGGATTTCCTTCTGCGCCGTTTCCACATCGCTGACCCGCACCGGCCCCTTGGCCTCCAGGTCGTCGCGCAGCAGTTCCGAAGCACGCTTGGACATGTTCTTGAAGATCTTGTCCTTGACCTTCTCGTCCGCGCCCTTGAGCGAGACCACCAGCACGTCCGAGGACACCTCGCGCAGCAGCGCCTGGATACCACGGTCGTCGACGTCGGCCAGGTTGTTGAAGACGAACATCAGGTCTTCGATCTGCTCGGACAGGTCGCTGTCGATATCGCGGATCGCATCCATCAGCTGGCCTTCCACGGAGCTATCGAGGAAGTTCATGATGTCGGCAGCGCGCTTGATGCCGCCCAGGGTGGTGCGCGCAGCATTGGAGTTGCCCGAGAACTGCTTCTCGAGGATCTGGTTGAGCTCCTTGAGTGCCGCCGGCTGCACGGTGTTCAACGAGGAGACGCGCAGGACGATGTCCAGGCGCACCTTGTGGTCGAAATTGCTCAGCACTTCACCGGCCTGGTCGGGGTCGAGGTAGGCGACCACGATGGCCTGGATCTGCGGGTGCTCGTAGCGGATGACATCGGCCACGGCACGCGGCTCCATCCACTTCAGGCTGTCCAGGCCGCTGGTGTTGCCACCGAGCAGGATGCGGTCGATCAGGCCGTTGGCCTTGTCCTCGCCGAGCGCCTGGTTGAGCATCTTGCGGATATAGCCGTCGGAGCCGACACCCAGGCTGGTCTGGTCCCCGACGATCTCGACGAACTCGCTCATCACCTGCTCGACCTGCTCGCGGTGCACGTTGCCCATCTGCGCCATGGCGACGCCAACCCGCTGCACTTCCTTGGGCCCCATGTGCCGCAGGACCTGGGCTGCATCGGTCTCGCCCAGGGACAGCAGGAGAATCGCCGCCTTGTCGACGCGGCTCAGCTTGGCGGTAACGGCTCGGTTGTCACTCATCGGCGTTGATCCACTCTTTCACGACCTGGGCGACACGGCCCGGGTCTTCGGCCACCAGGCCCTTGATTGCGTTCAGTTGCGCCTCATAGCCTTCGCTCGGGCTTGGCAACAGGATACTGCTCGGCCCGCCAAGGCTGACGCGGTCGTTGCCCAGTTCGCCGTCCAGGCCGATCATGCCGCCCAGTTCCATGTCGCTGTCGGTGGCCGCGCTCTTGCCGCCACCGGTGATGTTGTTGAGCACAGGGCGCAGCACGCCGAACACCAGCACCAGGATGAACACCACGCCCAGCACTTGCTTGATGATGTCCCAGAACCAGGGCTGCGAGTAGAACGGGATGTCGGCCAGCACTTCGCCACGGTCGGCGGAGAACGGCACGTTCATCACGGTCACGCTGTCGCCGCGGCTGGCATCGAAGCCGACCGCATCCTGCACCAGGCGAGTGAAGCGCGACAGGTCCTCGGCGCCCCAGGGCGCGCGGGTGGTCTCGCCGTTGGCATCGACCTTGACCTGATCGTCCACCACCACGGCCACCGACAGGCGGGTCAGGCGACCTTGCTGCTGGCGGGTATGGCTGATGGAGCGGTCCAGCTCGAAGTTCTTGGTGCTCTGCTGGCGCTTGTCGGACGGATACGGTGCAAGCATCGGCTGGCCGGTGGCCGGGTCCATGATCTGCTGGCCGTTGGCATCGACCAGCGGCTGGCCGGGGGCGATGGCACCGGCCGGGGTACCGGTACCGGCAGCGTTCTCAGGTGCAGCAGCACCGGCTGGCGGCTGGTTGCTCAGCGCGCCGGGAACACCCTGCGGGCCCTGGCTGCTGGCACGCTGTTCGTTGACCGACTGCTCGCTGCGCAGCGCCGGCTGGTCAGGGTTGAACTGCTCGGAGGTGGATTCGACGGCGTTGAAGTCGACGTCGGCGGACACCTCGGCCTTGTAGCGGTCGTTGCCCAGCACCGGCTGCAGGATGTTGTGCACACGCTGGGTGAGCAGGCCTTCCATGCGGCGGGTGTAGTCGAACTGCTTGCCGGCCATGGTCAGCGAGGTGTCCTGCAACTGATCGGAGAGCAGATTGCCCTTCTGGTCGACTACGGTGACCTGCGACTTGTCCAGCTCCGGCACGCTGGTGGCGACCAGGTTGACGATGGCCATCACCTGACCGGCTTCCAGGTTGCGGCCCGGGAACATTTCGACCAGTACCGAAGCGCTCGGGCGGCGCTCGTCACGCACGAACACCGAGCTTTTCGGAATGGCCAGGTGCACGCGAGCAGCCTTGATGTTGTTCAGGCTGGAGATGGTACGCGCCAATTCGCCTTCCAGGCCGCGACGGTAACGGGTCGCCTCCATGAACTGGCTGGTGCCCAGGCCCTGGTCCTTGTCGAGGATCTCGAAACCGATGTTGCCATCGCTTGGCGCCACGCCGGCGGCGGCCAGTTTCATGCGGGCACGGGAGAGGTCATCGGCCTTGACCAGCAGCGCGCCGGAATTGGGTTCGACGGTGTAGGGAATATCAGCGGCGGCCAGGGTTTCCATGACCTGCTTGGTGTCCATGCCGGCCAGGCTGCCATACAGCGGACGGTAGTCCGGCTGCTGCGACCAGAGCACCACGGCAAAGCCGATGGCCACGCTGGCAGCCAGCCCGACCAGCAGGCCGACCTGACGCAGCATGGGCATCTGCGAGATGTTTTCCAGAAACGCCATGCCGAACAGCGGCGGCTTGGCCACGGGCGTGCCACTCTTGGCGGGGGCGTTATCGACGACTGCTTCGGCCATGACTCAATTCGTCCTCAAACCGGCATCTGCATGATGTCCTGGTACGCCTGGACCAGTTTGTTGCGCACTTGGGTCAGGGCCTGGAACGACACGCTGGCCTTCTGCGAGGCGATCATCACGTCGGTGAGGTCGACACCGCTCTTGCCGATCTCGAAGGCGTTGGCCAACTGGCTCGATGCCTGCTGGGTATCGCTGACCTTGTTGATGGCCTGGCCGAGCATGTCGGCAAAGCTGCTCTGGCCCGGGGCGAGCTCAGGCGCAGCGGCGACCTTGGGCAGCGACATGGCATCGGCCTGCATCGCGCGCATGTCCAACATCAGACGATTGAATTCAACACCTTGGCTCATGAACTTCTCTCTCCGGCGGCCGCATTTTTTTGACACTGATGCAGCGGGTAAAACGGTTAAAGCAACAAAGGTGCCAGCCTTCGCAAAGTCGCTCCGCAAAGGCACTTACCCGTACAGGCTGGCCTCGACATCCATCCCCGCATCGCGCATCTGCGCCAGCTTGTAGCGCAGCGTACGCGGGCTGATGCCCAGCCGTTCGGCAGCCTCCTTGCGACGCCCACGTTCGGCGCGCAAGGTATCGATGATCATCTGGAATTCATGACGACGCATATCGTCGCCCAGGCCACTGGACTCAGAAGCCGATTCGAGCGATGATGGCTCAGTGATATCACTGCTTAGTGGTGACAAGGGAATGGCGCCCGCCAGACAGAAATCCGCCGCCTCGATCACCCCACCCTGCTGCAGGATCAGCGCTCGCTGCAGCGCGTTGTCCAGCTCGCGCACGTTGCCAGGCCATGCGTGCGCCTGCAGGCATGCCCGCGCTTCGGCCGACAGGCGAACCGGCGCATGCTTCATCTTGCCGACATGCTTGGCCAGCAGGCGCTCGGCCAGCGGCAGGATATCGGCGCTGCGCTCGCGCAGTGGGCGCCAGGCCAGCGGGAAGACCGAAAGGCGGTAGTACAGGTCTTCACGGAAGCGCCCGGCAGCGACTTCGCCAGCCAGGTCACGGTTGGTGGTGGCCAGCACGCGAATGTCCAGGGTGATCGGCTTGCGCCCGCCGACCCGCTCGACCTCCCGCTCCTGCAGCACGCGCAGCAGCTTGGCCTGCAGGCCCAGTGGCATTTCGGAAATCTCGTCGAGCAACAAGGTGCCGCCATCGGCTTGCTCGAACTTGCCCGCCTGGGCCGCGATGGCACCGGTGAACGCGCCTTTTTCGTGACCGAACAGCGTCGCTTCGAGCATGTTGTCCGGAATCGCCGCACAGTTGATCGCCACGAACGGCTGCGCGGCGCGCGCCGAGCGCTGATGGATGTAACGCGCCAGGACTTCCTTGCCGGTACCCGACTCACCCGAGATCAACACCGTGGATTCGCTGCGCGCCACGCGGGCAGCCAGCTCGAGCAACTGCCGACTGGCCGGCTCACTGGCCACCGGCCCCTCCTCTTCGGCACCCAGGTGCCCCGCGGCATGACGATCGACCAGACTCAGCAACGCCTTGGGTTCGAACGGCTTGACCAGGTAGTCGGCAGCGCCCTGACGCATCGCCTCCACCGCACGCTCCACTGCAGCGTGCGCAGTCATCAGCAGCACGGGCAGTTGCGGGTGGTGACGACGCAGTTGCGCAAGCAGTTGATGGCCATCCATCCCCGGCATGTTCACATCACTGACCACCAACCCGAAGGCCTCTTCGGCCACGGCGTCCAGCGCCTCTTCTGCACTACCCACGGCGCGGTAGTCGAACCCGCCGATCTCCAGGGTATCGCCCAATGCCTGGCGCAAGGCACGATCGTCCTCGACCAACAAAACCTTGACCATCACTGCACCTCCGTCGATTGCCCGTCGATCAGCGGCAGCACCACCCGCACGCAAGTGCCACGCCCGACTTTCGAGCGCAGCTCAAGACTGCCCTGATGCGCCTTGACCACCGCCTTGACCACCGCCAGGCCGAGGCCGGTGCCGGTGGCCTTGGTAGTCAGGAACGGCTCGCCCAGGCGCGCCAGCAGCTGCGCGTCGATCCCGCTGCCAGCATCACTGACGCACAGGTGCAGGCTCTGCCCCCGACGCAAGAGGTGTACTTTCAGGCGCGCGGGCTCCGAGCTTGCCTGCAGCGCGTTCTCGATCAGATTGAGCAAGGCGCCAACCAGGGTGTCGCGATTGCACAGCAACTCGCCCAAGTGCGTATCGCACTGCCAGCGCACCGCATGCCCCTGCACATGGGACTGCGCAGCCTGTTGCAGCGCCTGGAACAATGCCTTTGGGGTCAGCCGGTCATTGAGCGGCAACTCGCCACGGGCGAACACCAGCATGTCGCGCACCTGATGCTCCAGCTCGTGCAGACGCTCCTTCAGACTGCCGGCGAAGCGCTGACGGGTTTCCAGAGCCAGGCCGCCCTGGTCGTCGGCCAGATGGCTGGCATAGAGCATGGCCGCCGACAGGGGCGTGCGACTCTGATGCGCCAGCGAGGCAACCATGCGCCCCAACGACGACAGACGCTCGTGACGCGCCAGTTGCCCCTGCAGGCGACGGGTTTCGGTCAGGTCGTTGAGCAGCACCAACTGACCGGGCTCGGCATCCAGCGAACGGGTGGCAATGGACAAGCGTCGACCGTCACGCAGCGACACCTCGTGGCCGTCATCCTCTCGCGGCGCGAAGCTGCGAGCGATGACCTGGCGCCAGAGTTCACCGACCAACGGCGCACCGAGCAACTCACAGGCGGCAGGGTTGGCTTCGCGCACATAGCCCTGGCCGTCGATGACGATCACCCCGCCAGGCAGCAGATCCAGCAAATGCTGCAGGCGGTTGGCCAGACGCTCCTTTTCACCCAGCTCGGCCATGCGCTGTGCGCTGACCACCTCCAGCTCGCCCTTGAGCTCGCTGACGCGGGCCTCGAGCATGTTGTACGACTCACTGAGCTGGGAGGAAACCTGGTTGAACAGGGCGAACGCCTGCTCAAGCCCCTGTCGACTTTCCTGTTCGACCGGGGTGCGTCCCTGCTGCTCAGGGGCTCGGGAGATGTGGGCGGCCTGGGGCATCGTGCTCTCTCGCATGGCTGACCGTCATAAAAACGGTACTTTGCCTGCGGTGTAGCAATAGCCGTGCCGGGGATGGGGTTTCTGAAAACACGCCAGCCCTTTGCAGGCGCAACGCGAGGTTGCGCCTGCAAAGGGCCGGGCTTCAGTCTTCGGCCTGGTCTTCGCCGCCCTGGCGACTCATGCCGTACTTGCGCATCTTCTCGACAAGCGTGGTTCGACGGATGCGCAGGCGCTCGGCGGCGCGGGCAACGATACCGTTGGCGTCGTCCAGAGCTTGCTGGATCAGCCCCTGCTCAAGGCTGCCGAGATAGTCCTTCAGGTCCAGGCCTTCCGGCGGCAGCATGGCGTGGCTGGAGAAGTTCGGCGCATGGCCGTTGATCGCCACGCGCTCTTCGAGATCGCTGCGCAAGCTGTCGACCAATTGCTCGTCTTCGTCATCGACGTAGCGGAATTTTTTCGGCAGCTCGGCAACGCCGATCACCCCGTACGGATGCATGATCGCCATACGCTCGACCAGGTTGGCCAGCTCACGGACGTTGCCCGGCCAGCCATGCCGGCACAGCGACATGATCGAGGCCGAGTTGAAACGGATGGAGCCGCGCTTCTCGTGCTCCATGCGCGAGATCAGCTCGTTCATCAGCAGCGGAATGTCCTCGACACGCTCGCGCAGCGGCGCCATTTCGATGGGGAAGACATTCAGGCGATAGTACAGGTCTTCGCGGAAGGTCCCCTCTTCGATCATGGTCTCGAGGTTTTTGTGGGTCGCCGCGATGATGCGCACGTCGATGCTCTGGGTCTTGTTGCTGCCAACCCGCTCGAAGGTACGCTCCTGCAGCACGCGCAGCAGCTTGACCTGCATCGGCAACGGCATGTCGCCGATCTCGTCGAGGAACAGGGTACCGCCGTTGGCCAGTTCGAAACGCCCCGCACGGCTGGTGATCGCCCCGGTGAAGGCGCCCTTCTCGTGTCCGAACAGCTCGCTTTCGAGCAGCTCGGCAGGGATCGCCCCGCAATTGACCGGCACGAAAGGCGCTTCACGGCGCTTGGAGTGATAGTGCAGGTTGCGCGCGACCACTTCCTTGCCCGTGCCGGACTCACCGAGGATCAGCACGCTGGCATCGGTGTCGGCCACCTGCTGCATCATCTGCCGCACATGCTGGATCGCACGGCTGGTGCCAACCAGGCTGCGGAACAGGTTGGGTTCGCGCTGACGACCGCGCTCGCGCGCCTGGTCGTACATCTCACGGTAGACCTGGGCACGGTGCAGCGAATCGAGCAACTGGCTATAGCTGGGCGGCATCTCCAGGTTGGACAGCACGCGCCGGCGCAGGTCTTCAGGGAACTCGGCAGAAGAAATTTCACCTAGAAGCAGAACTGGAAGGAACTCATCCCACGCAGCCACTGTCTTAAGCAGGCCCAGGACACTTGCCGGTGCATTCACAGCCCCGATCAGCACACACAGGACTTCCCTGCTCGAAGACAACGCCTCTACCGACTGCTGCCAGTCCGCACTGGAGCAGGAGAGGTTCTCTTCGCCGAGAAAATTCAGGACCACCGCCAGATCGCGGCGGCGTTCGCTGTCGTCATCGATCAGGAGGATCTTGGTTTCACGCCACATTCAATACTAACTTCCCTAGTCATATCGGCGCCCGCAGGCGTGCTCGACATCATTCCGACTGAAATGGTCAGTGTTCGGACGTCTGAAATTTCGAAAACAGCCACTAGTTAAGTCAAAAAACAGCACACAGTCAAATTAATGGCGCGCAGCTTCTTGCATTGCCCAGCGATCAGCTGAACAGATGGTATACCTTTGTCGCGTTTTTTGCCTGACGGATCTGCGTCATCTCGTCGACTATCGATTGACGTTCACCACTTGCAAATTCAATCAATTGCCGATACACCGCCAGCAATTCATCCAGACTGCTCCTGACCTGTGCATCGTTTTCCTGCGCTTCGGCCAGGATATCCTCAACGCACACGCGACATGCCAGGTCGAGCTTGCCCACCGCATCCCAGTCGCGCTCAGCGAACGCTGCCAGCAAGGCATCGCGGGTCTCTTCGATACGTGCAATCACTTCGCTCATGTGCGCCTCCTGGAATTACTCTGCCGGCACCTGTTCGCCGATGGCGTCCCAGCCTTCCTTGACCGTGATCAGCAGGCGCGCCACTTCGTCGATGATCGCCGGGTCACTGTGGACGTTGGCTTCGATCAGGCGACGGCTCATGTACTGGTACAGGTTGTCGAGGTCGGTCAGGCTGTCGGCGTGATTCTCCAGATCCAGCCCTTCGCGCAGGCCGCCAATGATGTCGATGGCCTTGCCGATCAGAATGCCCTTCTGGGCGACGTCCTTGCGCGCGATGGCGCCCTTGGCCTGGGCCATTCGGTCAAGACCGCCCTGCATCAGCATCTGCACCAGACGGTGCGGACTGGCTTCGGAAGTCTGCGCAGCACCGTTGACTTTCTGGTACTGCCGAAGGGCCAACATCGGGTTCATGGAACTACCTCATTGCAGCGAAAAGGTTGCGTATACCTGCTGTATCGCCAGCTCGTCAAAAAACTTTAGCCATGAAACACAAAGCCCGGGACACCTGCAAGGTGTCACCGGGCTTTTGTCGCCGCTTAGCGATCAGCCTTTCTTGGCCTGGGCATTCATCGCATCGAAGATCGAGACGATCTGCTCGCCCTGCTTCTTCATCAGGCCCAGGGCGGTGTCGAGCGCTGCGTACTTCTTGGTCAGCGAGGTGGTCAGCAGCTCGGTACGGCGGTCCAGCGCAGCCTGCTGGTCCTGCAGGTTCTTGGTCACCTTGTCGAGCGCCGACTTGCGCGAATCCAGCGAACCGCCGGTCTTGACGTAGGGATCGAGGGCCTTGGTCATCCGGTCGAAAACGCCACCGTCGGCCGTGAACAACCCCTGAATCTCCGAGCCAAGCTTCTTGTCGTTCAGTGCAGCGGTGAACTTGGTGCTGTTGAACTCAAGCGTGCCGTCTTTCTGGGTGTTGATACCCAGCTGGCTGAGGGTATTGAGCTGGGTGCCAGAACCGGCTTCGGCGACCACCTTGCCGATGTCGCTCAGCAACGAGCGCGTGGTCGGATCGTTGGTCAACGGGCCCAGGCTGGTCACGTTACCGGAAGAGTCCTTGGTCGGTGTCGTCAGGGCGGTAACAGCCTTGCGCAGGGTGTTGTAAGCATCGACAAACGACTGAACCGATTTCTTCAGGCCATCGTTATCGAGCGTCACACTCACCTTGACCCCGGTCGTGGCAGTGGGCGACGTGGTGCCGGTAAGTTCGAGGCTCAGGCCACTGACCGCGTTGTCGACGACGTTCTTGGAACTGGTCAGCTTCAAACCGTCGACGGAGAACTCGGCATCCTGTGCCAAGGCGTCGATAAAGCCGCCCCCCGCACCCACCATCTTCTGCGTGCCATCAATGGTAAGTTCGGGGATACCGCCAACGGAAATGTCACTGCCCTTGCCGGTCGTGGTAGAGCCGAACACCAGACGCGAACCGCCCGCCTCGTTGACGACGTTGGCGGTGATGCCTTCCTTGCCCAGTTCCTTGTTGATCTGGTCGCGCACGCTTTGCAGCGTGGAACCGGCAGCAACATTGACCTTGTAGGTCTTGCCGTTCTGGCTGATGGTCAGCTCACCTTCGCTGATCGCTGAGGTTCCCCCTCCGGCGAACTGCTGGCTGGCGACCTTGGAGCCAGTGGCCAGTTGGCTTACCCGGATATCGTAGGTACCGGCAACCGCACTGTTGGTGGTCTTGATCTTGACCACGCTTTCGTTGGCGGACGTACCGGCAAAGGCGTTGAAGGAAGGCGCATCCTTGTCGTTGAGCTTCTTCATGGCGTCCTGGAACGCCGTGAGAGCGCTACGCAGGGAGCCAATGCCCGAGAGGATCGCCGAGTTATTGCTCGACTGCCGAGCAATCTGGTTGGACTTGGCCGAAGTATCGGACTTCACCAAGGCATCGACGATCTTGCTGATCTCGAGGCCGTAGCCCACGCCTGTGCTAGGAGTAATTGCTGCCATGTCCTGCCCCTCTCTTCAACGCGCCCGCCTCGCTCCTGCAAGGCCGGCATGATTCGTAACGCGCAATGCTCGCCGCCGGTCAGACCTTGGCGTTGAACAGTACACTTTTGACATCGCGCAGGCTTTCGGCGATCCGCAGGGCCTCCTCGGAGGGAATCTGACGGATCAGCTCGCCGGTTTCGCTGGCGATGACCTTGACGACAATCTTGCCGGATTCTTCATCCGTGGAAAATTCAAGATTACGTCGGGTTTCTTTCAGGAATTGCTCGATCTGCGAGACGGCTTTCTTGACGTTGTCAGTGTCGTGCACCTTGACCGCGTCCTTCTTGCCACCCTCAGCGGATGCTTCCAACGGCCGCGAGACCGGCTTGTCGGCAACCTGCTCGGCCGAGCGTGCGGCCGGATAAGACAGGTTCAGCTTGACGCTCATGTCCATGTCCACCACCTCGTAATGAAAAGGCGGGGGAGCGCCGCAAGTGCACTCCCCCGCCAGCAGCTATCAGGCAGATTAGCCCAGCAGCTTCAGAACTGCCGACGGCAGCTGGTTGGCCTGAGCCAGAACCGAGGTCGAAGCTTGCTGCAGGGTCTGCTGCTTGGTCAGCTGGGCAGTTTCGGCAGCGAAGTCGGTGTCCTGTACACGGCCACGAGCAGCTTCGGCGTTCTCGTTGATGTTCTGCAGGTTGTTGATGGTGCTGGTCAGACGGTTCTGGGCGGCACCCAGGTCAGCACGGTTGGTGTTGATTGCCTGCAGGGCAGCGTCGATTGCGCTGATGGCGGCGGTGAAGGTCTGCTCGGCGGCGGTGCTGTTGGCACCGGTGATGCTCTTGCCAGCCAGGGCGGTCAGCGCAGCGCCAGTACCGGTGGTTTTCATCGCGGCGCTGAGCGTCACGGTGATCTGGTTGGCAGAGCCGGAGTTGGAGCCGACCTGGAAGGTCATGACGCCAGCGGTACCGTCCAGCAGGTTCTTGCCGTTCAGCTGGGTGGAGTCGGCGATACGGTCGATTTCCGACAGCATCGACTGGAACTCTTTGTCCAGAGCGTCACGGTCTTGCTGGCTGTTGGAGTCGTTTCGGGACTGGACGGCCAGTTCACGCATACGCTGCAGGATGTTGGTCTGCTCTTGCATCGCGCCTTCAGCGGTCTGGGCGATGGAGATACCGTCGTTGGCGTTCTTGATAGCCATGGTCTGACCGCGGATCTGCGAGGTCATGCGGGTAGCGATCTGCAGGCCAGCGGCGTCGTCTTTGGCGCTGTTGATTTTCAGGCCGGACGACAGACGGGTCATCGAGGTGCTCAGAGCGTCGGAAGCACGGCTCAGGTTTTTCTGAACGCCCAGAGAGGTGGTGTTGGTGTTAACGGTCAAAGCCATGACGAATTCCTCGTTGGATTGGGTACTGCGGCTTCCGGCCCTGGCGTTTGCCGGGTGTGTGGCCTAGAGAACCTTCGTAATGGTTATCGTCGTCGTGGCGGTTTGCTTTAGGGGGTTTTGCGATTTTTTTTAGTGGCACGCTGCCACCCCAATGAAATCAAGGGTTTGACGCCAGAAATACAGCGTCCGCCGAGGCCCGCAGAACTGCCATAGACAGCAGAAATGCAAAAGCGCCGAACGGTTACCCGTGCGGCGCTTTTGCAGATGCAACGACGATGCTCAATCAGTGCGTTCGATGATCGCCGAACCCCACGACAAGCCGACGCCAAAGCCACTGAGGGCAACACGCTTGTGGGTCGAACCCAGCACATGCTTCTCCAGCAGCAACGGAATGCTGGAGGAAACGGTGTTGCCGGTCTCGACCATGTCCTTGACGAATTTGCCCTTGTGCGCGCCCTCATCGAAGCGCGCCGACACCGCATCGACGATGGCCGCGCTGCCCTGATGCAGGCAATACAGGTCGATGTCGTCAGCCTTGAGCTGGCTGGCCTCGAGCAACTGGTTCAGGTGCGCCGGCACCTTGACCAGGGCGAAGTTGTAGACCTGACGACCGTTCATGAAGAACTTGCCATCGGTGGTGCGCAGGTGCTCGGCACCGGCACCGTCGCTACCGAACAGCGACTTGCCCAGTTGCCAGGCCGCGCCCTCGCCCATCCAGGTGGCGGTGGCGGCATCACCGAACAGCATGGTGGTATTGCGGTCTTCAGGGTCGACGATCTTCGAGTACGGATCGGCGGTGATCAGCAGGCCGTTCTTCAGGCCCGCAGCTTCCATGAAGCCCTTCATCGCGTACAGGCCGTAGACATAGCCCGAGCACCCGAGCGAAACGTCGAACGCCGCAACATGGGTCGCAAGCCCCAGCTTGTGCTGAACGATGGCTGCGGTGTGCGGCAGGCCCTCGGCGTCGCCATTCTGAGTGACGACGATCACCGCATCGATGCTGGCAGGGTCGAGCGAAGGATTGGCGGCGAACAGATTGCGCGCGGCCTCGACACACAGGTCGGAAGTTTCCTGCTCGCTGTCCTTGCGCGGCAAGAACGTGGAGCCGATCTTGCCGAAGATGAAATCCTGGTCCTTGCCGAATTTTGCGCCCTGGGCGTAGTTGTCTACCCCTTGAGTCGGCAGGTAACTGGCGATGCTTTTAATGCCAATCATGTGGCTTCCCGTTCAATAACAGCGAAGTAGCCCACGGCGTACGCAACGACGAAACGCCAGGAAACACGGGACGCCCCTGTTCCTGACCACGTTTATGGCTGCGCGACGGCGGCTCCTAGTTTGGACAATATACAGTGAAGATGCGCGAAGTGACTCTCAAGTCACGCGTTTTTTGTCGAATGGACACCGCAGCGTCACATCCTCACTGCGGGCCACCCCTCAATCGGGTAACCAGGCGCGGCGCCAGCTCTCCAGTCGCGTCCCTTCGAGCAGCCACTGCCCACGCACCGCCGCCTGCAACGCATCACCCAATGCCGCCGACGCGTCGCGGTCGGACAAGTGCAGACGGATCGCCTGCAGCCACTCGTCGGGCTGGTTGCCCGCACGCGACAGCGGCAAGGCATCGCCTGCGGCAAAGCCCGGCACTCGACTGCAGATCACCGGATGACCACAGGCCGCGTGCTGCAACACGCGCATGTCGCCAGAGCAGGCGTTTTCCATCGAGTCGGCCATGGGCACCAGAGCCAGATCCAGACTCAACGCGGCCAGGGCCTCGCCGAGATGCCCTGGCTCGACCGCTGCGTGCAACTCGCTGACGAACGGCTTCAAGCTACCGGGACACTCACCCAGCACCACCCACTCGACTTCACCCGACAAGGCCGGGACTACCTGTTCGAGCATCTCGTCGTCCTTGCCGGAGATCCAGCCAAGACGTGGCAGTTCTCCTGCGCGTCGCTCGCCCTTCAGGCGGCCCCAGCCGACCGGCAAGGCGCTCTCCAACACCCGGATATCGTGGTGCAGCCCCTGCAGCCGCTCGGCCAGCACGGGGGTCGACACCAGTACCCGGTCAGCGTGCATCAACGCCGCCTGCAGGCGCTGCAGCAGATCCTCGCTGGACTCGAACTGTGCAAGCGCGGGATAACTGTCGAGCACCACCACTTTCAGCGCTCGGGAGAATGCACTCAGCCGGCGCAGGGTCAGCAGCCCTGCATCATCCAGCGGTCGCTGCAGGATCACGCTGGTCGGGGCAAAACGCTCCAGCTCCACCGCAGACAACAGCCCGACGGTCGCGGCACCGTCGAGCAACGCGTTTTCGCACATCGCACCCAGCGGATGGATCAGACGCGACAGAGCCTGCTCATCCTGCTCGGCAATGCAAGCCAACACCCGCGGCACCTTGCCGAGCAGCGGTCGCCAGCTCAGGTCATTGCTTTGCAGCACGAAACCTTGCCCGGCACGCAGCGAGAAATTGCCGTTGTAGGCCGGGTCATGTGCCAGACGCGGCAACCAGCGTGCATACAACGCGTCGTGCTGCTCTTCGCTGGCCAGCACATCGCGTGGCGCATCCAGCAGCAAGCGCGCATGCGGCGTCCAGACATTCAGATAGCCGGCCTGATGCAGCTTCAGGCACAGGTCGACATCGGCCCAGGGCGCCAGCAACTCGCTGGCATCGAAGCCACCTGCCTCGTGGAACAGTTCGCGCCGCAGCATCAGGCACTCGCCACCGACAGCAGCGAAGTTCTGCTCCAGCGCCAGGCGCGCCATGTAGCCTGCAGACTGCGCAGGCAGACCGGCGAACGCCGCCCCCACCGAGCCGTCGACTCCCAGTAGCAGACCCGCCTGGCGTACCGTACCGTCACCCGCCAGCAACTTGCCGCCGACGGCACCGACTTCGGGGCGCTGGGCATGATTGAGCAGCGCCGGTAACCAGTTGCCATCGAGCACCGCGGCGCGGCCGTCGAGCCAGACCAGATAATCACCCCGCGCCTCCTGCGCAGCCGCGTTGCACAACGCAGCCCATGGCTGGCCTGGCATGTAGCGCAGCACCTGGAAGCGCCCATCGCCGATCTGCCCCACCATATCCAGCCATTCGAGCAGTGCCGGGTCTTCACTGCCCGCCTCGATCAGCAACACCTCGAACTGCTCATGGGCGGTGTGCGTCAGCAGGGTTTCCAGGCAGCGCTGGAAGTCGACCAGTTGCCCGCGCAACGGCACCATGATGCTCACGGACGCGACATGCGCATGGCCGTAGTCGATGCGATAACCGCCCGGCACGTCGTCAAGGGCCAAGACCTGCGCCCGTTCATAGCCGCGCAGGCGCAGGTGATGCTCGATGACCCTCTGTTCGTCGGCACAGGCCGCCAGCGGCCCGCCATTGCCGATCAACAGAGGCTCGGCGACATGCATGACACTGCCCAACCCGCGCTCAAGCAACAAACTCAACTGAAGGCCAAGTTCGAAGGCTCGCCCGCAGTCGCTGGCGAACCCTGCCGCCAGCGCCTCGCGCCGATAGATCCAGTGCCGCGACAGGCTGCCCGGCATGGCCAGCAGCAGGTCGAGGTTAAGGTCCGGACGAAGCGCCAGCTCGATTTCCCCTCCCTCGCGGCGCAGCCCTTCGTCGGCGTACACCGCCTGGCAGTCATCGGCCGCATCGAGCAAACGCACCGCCAGCGCCAGCAGCCCGCTGGCGACGAAGGTCTCGCCAGCCTCGACCAGCAGGCACCAGTCACTTGCGCTATCGCTCAGCACCGTGTTGATCATCGCCACCGGCTCACGTGGATCGCAGGCATGCCATTGCACACCGACACGCTGCGGGTCGCACTCACCCAGCACATGCACCTGCAACTGTCGATACAGGCCACGGTCAAGACTCTCCAGGGTATGCAGCAGTGCCTGGCGGTCACCATGATCACGCACCAGCACGGCAAGCTTGGGCGCCTGTGGCCCGGACAACGCCTGCTGCAGGCGCTGTACCTGGGCGGGCAGCGGATAGCGCTGCCGCAGCCAGTCGAGCATACCGTGCCGGTTGCCCGCGGCTTCACGCACGGCTGCGTCCTGGGTCTTGGCGATGAAGGTGTCCAGCTGCTGCCAGAACGATGCGGTACGTTGCACATAACGCTGCAGGCCATCGCCAACGGTGGCCCGGGCCTGTTCGAGGGCGTGCGGCTGGTCGGCCATGGCAAAGCCGACGCAACCGAAGAAGCTGTTCTCGAGCACCTGCTGATCCACGCCATGCCCCGGCATGAACAGCACAGGGCAACCACACAGCACCGCGATCACGCAGGTCATCGACCATTCGTAGGTGTACAGCACCTCGGCATGGCGCAGCACCTCGGCCAACTCCACCAGGCTCAGGGCATTGGCCACGCTGAGCAGGCGAATGCCTGCAGGCAACTGGTCGTAGTCGATCATCTCCAGCGGGTGGCGGTTCTGGTAGAGGTAGGCGCCCTCGCGAACACAATCGGCAGCGCCGGCGGCGAACAATTCGATGTCGATGGTGGGCAGGCACAGCAGGTCGACGTTGACATCGCCACGGGCCTCGGCAAGGCGTTCGGCGTAGTAGAAGATCAAGTCGGTCGCCGCCGCATTCATGCTCTTGCCGCTGATGAAGCTCTCGAAGTTGAGCATGTAGCGCGCCACCACCGGGCACTCCAGCGGGTTGCCGCTGACCACTTCGGGATAGACCGCGATCGGCACCTTGCCCTCGGCCAGGTGGCGGCGGGCGACGGCCGGGTCGAACAGCGGCGTCTTCAGGTCTGGATTGACCACATCGGTGCCGTAGATGTATGCCTCGCGGCCATTGAGGTTGAGCATGTGGCAGAGGTAGTGCATCGAAACGATACCGGAGGAGGTATCGCGGTAGGCAGGCGCCAGCAGGTAGTAGGGATGCCCCGGCTTGGTGAACATCAGGCGCAGGCGCGTCAGCGCCTGTTCGAGCGAAAGAGCATCCAGCTGCGCAGCGGTCGACATTGGGGGGCGAACTC
This sequence comes from Pseudomonas machongensis, assembly GCF_034961125.1. Taxonomy (NCBI): domain Bacteria; kingdom Pseudomonadati; phylum Pseudomonadota; class Gammaproteobacteria; order Pseudomonadales; family Pseudomonadaceae; genus Pseudomonas; species Pseudomonas machongensis. The sequence continues at coordinate 57,640 of NZ_JAYFUI010000180.1, read as the reverse complement.
CAGGATCAGGACAGGCCGCTGACCATCACGGTGGCGGCCTGTCAATAATTTGCCAGCGGGCATGAAAAAGCCGGGCTTAACCCGGCTTTTTAGCAATTAGCGCGCCAGTCACCCCAGCTGTGCCAGCCACTGCGGTGCACCCGCGGCGCTCTTACCGTCGAGCCGCGCACCCCCCTGGAACGCACCGGGCCATTGCTCGGCCAGCGCCTGCACAGCTTGCCCGGCAGGCACCACCAGCTCGTTGCCCATCAGCCTGGCACGCGGCGTCCACACCACCATCAGGCCGTTGCTGCGTACCGCCAGGCACAGGGCCAGGTCCGCCGCACCCGTTGTCGGCAGGCCACCGCACTGCTCGAAGGTCTCGCGGCCGATCATCAGGCAATCGCCGGATACCGCAGGGCAATCACGGGCCGACAGCGGCCAGCGCGCCGCGGCGCTGCGTGCCGCCGAGGCACCGGCCCACGGTGCATTGACCTGGCCGCCGTCGAGCAGCTCGTAGCCAGCATGCAGCAGGACCTCGCCGCGCCCCCACAAGCTGGCCCCGACGATCCCCACCTCAGGGCGCTGGGCCTCGTTGAGCAGCGACTCGATCCAGGCCGGAGTGATTACGTGGCAGCGCTCGGACAGCAGCACCAGGTAATCGCCACGCGCCTGCCCGGCGGCCAGCGCCAGCAGTTGCTCGCGCGAGGCATGCGCCTCACCGGCAATCAGCCGCACGCGTGTGCCAAAGGTCTGGGCAATCGCCGCCTGCCCTGCGCTGTCGTGCCCCGGCAAGGCCACCACCACTTCGAAGCGCGGATAACGGGTGCGCTGGAAGATCCCGGTCAGCGACACCTGCAGTTGCGCGGTATCGCCCTCGCCCGCCAGCAGGATGCTGACCAGCGGCGTGGCGGTATGACGGAAATCGATGGTCAGGCCTGCACTGCCCTGGTCGCTGATCTGGGCGCGGTAGCCCAGCTCGGTCAGGTGGCGGTTGAGGACCTTGGCCGCTTCGTCGGTCAATGCCTGCTCGGGCTGCTGACCGATGACCAGGTAGTCGTCCATGTGCGCGAGACAGCCGACACCCTGCTGCTGGACCAGACGCAGCAACAGGTCGTACTCCAGCGCATGACGATAGGACTCGCTGTAGCCCCCCAGATCGACCACGGCCTGGCGACGCACCAGCCAGTGCCGCGACATCAGGCCTGGTTGGCTGCGCAGCAGGTCCAGGTCACTGCCCGGACGGGTCACGTCAAGCAGACGGCCTTCGCTGTCGCGCTGCACCTCATCGGCAGCGATCGCCTGGCAGCCCGGCGCCTGGGCCAGCTCGACAGCCAGGCGCAACAGGCCACCGGCCAGCAGCACGTCGCCAGCATCGAGCAGCAGCAGCCACTCGCTGGAAAGCTGTTTCACCACCTGGTTCAGGTGGGTCGCCCAGTTGCCTTCGTTGACCTGAATGAAGTGCAGGGTATCGCGCGCGGTGGTGATGGCCGGGGGCTTGCCGCCCTTGAGCACCACCAGCTTGAAGTTGCGCAGGCCGCTGGCCAGCAGGCTGTCGAAGGTGGCCTGCAGCGCCTGGTCGTCGTTTTCCAGGTCCAGCACCACGAAGGCGATCTGCGCAGCCGGGTGGCGCGCCAGGAAGCGCTGCGCGCGAGCACGGTCGGCTTCAGCCGGGGTCGCGGCAGCAATGGCGGCCAACACCTTGCCGGACGGCGTCGTCTCGAGCAATGCGCGGGCATCAGGTGCCGGAACGCTGCCCAGGCGCGCCAGCCAGTCCTGCATTTCGCGAACATGGTGGGTGTCTTTGGCGCCGGTCAGCAGCGGCACCAGGCGCTGACATACGTCCTGGTTGAACAGGCCCAGGCCCAGCGCGTGCAGGTAGCGCTGCTGCAGGCTGTCGTTGGTGTCGTTCGGATGCACTTGCAGCAGGTCGTGCTGGCGCACCCAGGCGCCTTCGAGCGCATGCAGATGACGCTCTCCGGTCGGCCAGGCATGGCAGAGGAATTCGATTTCGCTCAGACGCTGGAACAGCTTGCCGTTGTAGTACGGCAGCTCGACATACTGGCGCGGCTCGAAGGTCTGTTCAGGGTCGTCGATCACGCTGGCCCAGTCGGAGCTGAACAGCAGCGGCGTCTCGCCCTGATCGTAGCTGCTGCGCACGAAGCGGTTGAGCACCACGAAACCTTCTTCGCCGGCACATACACCCACCGCTTCATCCCACTGGCGCAGGCTGCGCACGGTCTGGGTCAGGCGCTCTTCGCGGGCGGCTGCGCCCAGGTCGTTGCTCAGCAGTTCGCAGACCACATCGGTCTGCTCGAGGCTGCCGATCTCGCCTTGCAGCAGGATCGCGTAGCCCAGCGCCACACGCCAGCCCGCGGCGTCCAGCGCTTGCGGCAGGCCTGCCAGCGCGGTCTGCAGGGTAGCGACACGCAGCACCGCGCGCCAAGCCTGTTGCCCGCTGTAACCATAACGGCGCACGCGCGCCAGAGCGTCCTCTGCGGCCTCGGGCGCGGCGAATGCACCCAGCTTGTGGTAGCTGAGCTTGCAGTTGCCCGCCGCATAGGCCAGGGCATGCCCCTGTACACCCTTCAACTGGGGCTGTGCAGCCAGAGAGGCAGCAGCCTTGCCCAGCGCATCGGCGAGAACGAAGTCGGCATCCAGCGCCAGGCAAACGAAAGGCGTTTTCACCTGATCGAGCAGTTCGCCGAGTTGGCCTGCCGGCTCCAGCGCCAGGCACGCAACGCCCTGACCGGCGTAGTAGTGGAGTGCGCGGGCGCGGTGATCCGCCTGGTCATGCCCAAGCAGGACAACGGTCACGTCGGTGTGCGAGCCGGTTGCGGTATCGATCATAAGGCACCTGTTCAAGTGTTCGGTTCTGCGCAAGGCCTGGGCCCGGCGCCTGGATTTCAGTCAGCCAGCCAGGCGTTGGCCCAGTGCTGCAGATGATGTTCGGTGAGGACGTAGTCGCTCAGTACCGCCTCGCGCAAAGCATCGCCCTGGCGATAGCTGGCAGCCGGGTCGTCGAGGTGCATGCGGATCGCTTCCAGCCACTGCGCCGTGGTGTTGTCTGCCACGCGGGTGCACGGCAGGTAGCCGGCATAAGCCTTGGTGTCGGTGCAGATGACCGGGAAGCCGCAGGCGCCATATTCGAGCAGCCGCAGGTTGCTCTTGCAGTCGTTGAACAGGTTCTGCTCCAACGGTGCCAGGGCCAGGTCAAGGTTGAGGCTGGCCAGCTTGCGCGGGTAGTCACCGAACGAAATGGCCGGGTGAAACTCCTTCACGTAAGGCAGCAGCATCTCGGGGCACATGCCGAAGAACACCCAGTCGACTTCGTCGGCCAGCGTGCGCACCACCTCCAGCAGCAGTTCCAGGTCACCGCGGTGGCTGGTGCCGCCCGCCCAGCCTACACGCGGCCGCGCGCTGGTCTGACGCTCACTGCGCAGGCCCGTCCACAAAGAGGCGGCGAGCATGTTGGGGACCACGCGGATGTCGCTGTGCATGCTCGACAGGGCATCGGCCAGCGGTTCGGTAGAGACCACCACGCGATCGCACAGGCCGATGGCTTGGCTGACCAGCTCGCGCATGTTGCGCGGCAGGTTGCGGGCGTGATCGTTCTTCTTCGGCGGATCGATGATGTAGTCGTCCAGCTCGTAGATGCGCCGGGTGTTGGAGAAGCGCTTGAAGCGAGCGATATCGCGCAGGCTGGCCGGGGTGTAGCGGCACTGCAGGATCACCACATCAGGTTTTTCCCGCTCCAGCTCGATCAGGCTCGGTGCGCTGTAGTCGATGCGGCCCTGGATCCAGCCGGCCTTTTCCAGCTCGGCGAACGGCTGCGATACACGGTAGTGACCGATGGCGGAGGTGCTGCTGGGCAGCCCCATCACCGACGGCATGGCGCGCGCAATGAACGGATCCCAACCACCGCGCAGGCCCGGCTCGAAGTTGAAGTTCGGCAGCTTCAGGCTGAGGTTGCGATTGTAGGCAGGATCGAAAGCAACCCATGCCAGCCAGCGCTCATACAGCCGCTCCTGATCGGCCAGCAGGCTTTGCGGTGCGGGCTGTTCCTGAGCGGGCACCGGCACCTGGGCGACCCGCGAGAACGGCGTCCACACCGACAGGTAGCCCACTTCGCGCGCCCGCAGGCACAAATCGGCATCGAACAGCGATACCTCGAACGCCGCAGTATCCAACCCACCCAGCTCGGCGAACAACGCTGCGCGCACCAGCAGGCAGTCAAGGCCCAGGGCGCTCCAGTTCTGCACCAGGCTCAGGCGGTTCATGTAGCCATCGGCATTCACCGCACAACTCAGGAACGGCGTGCCGGCAGTGCCATTCATGCCCATCACCAGGCCGGCCGAGAGCACCGAACCATTGTTGTCGAACAGCTTGGGGCCAACCAGGCCGACTTCCGGGCGCTGCCCCAGATGCATCAATTCCTGCAGCCATTGGCCGTCGAACAGCACGCAAGTGGCATCGAGCAGCAGCAGGTATTCACCGCGCGCCTGACGGCTGGCCTCGTTGAGGCTCTGCGCCCGCCCGGTGGCATCCGCCTGGCAAACGCGCAATTGGTCACTGCCCAACCCCTGCAGGCCGCCCAGCCAGTCGCGCACCTCCGAGGATGTCTCGCTGCTGGCCACCAGCAACACTTCGAAATCGGCGTAGGCGGTATGGGCGAACAGCGATTCCACGCAGCGCATCAGCACCGCCAGCTCGCCCGCGGCGTGGATGAGGATCGAGACACTGGCGGCTTGGGGGTGCAGGTAGGTGACCCGCGTCATCATGCTGCCTTCGATACCCGAAACCCGCGCCTGCACGCCCAGGCGCTCGAAATGTGCTTGCAGCACACGCGGGGCCTGCACATGCGCCTGCGCATCGTTGAGCCAGTCGGCGTAGCTGTGGTGACACTGCACCAGCACTTCGGCGATGTGCTCGACCACCTGCAGGCCGTGGGCCTCGACCATGCGCCAGAGCAGGTCGTGGGGAGCGAGCGTGGCGAAGCTGGAATCGAAGCCGCCAAGTTCGCGCAGCGCCTTGGCATCGAAGGCAAGCAGCCGACCGACGTAGGGCAGGCTGCGCATCAGGTCGAGGTTGAAGTCGGGTTTGAAGATCGGACACGATGGCGCCAGGTTGTCGTTGGCGCCTTCGTCGATGTACAGGCACAGGCTATCGCCACGCAAGGCCATGCGCTCGGCCATGATCACCAGTGCATGAGGGTGCGCGCGGTCACCGGCGCGCAGCAACAACAGCCAGTCGATGTCCTGGGCGGTGGCCAGCCACTGGCCAAGTTCGGCAAAGTGATCACCCTGGCTGTGCAAGTGCCGGGCATCGCCCTGTACCTGGCCAGCCAGCGCCGCCGGGCCCAGCACCAAGGTACTGCGGGCGGGATAGGACTGCCCCTGCAGGCTCTGCAAAGTGGTGCGCAAGGCCTTCTCGTCGCCCGCCTCGGCCAGCACCGCCACCGCGATGCGCGGCTGGCGGGGCCACTGCTCGATGCGTTTGGGCAGCAGGCTGACCTGGCCCGCAGACAACTGGCGCGACGCCAGCCATTCGGCATACAGCTCGTCGAAGCTGATGCTGTCTGTACCGATCTGCTGGCCAAGGTTGGCCATCTGACCGGAGAAGAAGCGGCGCAGGTCCATTTCCTCCCAGACCTGATCGGCCGCCCCGGTGTATTCGGCCAGCGGCAGGGTGCGCACCCAGCCATCGGCCGGCGCTGGCTCGCCAGTGGACTCGGCGAGCATCTGCAGCAGCCATTCGGATTCGGTCCTGGCAGCCTCGACCATGCTGCCCTGGTGGCTCAGGCGCCCCGCGTGCACGCGCTCAAGGCTCAGCACCTGGTCCAGGCTGCAGAGGTGACCACGACGCAGCAGGCAGGCGTACAGCGCGAGGTCCAGGCGTGCGGCAAAGCCCTGCCCCTCCCCGACCAGCGCCGGCAGATAGGCCTGTACCTCGTCACGGCGCAGCAGCGCATGGCTGATCCCGCCAAACAGATTGGGCACGCCATCGGCGACGCTTTCGAGCAGGTCGGTGCCATTGATCACGGCACTGTTCAGGGAAATGACGAAGTTCAGCCAACGCGCCGGCAGCAGCACATCGTCGGCTGCACACAGCAGGCGCTGGCAGATGACCATGCTGACCTTGGCGTGATCGCTGAGCACCCTGGCCTGTTGGCTGATGCAGGTGCCGAACAGCACGTCGTCGTCACAGAGAAACTTGATCAGCTCGCCCGACGATTCCTCCAGGCAGCGCTGCAGGTTGCGGGCAAAACCCAGGCGCTCGGGGTTGCGCACATGACGCAAGGGCACCGTGCAACCGGCACGCAGCTCTTCGCAGATCGCCGCGATCTGGTCACCGCGACTGTCGTCGCAGACCACGATCTCCAGGTTCGGGTAATCCTGGCCGATGGCGCTGGCCAGCGTGGCGCGAAAGAACTCGGGATTGAACGCGGGGATGGCGATACTGACGAGGGGTTGTGCGTTCACTAGGACTCACTCAAGCGATTGAACCGCGGGACCGGCTGCCACCCGGTCCGGCGCTGACCGGCGGGTGGCGAGGCAGGCTCGTGGGACGATCACCCCGCGATCACCCGCACCTGGGTTCAGATGTAGTTGACCAGCGACAGGCCGGCGATCTTGGCGTAGGACTGCAGCGAGGCCTGGAGCATGTTGGTCTGCATCTGCAGGCGCAGCATCACCGTGGCCGGGTCGCTTTCGCGGATCGAGCTCTGGGTCTTGGCGTTCTCGTTGCCCAGCGCTTCGTTGGTTTCGGCCTGGACATCCAATGCCGCGCCGCGACCACCGATGGCGCTGATCGACGAGCTCACCTGGTTGGTGGCACTGGCGATGTTGCCGATTGCCGAGTCCAGCGAGGCGAGGAAGTTCTGGCGCGCCTTGGGGTCGCTGTCCATCGGCACGCTCAACGCGGTGCGCAGTTGGCCAATGGTGTTGAGCATGTTCTGGTTCTGGTGGGTGTCGACCTTGATTGCGAACGAGTCACCAGCATTGGGTGCACCGGACAACTGGAAGCTCACGCCGGAGGCCGTGGCGGTGTTGCCCGCCAGGGTGCCGGTGGAGATCGGCCGGCTGTTGTCGGTGAGCGGCGCTGCATACAGCTCGAAGTCGGTGGCGCTGGTGAACTTGAGCACCGCGCCGCCACCTGGGAACGAGGCGTTGTACTGCGCCTGGTTGCTGATGGTGGCGTTGTTGACCTGAGTGCCGGAGGTGTTGCCCGGGCTGCGCGAGCCAGCGATGGCGTCGGGCTTGGAGCTCAGGTTGAAGGTGTGGCCGGCAATCGCGGCATCCGGGTTGTCGCCCGGCTGCAGGGTGATCTTCAGGCGCAGGTCGACACCACGGAAGGAGATCGAACCATTCTCGGCATTCGGGTTGTAGGTCCCGCCCTGTGAGGCTTCCAGGGTCACGTCGTTGTTGCCCGAATCGAGGATTCGGTACTGAGTGCTGCTGAGGAACTCGACGCGGTACGGCTCGCCACTGCGGAAGCGGTCGTTGAACGTCGCGCTGCCGGACACCTGGCCGTTGGACAGGCTGACCCGACCATCGTCCACCGCTGGAGCGGTCAGGGTGGTCTGGCTGCGGCTGGTGTTGAGTGCCTGCTCGAAGGCATCGAAACCGGTCTCGTTGGCCGCCAGGCTGAGCATGTCGCCCACCTGCAGTTTCAGCTGGCCCTGGTCGCCCTGGTAGCTGTAGGTGCCGTCGGCGTTGCGCACGTAGGGCGGGGTGTCGCCCTTGGAACCGGAGAACAGGTATTTGCCGTTCTCGTCCTTGCTGTTCATCAGCGAGAACAACTGCTCTTCCAGCGAACCCAGCTCGTCGGCGTTGGCCTTGCGGTCGGCGTCGGTGAAACCGGCGTTGCCCGAGCTGATCGCCAGCTCGTTGACGCGCTGCAGCACCTTGCCGATGGCATCGAGGGTGCTTTCGGAAGTGCTCAGCGAGTTGCGCACATTGGTGATGTTGCTCTTGTACTGGTCGAGCATGTTCTGTTGCTGCTCGAGCTGCAGCAGGCGCGAGGCGCCTACCGGATCGTCGGCTGCAGTACGCACGCGGATGCCGTCGCTGGATTCCTGCTGGGTTTTCACCACGTTGGAAAAGCCGCGCTGATAGTTGGCGCTGCTGGTGTTGTAGAACTGCGAAGTGGAAATGCGCACGGTCTACGGCTCCTTAAAGGCTGTTGATCAAGGTGGCGAAGGTTTCCTGGGCCGCCTTGATGATTTGCGACGACGCGGTGTAGTACTGCTGGAACTTGATGAGGTTGCCGGTCTCTTCGTCGATCGACACCCCAGAGACAGCGTTGCGCCCATCGAGCGCCGACTTCTGCAGGGCATTGGTGGCGTCGGAGTCCATGCTTGCCTGGCCGGCCTTGCCGCCGACGTTGGACACGAGCTTGGCGTAGGCATCGGTCATGCTGATGCCCTTGCCGTCGGCGCCGACTTCCACGGTGGACTTGGTCTGCAGGTCGATCACCGACTTGGCGTTGCGGTTATCGGACGAGCCTGCGCCGGTCAGCGAGACGGTGAAACTGTCACCGTTCTTCGGCGCGCCCGCGACTTCCATCTCGAAGGTGAACGAGCGCTGGGTGGCGCCGTCCATGATCGGGTTACCGGCGCCATCGACCATCGGCACCGAGAGCTGCAGCTTGTTGCTCTGGCCGGGCACGATGGTGCCGGTGCCGATGGAGTTGCCCTTGGCGTCGTACAGGGTGTAGCCCTGGGGGGACGCGGAGTCGTCGCCGAACACCAGCTTGACCGGGGTCGAATACTTCAGGCCGGTCTGCAACTGAGTACGATCGGTGGCGTTGTAGATGTCCAGCTTGGAGGTCAGGTTCGGCTGGGTGATCTGCCCGGTGCCCTTGTTGCCCGAGCCGCTCACTGCACCCAACGGCGCGGACAGCGCCAGGCGCTTGGGATCGGTGAGCACCGACTCGATACCGGCTGCGGCGTTGCGGGTCGGGGTGATCTTGAAGCTGTCGCCAGCGGCAACGGCGCCACCATTGAGCGAGAGGCTGAAGCCATCGATCACTTTAGGTGGGTTGTCGTTAAGGTCGAAGTTGCCCATGTCGGTGCCTTCGGGCAGCTTGCGCACGTTGTAGCCGGTGGCACTGGTGAAGGTCACCTGGTAGTCGCTGGTGCCAAGCTTACCGGTGTCCTTGATGGTCACATCGAGGTTGCCGGAGCCTGCACTGTTGCCTTGGCGGGCGATACTGCGCTCGCTGATGGCCTTGGCGCTGTTGATGTCGCCGAACAGCAGCGCGCCGAATTCACCATTCTTGTCGACGCCCTGGCCGAGCTGGCTGTTGATCGCATCGGACACCACCAGTGCCACCCGGCCCAGCTCGTTGAGCGCAGGGTCCAGGGTGTCCTTGCGGTAGCGCAGCAGGCCACCGAGCTCGCCACCGGTGGTGGTGTCGGTGATGTCCATCTTGGTGCTGCCGCGGTTGATCATCAGGCTCATGCGCGTCGGATCGTTGCGGTTTGGCGCGACCTCGAGGGTCTGGGTGGTCTTGCCCAGCACCAATGCCTGGCCGTTGGGCAGGTAAATGTCGTAGTTGCCTTCGCGCTCCACCACCTGGCTGCCGATCAGCTTGTTCAGTTCGCGCACGGCGCCGTCACGCTGGTCGAGCAGATCGTTCGGCTGGCCCTGGATCGCCGACACGCGCGAGATCTGGTCGTTGTACTGGGCGATGGTCGAGGTGAGCTTGTTCACCTGATCGGCGATCGACGCCATGTTGGCGTTGATGTTGCTGTTCTGCTGATTGAGTTGCGTGGACAGGCTGTTGAAACGCTTGGCCAGCGATTGCGCGCTGGTCAGCAGCAACTGGCGAGAGGCATCTTCGTTGGGCTTGGCCGCAGCGTCCTGCATGGCGGTGAAGAAGCTTTTCAGGGCAGCCGTGATACCGGTGTCAGCGCTCGACAGGGCAGTGTCGAGCGGATTGATCTGGTTCAGGTACGAGTTGGCATCGCTGGACAGCGAGGTGGTGGTGCGCAGCTGGTTCTCGAGGAACGAGTTGTACACCCGGCGCACGTCGGCCAGCGTGGTGCCGCTGCCGATGAAGACGTTGCCGTTCTGCTGCGAGCCTTTGGTCTTCTGCACGTTCTGCTGGCGCGAGTAACTGTCCACATCGGCGTTGGCGATGTTGTTACCCAGGGTGTACATCCCCGACTGCGCGGCACCCAGCCCCGACATGCCAATATTGATCAAGCTCGCCATGATTCGCTGCCCTTAAAGTTGCGTGGTGGTCCCGAGCATTGCGTAGCTCGTGTCCGACTTCATCTGTCTTGCGATCTGCGAGATCTTGCTGGCGTAGTTCGGGTCGGTGGCATACCCGGCCTTCTGCAGCTCTCGCACAAACTGTTCTGGGTTATCGGCCGCCTTCACCGCATCTTGATAGCGCGCGTTGTTCTGCAGCAGGCTGACCAGGTCGTGGAAACTGTCCTGATAAGAGTCGTAGGAACGGAACGCGGCCGTCTCCTTGACGAACTGACCGTTGCGGAACTCGCTGGTGATCGCCCTCGCCTCGCCGCCCTGCCAATTGCCGGTGGCCTTGATGCCGAACAGGTTGTGGCTGCTGCTGCCATCGGTGTTGCGCATGACCGATTTGCCCCAGCCGGTTTCCAGGGCGGCCTGGGCCACCAGGTAACGCGGGTCGATACCAATGCGCTTGGCGGCCTGCTCGGCCATCGGCAGCATGGTGGCGACGAACTCGTCGCTGTCGGCGAAGGCTTTCTTCGGCGCCAGCGGCGGCTGGGCCACCGCACGCCCGAGAATCTGCATGCCACGCCCTGGCGCGGCGAAGGCCTGGGCCGGCTCCCAGTCACCGGTGGCCACGCCACCGGGCGGGATGTCGCCACGGCCCGGCAACGCCGAGGTGTTGGTCGCCGCAGGATTGCCCGCCGACGGCACGATGCCGGCGAGCAGACGGTCGGTGAGCTTGCCCGGCAGCGCCAGACGCCGCGCATTGAGCGCCGCAACGTCGTTGCGAGTGGACGTCGATTCGACGGCGTGGGCAGGTGCGACCACTTTCGTGCCCCACAGCGCCGGCGCATTGCCGTCGATACGCGGGAACGGGCTGGTGTTAGGGCGCACGCCCTTGTTCTTCGACAACTGACGCACCAGCACGTCCTGCAGGCCGATACCGCCGCCTTCACGGGACATGCTCACGGCCAACTGCTGGTCGTACATGTCGCGGTACTGCTTGACCGTCTCGGTATTCATCGGATCGTCGGCAGCCAGTACATCGCCGGCCTTGCGCGAGGCCTTGAGCATTTCGCCGATGAACAGCGACTCGAACTCCTGGGCCACCTTGCGGATGTTGGCATCGCTGTCACGGTCCCCGTGCTTGAGCGAGCTCAGACGGTTGAGGTCGGTGTAGGCGCCGCTGTCGGCGGAACTTGAAACCAGGCTCTTCGGATTCATCGCCAGCGTCCTCAGATCACGATCAGGTCGGCCTGCAAGGCGCCGGCCTGTTTCAGGGCTTCGAGGATCGCCATCAGGTCGCCCGGTGCCGCGCCGACCTGGTTCACCGCACGGACGATTTCATCCAGCGTGGTCCCCGGGCCGAACTTGAACATCGGCTTGGCTTCCTGTTGCGCATTGACCCGCGACCGTGGCACCACGGCAGTCTGACCGTTGGAGAACGGCCCCGGCTGACTGACGATCGGGTCTTCGGTGATGGTCACGGTCAGGCTGCCGTGGGTGACGGCGGCCGGCGATACCTTGACGTTCTGGCCGATGACGATGGTGCCGGTACGCGAGTTGATGATGACCTTGGCCACGGCCTGGCCCGGATCGATCTCCAGGTTCTCGAGGATCGACAGGTAGTCGACCCGCTGGCTCGGGTCCATGGGCGCGGTGACGCGCACCGAACCGCCGTCCAGCGCCTGGGCAACGCCCGGGCCGAGCAGTTCGTTGACCTTGTCGACGATGCGCTTGGCGGTGGTGAAATCAGGACGGTTGAGGTTCAGGGTCAGGCTGTTGCCCTGGTTGAAGCCGCTCGGCACCGCTCGCTCGACCGAAGCGCCGCCAGGGATGCGACCGGCCGACGGCACGTTGACGGTGATCTTCGAGCCATCGCGACCTTCGGCATCGAAACCACCGACCACCAGGTTGCCCTGGGCAATGGCGTAGACGTTGCCATCGATCCCCTTGAGCGGGGTCATCAGCAGGCTGCCGCCACGCAGGCTCTTGGAGTTGCCGATCGAGGACACGGTGATGTCGATCACCTGGCCGGGCTTGGCGAAGGCCGGCAGGTCGGCGTGCACCGACACTGCAGCGACGTTCTTCAACTGCACGTTGCCCGAACCTGGCGGCACCTTGATGCCGAACTGCGACAGCATGTTGTTGAAGGTCTGCAGGGTGAACGGGGTCTGGGTGGTCTGGTCACCGGTGCCGTTGAGCCCCACCACCAGGCCGTAGCCGATCAACTGGTTGGCGCGCACGCCGGAAATGCTGGCGATATCCTTCAGGCGCTCGGCGTGGGCACCGAACGCGAAGGACAGGAGCAAGGTCGCGGCAATCAACTGCCTGGCGTTGAACATGGTCATCCGTACTCAGAAGGGCCAAAGCGGGCTCATGAAGAAGCGGTCCAGCCACCCGGGCTGGCTGGCATCGGCGAAGGAGCCGGTGCCCGAATAGGTGATGCGCGCGTCGGCCACTCGCGTGGACGGCACGGTGTTGTCGGTGGCGATATCATCGGCGCGGATCAGACCAGCGATACGCACCAGCTCTTCGCCGGTGTTGAGGGTCATCCACTTCTCGCCGCGCACGGCGATGATGCCGTTGGGCAGTACATCGGCCACCGTCACGGTGATCGAGCCGGTCAAGGTGTTGCCCTGGCTGGCCTGGCTGGCACCCTTGGTGGCACGCTCGCCCTTGTACCCCGCGTTGAGCGACAGGTCGCCGCCGCCGAACGGGTTGTTGGTGTTGGGGGTGGTGCCGAACAGCGAGGTCAGGCCGATATTGGCGTTGCTGTCCTTCTGGATCTGGGAACCGGCGTTCTTGCTCGCCGAGGTACGCTCGTTGAGGGTGATGGTGATGATGTCACCGACACGAAACGCCTTGCGATCGCCATACATGTTCTGCTCGAACCCGGCCTGGTAGATCGAACCGTTGTTGGCCGCCGACGGCAAAGGTGTACGCGGCAGTACAGGCGCGTAGTAAGGGTCGTTGGGCTTTGCCGTCGGCGCAACGCAACCGGCCAGCAACACAGCCCCTCCCAGGGCGACGACGGACAACAGACGATTCATGACGCTTACCTCACGGTGTAACAGGCGCTGCAACAGCGGCCGGGTAGCTAGAGCCAGGACTTACAGTTGCTGGGTGACGAACGACAACATCTGGTCGGCGGTGGAGATGACCTTGGAGTTCATCTCGTAGGCGCGCTGGGTGGTGATCATGTTCACCAGCTCTTCGACGGTGCTGACGTTGGAGTTTTCCAGGGTCTGCTGCAGGGTGGTGCCGAAACCGTTCAGGCCCGGGGTACCGACCTGCGGCGCACCGCTGGCAGCGGTCTCGAAGAACAGGTTGTTGCCAATCGCCTGCAGGCCGGCCGGGTTGATGAAGTCCGCGGTCTGGATGTTGCCGATGATCTGCGCGGCCGGGTTGCCGGTGGTGGTGATCGACACGGTGCCGTCCTGGCCGACGGTGAAGGTCTGCGCCTCCGGCGGCACGACGATGGCAGGCTCCAGGGCGAAACCGTTGGCAGTCACGACCTGGCCATCGGAGTTCAGGTGGAAGGTGCCGTCACGGGTGTAGGAGACAGTGCCGTCGGGCTGCAGGACCTGGAAGAAACCACGACCATTGACCGCGAGATCCAGCGGGTTTTCGGTGGTCTGCAGGCTGCCGGTCTGGAAGTTCTTCTGGGTGCCGACGATGCGCACACCGGTACCGACCTGCAGGCCCGAAGGCAGCTCGCTGTCCTGAGTCGACTGGGCACCAGGCTGGCGCTTGGTCTGGTACAACAGGTCCTGGAACTCGGCACGGTCACGCTTGAAACCAGTGGTCGAGACGTTGGCCAGGTTGTTGGAGATGACCGTCAGGTTGGTGTCCTGTGCGGACAGGCCGGTTTTAGCGACCCAGAGAGCCGGAAGCATTTAGTGTTCTCCTCGTGCGCCTGTTTTACGGCACCCGTTCAAAAGTGATTAGCTGATTTGCAAAACCCGAGCCATGGCTTCGTCGCCCTGCTCGGCTGTTTTCATCATCTTGACGTGCAGCTCGAACTGGCGAGACAGGGCCAGCACCGAAGTCATCTCTTCGACGGCATTGACGTTGCTGCCTTCGAGGAAGCCCGACACCACGCGGACATTGACGTCCGCATCGGCCGGCTGGCCGCTGTTGGTGTGGATCAGGCCGTCGAGGCCTTTGCTGATGCTCTTGATGTCGGGGTTGACCAGCTTGATCCGATCGACCTCGGCCATGACGCGCGGGTCTTCGCCCATGGCGCGGATGCTGATGGTGCCATCGTCACCGACCTCAACCTTCTGCTCGGGCGGAATGGCGATCGGGCCACCGTTGCCGATCACCGGCATGCCATTGCCGGCGCGCAACACGCCGAGGGCGTCAATGTTCAGGCTGCCGGTGCGTACGTAGGCTTCGCTGCCATCCGGGGCCTGCACGGCGATGAAGCCATTGCCACTGACCGCCACGTCCAGCTCGCGACCGGTCTCGATCATCGGGCCTGCGGTAAAGTCGGTGGCAGGCCGCTCGCTCATGGCGAAGGCACGCGCCGGAAAGCTGTCGCCGAACACCGGCATCGAGCGCGCCTGCTCCAGGTCACGCTGAAAACCGGTGGTGGAAACGTTCGCCAGGTTGTTGGCGTGGGCCTTCTGTGCCACCGCATTCTGGGCGGCGCCGGTCATGGCCACGTAAAGCATCTTGTCCACAGTCATCCTCCGCTGCACTGGCGATCGATTGCCGCTCACCGTTGCTGTGCAGGCTGTAAAGCAAGTTCCGAACCAACTTTCTTCAAGGCAAGAAAAAGCCCGTGAATACGGGCCTTTAGCGGTTTTCGTCGAGGGTGCAACGTCGGTTATCCGGCGCTGCTTTGCCGCTGGCGGCAAGGGGGTGCCAAAGTTCAGCAATAGCAGTGTTGCTAGGGTCTGTATGAAAAGCCTTGAGACGAAGGTCAGGCAAGGCGAAAACAGCCGAGGAAGCGGAGTTTACGGGTTGTAAATGAGCATTCCGAGGCTGTTTTCAACGCAGCATCACCGAGTATCAAGGTTTTTCATACAGAGCCTAGTCGCGACACCCGCCATTGTTGTATGGCCCGGCAAACCGCTTCCAGCCCTCCCCCGGCGACCACTGCGAACACACCAGTCGCCCATCCACCTGACTTTCCCAACGCCACCAAGGCGCGGTACCGGCCTGGGCCTGGAGCAGACACAGCGCCGCAAGCAGCGCGACAGCCAACTTTTTCATGATCCCTCCTGCAAAAACGACGAACCCCTTCACGGGAAAGGGGTTCGTCCAGACACGCTCAGCCAGCGACCATCAGGTCATCTGGATGATGGTCTGCATGATGGTGCTCTCGGTGGAGATGGTCTTGGCGTTGGCCTGGTAGTTGCTCTGCGCCTTGATCAGCTCGACCAGCTCCTGGGTCAGGTTGACGTTGGACGCCTCCAGGGAGTTGGACTCGACCGAACCGAGGGTGCCGGTCTTCGGCGCATCGATGCCCGGAATGCCCGAGGAGAAGGTTTCCTTCCAACGAGTACCGCCAATCTGCTGCAGGCCCTGGTCGTTGGCGAAGCTGGCAATCGCAACCTGGCCGATGGCGCGAGACTGCTGGTTGCTGAAGCTTGCGAACATCACCCCGGTGGAGTCGATCGACAGGCTCGACAGGATGCCAGTGGCATAGCCGTCCTGGTTCTGCGACATGCGCGCGGTCTCGGTGTTGTACGAGGTGGTGCTGTTCATGGCCAGGCGCATGCCGTCGGCATTGCCATCCGAACCGTTGGCCGCCCAGTTGCCTGCGGCATCCTTCGCGGCCGGGATCCAGCCCTTGAGGCTGAAGGTGTTGTTGGTCACGCTCCAGTTGGCCGCCGGCACCGTGGTGTTGTCGGTGGTCATGGCCTTGATGCTGCCGTCGGAGTTGAAGGTCATGGTGCCGGTCAGCGGCGTGGTGCTGCCCGGGTTCAGCGGGTTGCGACCATCGACCAGGGTGTACATGGTCCACTCGTTGGTGCCGGTCTTGCGGTAGAACTGCTCCATGGTGTGCTCGTTACCTTGACTGTCGTACACCTTGGTCGGGAAGGACTTGGTGTAGGTCGACTGGTCGGCCGGGTCGAACGGCTTGTTCGGCACCATCACCGGCGGGGTCGCGCCGTTGGACACTTCCAGCGGGATGGTGTCGGCGGAGGAGTTCAGGTTGATGCCCTGGTCGATCAAGGTGGTGGCCTTAGGGGCCAGCGCCGAGGTATCGATCTTCAGGTTGGTGAGGATGCCCTTCTGGATCTTGCCGGTGCTGTCGGCGGCATAACCTTGCAGGTTCAGGCCATCGGAGGTGACCACGTTGTTGTCCTTGTCGGTGCGGAAGGCACCGGCACGGGTGTAGGTCAGCGAGCCGTTGTCGGAGAGGACGAAGTAGCCCTGGCCCTGGATGCCCATGTCCAGCACGTTGCCGGTGTTGTTCACGTCACCCTGGGTGAACTGCTGCGACACCGCCGCCAGGCGCACACCGTTACCGACCTGGTTCTGGCCCACGCCCAGGCGGTTGGCACCGGCGTAGACGTCGGCGAACTCGGCACGCGACGACTTGAAACCTGTGGTATTGACGTTGGCGATGTTGTTGCCGGTAACGTCGAGTTGCTTGTTGGCTGCGTAGAGACCGCTAAGGCCGATATTGAAAGACATGCTTTGCTCCTTCTGCCGAACAGGCCGGCCTTAGATTCCGATGGTTTGTACTTTGGAGATGCCGACCTTGCCGATACCCGCCAGGTTGAGCATCATCTCGCCGCCAGTGCCGCCCACGGTGACACTGGTGACGGTGGCTGGCAGCAGCGTGTACATCTCCTGAGCCTTGCCATCGACGGTGGTCGTCGCGGTAAAGGTGTAATTGCCCGCCGCAACCTTCTCGCCCTTGTCGTTGGTGCCATCCCAGATGAAGTCGGCAGTGCCCTTCTTCTGTTCGCCCAACTGGATGGTCTTGACGACGTTGCCATCCTTGTCCTTGATCGTGACCTTGCCGCTCTCGATGTTCTGCGGCACCACGACCTGACCATTGAAGCTCTTGGTCGGATCGACCAACGCCTTGTCGTTCTGCACGATCACCGAGCGACCGACCAGCGACGACGCCTGCAGCGCCTGGGACGAACCCAGCGAACCGGTAATGGCATTGACCGACTCGTTGAGGGTCTGGATACCCTCCAGGCTGCTGAACTGCGCCAGCTGGGCAACGAACTCACCGTTGTCCTGCGGGTCGAGCGGGTTCTGGTGCTGCATCTGGGTGACCAGCAACTGCAGGAAGGCATCCTTGCCGAGCGCGTTCTTGTCGGTCGGCTCGCTGGTTGGCTTCTTGGTGCCGTTGCTCACACCAGAGTTGGCGAGCACATCATTAACATTGACTGCCATGCGTTGCGCTCCTCAATCACTGACCCAAGGTCAGCACCTTCTGCATCATGGTCTTGGCGGTGTTCATCAGCTCGGCGTTGGTCTGGAACGCACGGCTGGCGGAGATCATGTCAGCCATCTCCTCGACCACGTTGACGTTCGGGTAGTAGACGTAGCCGTCCTTGTTCGCCGCCGGATGATTGGGCTCGTAGCGGGCCTCCAGATTGCTCTGGTCCTCGATGATCCCCTTGACCTGCACACCCTGGCCGGCCTGGCCCTGGTCGTCGAACAGCGACTGGCCGGCACCGTTCTGGGCCTGCTCGAAGGTGGTGGCGAACACGGGATGGCGCGCGCGGTAGGTCTGATCGATGCTCGAGGAGACGGTCTCGGCGTTGGCGATGTTCGAGGCGACGGTGTTAAGGCGCGTGTTCTGCGCGCTCATGCCGCTACCGGCGATGTTGAAGACACTGGCAAGGGACATGGTCACTCTCCACGCAGGGCCGATACCAGCCCTTTGAATTTACTGTTGAGCAAGGTGAAGCTGGCCTGGAAGTCGATCGCGTTCTGCGCATAGTTCGACTGTTCGATCTGGGCATCGACGGTGTTCTGATCGATCGACGGCTGCATCGGCGTGCGGTACTTGAGGCTGTCGTCGGCCATGGCCAGGCCTTCGGCCTCGATGTGATGGCCGTTGGTGCGGGTCAGCGAGATACGCCCGTTGCTTTGTTTGTCTGCCTCGGCGGCAAGCACCGAGGAGAAGTCCATGTCACGAGACTTGTAGTTGGGCGTGTCGGCGTTGGCGATGTTGTTGGCCAGCACCTCGGCGCGCTGGGCGCGGAAGCCCAATGCCTTTTCATGGATGCCGAGGGCCTTGTCGAAGCTGATGCTCATGTCGGGGAACCTTCGAAGGTTGACCAGCGTTGCGTTGGCCAAGCTATAGCAAGGCCTGTGCCAACAGGCGCAACCCCAGCAATACCGGGCATCGACTGCATCGGCGAACAACGGCAATGCCAGAAAAGCGGCAAAGTGCTTCCGCTTGGTGGCGGGTGAGCGGCAATTGCCGAGCGGCAAAAGCGGCAATCCAAAAAATTGACGTCAACAGACCAGTGTTATTTTGCCATCACTGCGAGTAGCATTCGCGACCGCGCAGAAATGTGGCATGAGGCCACTAGTTACGGTTTCAGGCACAGCATGGATGCGCACTGTCCCCATTGCCTTCCAAGGAAGAAACCGTGTCCCCGCTGACCTATCGCAAGACCCTGCTGGCCCTGGCAATTGCCGCCTGCGCCCTGCCTGCCCACGGCCAGACCGTCCAGCTTACCGATGCCGGCTTCACCTCAAGCCACCAGAGCTACGCGAACGGGCTCGAGTTCGGCGGCAGCTTCACCAATATTTCCCGCAGTGCGATCGTGCTTGACGACGCCACCGTACAGGGCGGCTTGACCTTCAACAGCCCGATCAACGACAACGACCGCACCTCGGTGGACATGGTCAATCGCAGCGATGCCCTCACCCTGCGCAACAGCCAGGTGACCGGCGACCTGGTGAACCAGGCCTTCGTCAGGAGCACCAGCCTCGATGGCAATGCGCTGAAAATCAGCAATACCACGGTTGATGGCAACCTGATCAACCAGGGCACGCTCCAGGCCGGCACCGGCATCGGCATCATCAACCGACGAGAGGCCTACGGCATCAACCTGGCCAGCGCCACCGGCCAAACCACGCTGATCAAGGGCGACGTGGTCAATGCCCAGAATGCCAAGGTCCGCGCCTATGGCTACAACGCGATCACTCTCAACCTGGCCGGTGCCACCGTGCAGGGCAAGATCATCAACCGCGGCGCCATCGAAAGCAGCGGCCCCAATGCCATCAGCATCAACGCCACTTCGCGCGGCGGCGCCATTGGCATGCCAACTCGCCTGGACAGCATCGAAAACCACGGCAATATCGTCGCCAGCGATACCAACAGCCAGGCCATCGCGCTCGACGGTGCAACCCTGACCACCAGCCTCGGGCGACACATCGACAACCGTGGCTCGATCTACGCCCTGAGCGGCACCGGCATTCGCATCGGCGATGTCGCATACGACGCCCCCGGCCAGCAACCCTGGTACCGTGACCACGGCGACCTGAACATCTTCAACAGCGGCATCATCATGGCCCAGGTGGCCATCGACGCCAGCCACAGCAATCGGCCAGTCGAGCTCATCCTGCGCGAAGGCAGCCAGATCACCGGCATGCTGGACGGGCTGAGCAACATCGAGGTCGAAGGTGACAGCGAGTTCCAGGCCCACTACCTGCCCCACAGCACCCCGGACATCCGCCTCAAGCCCGGTGGCTGGATCGAAGTCGGCAACCTGAGCGACGACACCCGTGCAACCTTGTCACTGACCGCGGCCCGCACCGTGATCGACGGCAACCTGTCGATCGCCGGCAACTCGGCGCTGGGCCTGGAACTGTCCAGCGAAACCGACCCGAGCGTGGCGGTACTCAAGGTCAGCGGCACCAGCAAGTTCGAACAAGGCTCGCGCATCGCCCTGCACGCCGACGAAGAGGACTTCCAGCCGTCCGGATCGCGCTACCTGCTGGTCGAGGCCGGCCAGGTACAGCTGGTGGACACTGCCGGCCACGACCTTGACCCCAACGGCATCCAGGTCACCAGCACCTCGGCACTGCTGCGCGTGCAGAGCAGCGCGGTGGAAGACAACAAGATCTACGCGCAAGTCACGACCAAGCCGGTCGACGAGATCACCGAAATCGTCAAGGAAGGCGGCGGCAACGGCAATGCCCAGGGCGCTATGGGTAACGCCATCAACAACGGCCTCCTGGCTCAACTGCCCAAAGGCGACCCACTGCTGGCCTACGCCGCCACCGCCGACCAGGCCCAGGTCGCGAGACTGGCCCGCCAGCTGACCCCGGAAGTCAACGGCGGCGCCCGCCAGGCGGCCACCGGAAGCCAGCGCATGATCGGCAACGCCATCAGCAGCCGTGCCAGCAGCCTGCGTGGCGCCTCTTCGGGCGAAGGCTTCAGCCAGGCCGGCGTGTGGATTCAATCGCTGTACAGCGACGCCACCCAGAACAACCGTGACGGCGTGGCAGGTTACAACGCCTACAGTCGCGGCATTGCCGTCGGTGCCGATGGCAAGCTCAACGACCAGCTCACCCTGGGCCTGGCGTACAGCTTCCTGGACACCGACGTCAACGGCAGCAGTGGCAACAAGACTTCGGTAGAGAGCCATGCCTTCACCCTGTACAGCGCCTACACCCTGGGCAACTACTTCGTCGACGCCAGCCTGACCTACGGCCTGGGCGACAACGAAGGCAAGCGCGAGATCGCTGATACCCGAGCCAAGGCCGATTACGACAGCAACCAGCTGGCCGTGAACCTGGTCGGTGGCTACACCTGGCACATCAACCCGCAACTGCTGGTCGAGCCACGCGTGGCCGCGCGCTACAGCCGTGTCGACATCGATGGCTATCGCGAGAAAGGCTCGTCCGCCGCGCTCAAGGTCGAAGATGAACGCTACGAAGCGCTCGAACTCGGCGCAGGTGTGCGGGTGGCAGGCAGCTATGCCATTGGCGTCGGGACCCTGCAGCCGCAGTTCAAGCTGATGGGCTACCATGACTTCGCCGCCGACCAGACCAACAGCACATCGACCTTCCTGCTTGGCAACACGCCATTCGTGACCCGCGGCGCGAGTGCCGTGCGCAACAGCTACGAGGCGGGCATCGGAGCCGACTACAAGCTGGGTGCGGTGACCCTTGGGGTCAATTACGACTACGTGGGCAAGTCGGGCTTCAATGCCGATGTGTTCTCGGCGAAGGTGCGGTACGACTTCTGATCGCAACCTCCAACGATCCTGATCTTGCCGCCTGAAGACAAAAGCACAGGCAAGGTCTTGTGTTCGCCGTCCCGAAAACGAAAAGGCCGGTATCTCTCGATACCGGCCTTTTCATTCACTTGGCCTGATAGATGATCCCCGGACTGCACTGAACCATCTGGTAATGATCCGGCAAGCCATTGAGCGCCTCCGAAGCCCCCAGGAACAGATACCCCCCTGGCTTGAGCGTCGCGTGGATACGCATGAGGATGTCTTTCTTCACCTGCGCGGAGAAGTAGATCAACACATTGCGGCAGAACACGATGTCGAACTTGCCCAGCGCCGCATAGCTGTCGAGCAGGTTGAAGGAGCGGAACTCCACCCGACTGCGAATCGCCGGCTTCACCGCCCAGCGCCCCGGCCCTTTCGGGTCGAAGTAGCGCTGCAGGCGCTCCTGCGACAAGCCACGGGCAATCGCCAGGCTATCGTACTCACCGGTCTTGCAGTTATTGAGCATGGCGCCGGAAAGATCAGTAGCGACGATCTGCGCCCCCATCTTCAACTGGCCCAGGTTGCTGCGCTCGAACTCATCGATGGCCATCGAGATCGAATACGGCTCCTGCCCCGACGAGCAGGCCGCCGACCACATGCGCAGGCGCTGACCGGGGTTGCTGCGGATGAACTCGGGAATCACCTTGTTCTTCAGTACTTCGAACGGATAGGTGTCGCGAAACCACAGGGTCTCGTTGGTGGTCATGGCGTCGACCACCTGCTCGCGCAGGCCGCTGCGGGGCTGGGTCTGGATGCGCTGCACCAGCTCACCCAAGCTCTTGATGCCCTGTTGCTCCATCAGCTTGTTGAGACGGCTGGACACCAGATACTGCTTATTTTCGCCCAGCAGGATGCCACAGGCTTTTTCCAGGAATACCCGGAACTGTTCGAAATCCAAATTACCCGTAGACAATGCTGCCGCCTCTTTTCAATCACTTGCGCCGGGGCTCGCCCCGGCCGTTTCAATGCGTTGCCTTGATCCGATCGACTACGCGCTGGGCCAGGTCGTCCGGCTTGAACTTTGCCAGGAAGTCGTCAGCGCCAACCTTCTTGACCATCGCCTGGTTGAACACGCCCGATAGCGAAGTATGCAGGACGATGTGCAATTTTTGCATGCGCGGATCGTTACGAATCTCGGCGGTGAGGGTATAGCCGTCCATTTCCGGCATTTCAATGTCGGAGATCATCATCAGAAACTCTTCTTCCGGCCGCTTGCCCTCATCCACCAGCTTGCGCAGGTAGTCGAGCGCCTGGCGGCCGTCGTTGAGCGCCACCACCTCCACGCCCACGGTCTGCAGGCAACGGCTGACCTGCTTGCGCGCCACCGACGAATCGTCGACGGTCAGCACCCGCAGCAACACGGCCTTGTCCTGCACCTCGGCATCGACCACGCCGGCGGAGACCGACTCCGAGGACGGCGCCACTTCCGCAAGCACCTTCTCGACATCGACGATCTCGACCATGCGGTTGTCTACCCGGGTGACCGCCGTCAGGTAGTGATCACGCCCGGTGCCCTTGGGTGGTGGGTGGATCTCTTCCCAGTTCATGTTGACGATGCGCTCGACCGAGTGCACCAGGAAACCCTGGGTCTTGGTGTTGTACTCGGTAATGATCACGAAACTGTTGCGGGTCTCTTCTTTCAGGCCCGGCAGCCCCGTCGCCATCGACAGGTCGAGGATGGGGATGGTCGCCCCACGAATGTTCGCCACACCGCGCACCACCGGATGGGACTTGGGCAACAGTGTCAGCTCCGGGCACTGCAGCACTTCCCGGACCTTGAACACGTTGATGCCGTAGAGTTGATCGCCATTGAGACGGAACAACAGCAGCTCGAGGCGATTCTGTCCAACCAGTTGCGTGCGCTGGTTGACCGAATCCATAACGCCAGCCATGCCAGACTCCTTCTATTTTTCTGCTCGCTTGCCAACAAGTCGGCACGGGCTTTGCTTTTTTGAGCGTATGTATACGAAAACGACATTTTTCCGACGACTGACGCGCCTGCTGGCCATCCCCCTGGCCATTGCATGCCTGCTCGCATCCGGCGCCCGCACGCTGGCGGATTCGTTTACCTTGCCTGAACAGCTTATCGGTGTCACCCAAGGGTTTCTTGAATTCACCGTCGAAGACTACATGACGCGCACCCAGACCGTGGGGCGTTATGACATCCAGGTCAACAATCTCGACCCACGCCTGCGCATGCCGGTGTGCAGCCAGCAACTGGACGCCTCGCTGGAAAGCCCGGCTCAGCCGCTTGGGCGAGTGACGGTACGGGTACGTTGCGACGGTACTTCGCCCTGGACCGTGTTCGTGCCAGCACAGGTCAAGCTGTTTCGCGACGTGGTGGTCATGACCCGCCCGCTCAAGCGCGAAAGCGTGATCGGTGAAGGTGACGTGGCCCTGCGCGAGCGTGACGTCAGCACCCTGGGCCAGGGCTTTCTGAGCGAACTCGACCAGGCCGTGGGCATGAAACTGCTGCGCCCGACCGTCCTCGACCAGGTCCTGACGCTGCAGCAACTGGAGCAGGCGGATGTGATTCGCAAGGGCGACCACGTAGTGATCACCGCCCGCAGTGGCGGCCTGAGCGTACGCATGCCAGGCGAAGCCTTGAGCAAAGGCGGCCTGACCGAACAGATCCGGGTGCGTAATCTCAACTCCCAGCGCGTGGTCAAGGCCACGGTGGTCGGGCCGGGCCAGGTCGAAGTGGCGATGTAGAAAGAAGACGTCGGCGGCATTGCCGACGAAATAATGCAGGGCCCCAGGACTGGCGGCGATGAACCGCTTTTCCTAAACTGTGTCAGAAATCGGGATACGCGGGTTTGCTGACGGACGGCAAAACATTTGTGCCTAAAGTTTGTTTCGGGTTAGCCGAAACAAAGGCAAGCGTCCTATTTACCCAGAGGTTTCTGATCATGGTCATCGACTTCAGTCGTTTGAATAACTCTCCGTCCATAACGGGCGGCGTTCGCGGCAATGCCACATCGGGCAACACCGAAAAAACCGGTGCTGCCAGCGATGCAGGCAAGCCTGCCAGCGTCAGCGGAGAAGCGGTACACCTCAGTCAAGAGGCCCAGCAGTTGCAGAAGATCAGCGACAAGCTGCGCGATCAACCCGCAGTCGACAGTGCCCGTGTGGCCCAGTTGAAGC
Source organism: Pseudomonas machongensis (assembly GCF_034961125.1). NCBI lineage: Bacteria > Pseudomonadati > Pseudomonadota > Gammaproteobacteria > Pseudomonadales > Pseudomonadaceae > Pseudomonas > Pseudomonas machongensis. The sequence goes on along the minus strand of NZ_JAYFUI010000180.1, from coordinate 33,093 downwards.
AGGCGATTGCAGACGGCAGCTACCAGGTCGATGCCGGCCGGGTCGCCAGCAAACTGCTTGATTTCGAAGCGCAGCGCTAACCTTACGGTGCGCTGACTTCCAGGACGCCAGAGCCAAGAGCCAGCCATGCACGACACCACACTGCTGCAACTGATCGAAGACGACATCGCGCCGACCCAGGAACTGCTCGACCTGCTCCAGAAGGAAACGGTCGCCCTGCACGGTCGGGACATGCAGGTGCTGGAGACCATCCTCGCCCGCAAGCAATCGCTGATCGTCTTGCTCGAGCAGCAGGGCATGCGGCGCAATCACCTGCTCAACGGGCTCGGTCTCAGCGCCGACCGGGCAGGTGTGCAGGCCGTCGCTGCACAATCGCCCAACGGCGAGATCATCCTGCAGCAACTCGATGTGCTGACCCAGTTGATGGACACCTGCCAGAAGGTCAACGAGACCAACGGCCGGGTCATCCAGGTGCAACAGCACGCCACGGCCAACCAGATCAGAATCCTCAACGGCGGCGACTCTCCGTCGCTGTACGATAGCCGTGGCACCACCTCCCCCATGGACAAGCCCCGGGCGATCAGCCAGGTGTGATTATTCCTATTCAAGGCACGGAACATACTGGCAAAATGCCGTTACTTGCGTGTGTCGTTTTTGCCTGGAGATTGATTACCCGTGTTCAATGAGTCCGATGCTCCTCAGCCACCAAAAGTGCTGACCACTCCTCTGGAGATTTCGGCGAACCTGCGCCAGCTGATGGACAGCCATGATCCGCTGATCATCAGCTTCCATGAGCGCAGCCAGCGCTTCCAGAGTTACGTGGTACAGGTGGACCGGGACGCCAACGTTCTGGCACTGGACGAAATGATCCCGCGTGATGGCGAGAAATTCATCGAGAACGGCGAACCCTTCCGTGTCGAAGGTTTCCACGATGGCGTACGCATTGCCTGGGAGTGCAACACTCCGCTGACCATCGGCGAAGTCGATGGCCACCGCTGCTACCGCGGCCCGCTCCCCACCGAAATGACCTACCACCAGCGCCGCAATGCCTTCCGCGCAGCGCTGAAACTGTCGCAACTGGTCGACATCATCCTCGACGGCACCCACCTCAAGGGCAACGGCGCGCTGCGCGGCAAGCTGCTCGACGTGTCCGCCACCGGCTGCAAGCTGCGCTTCGACGGCAATGTCGAAGACCGCCTGCAACTGGGCCAGGTGTACGAGCGCTTCAAGGCTGCCAACCCCTTGGGCCTGACCGACGTCATGGTGGAATTGCGCCACCTGCACTTCGAAGAGCGGATCAACACCACCTTCGCCGGCGTGCGCTTCCACAACCTGAATGGGCAAAGCCAGCGCAAGATCGAGAGCTTCGTGTATCAGTTGCAGCGCGAAGCACGGCGGTTCGACAAGGACGACTACTGATCGTCCAGCTCAAATGAAAAACGCCACCGATCGGTGGCGTTTTCGTTCTGATCCGTGGGGCCCCGCGACAGGGCCGGCACAGCCTGCGTCAAACCGACTTGTCTGCCTCGGCCTGCGGCGCCTTGGCAGCTGTGTCCTTCTCTTCCTCGGCCTCGGTATCCTCCGCCGCCACCGGCGCCTGCATCACGTCCTGCACGGTCTGCTCGTCGACCCGCGGGTCGAGCGCAGCCGACAGAGGCGAACCTGCCGCCGGCATAGCCACGTGGCCCAGCGGTGCATCCTGCACCTGGTGCAGCCCGGTGACCGCCTTCGGCCGAATACGCCACACCAGCACCAGGGCAAAGAAGGTGAAGAAGGCATAGAGCATCTGTGCGCCCAACGCCTTCATCAGAACGCCCGCCACCAGCGGACCGATGCTCGCCCCCACGCCATAGGTGACCAGCAGCATCGCCGTCAGCGATACCCGCCGCTCGCTTTCCACGTGGTCATTGGAGAACGCCACGGCCAATGGGTAGAGGCAGAATTGCAGCAACGAAACGATGAAGCCTGCCGCGAACAGCAACTCCAGCGGCACACTGGGCAACAGCGCCAGCGGCAGCGAAACCACCGCCAGGCCGATCGATACACTGCGGATCAGCACTGCCCGATCGTAACGATCCGACAGCCAGCCCAGAGGCCATTGCACGAGAAGCCCGGCAAAAATACAGCAACCCATGAACAGACCGACCTGCTCGGTGCTCAGCCCCTGGCGCGCCGCATACAGAGGGGCCAGACCATAGAAGGAACCGACGATCAGGCCCGCGCCAAGCACAGTACTCAACGACTGCGGTACCCGCTTGATGAAGAACTTCGGCTCCATCGGCGCCGGCCGCAGCGGCGCCGGGTGAATGCGCCGGGTCATCGCCACCGGCACCAGGCACAGGGCGAAGCACATGGCGACCAGCATCAGCAGCTCAGGCCCCAGTGCCGGATGCACCACCAGGATCAACTGACCCAGTACCAACCCGAGGTAGGACGCGATCATGTAGCCGCTGAATACCGCACCGCGCTGCTTGGCGTCGGCCTGTTCGTTGAGCCAGCTCTCGATGACCATGTACTGGCACATCATGCCCAGGCCCACGATCATTCGCAGGCCGATCCAGGCGGGCACGAAGTTGGTCATCCCATGCCCGAGCACCGCCGCGCCGACGATGCCGGCACAGGTGGCATACGCACGAATGTGCCCGACCCGGGCGATCAATCGGTGACCGACCTTGCCGCCCACTGCCAGGCCGAAATAGTTGGCCGCCATCAGCGCACCGACCCAGAGGCTGTCGACATGGTCGGCAGCCAGGCGCAACGCCAGGTAGGTACTCAACAGGCCTGAGCCGATCAGCATCATCAGGGCGGCGAAGTACAACGAGCGAAATGACTTCCAGATCTGGCGCATGCGTCCCCGCGGGCTCCTTGGGCAGGTGTGGTGCTGCTGGCAAGCATAAGGGCAATTTCCCGGACGCGGGCCCCTGGCAATGAAAAAAAGCCAGGAGCGGCGCGCCGGGCAAAGCTTCTGTCGCGATCAGGCCTGCGCGGCCAGCACCCTACGCTCCCACGGCGTGATCTCATTGAAGAAATCAGTCAATTCCAGGGTCTTGGTGGCGACGTAGCCTTCGATGAACTCCTCGCCGAACAGTTCCCGCGCCAACGTGCTGCGACGCAGGCGCTCGATCCCCGCGTGCAGCGTGCAGGGCAGACTCAGGTGCTCGGGCACCACGAACTCGCCCTGGATCGCCGGCGTGGGCTGCAGCTTGCGCTCGATGCCATGCAGCCCGGCCGCAAGACTTGCGGCAATCGCCAGGTAAGGGTTGGTGTCGGCGCCAGGCAGGCGGTTTTCCACACGTCGCGCCACCGGCGAACTGGCCGGGATGCGCAGGCCGGCAGCGCGATTATCCTCTGACCAGCAAGCATTGTTCGGCGATGCGTACGGGTGGCACAGACGCTGGTAGGAGTTGACGTTGGGTGCGAACAGTGCGGTGAAGTCGGCCATGCACGCCTGCGAGCCGCCGATGAAGTGATGGAAGGTGTCGGTTGCCCTGCCCTCTTCGTCACTGAACACGTTACGGCCGGTGCCGATCTCCACCAGGCTCTGGTGGATGTGCATCGAACTGCCAGGGGTATGTGCCAGCGGCTTGGCCATGCAGACCACGGTCAAACCGTGCTTGAGCGCAACCTCCTTGAGCAGGTGCTTGAACAGGAAGGTCTGGTCGGCCAGCAACAGCGGATCACCGTGCACCAGGTTGATCTCGAACTGACTGACGCCCATCTCGTGCATGAAGGTGTCGCGTGGCAGGCCCAGTGCTGCCATGCACCGGTAGACCTCGCTGAAGAAGGGGCGCAAGCCATTGTTGGAGCTGACGCTGAAGGCCGAATGGCCCAGCTCGCGACGCCCGTCCCTGCCCAGCGGTGGCTGGAACGGCTGGTCCGGATCACTGTTCGGCGCGAACACGAAGAACTCCAGTTCGGTGGCCACCACCGGCGCAAGCCCCAGCGCCGCATAACGGGCGATCACCGCCTTGAGCAGGCCACGGGTCGAAAGCCCCGAGGGCGTACCATCGAGCTCGACCGCATCGCAGATGGCCAGTGCCCGAGGGCTGTCGCTCCAAGGCAGGACATGGGTTTGCCCAGGGTCGGCGACCAGCGCCAGGTCGCCATCATCGCTGCCGTAGAACTTCGCCGGCGGGTAGCCGCCCATGATGCATTGCAGCAGCACGCCACGCGCCATCTGCAGGCGCCGGCCTTCGAGAAAGCCCTCGGCGGTCATCACCTTGCCGCGCGGGACGCCATTGAGGTCGGGGGTGACGCATTCGATTTCGTCGATGCCGGTCAGGCGCTCGGTCGTCATGACGCTGGTCCTTGTTGTTGTAGGCATGCCGCGAACGGCGACAGCCACAACATAGGCCGGGGGTGTTTAAAATATCAAGCACCCTGTAGAGCGGCGAAGCTATCGCTGCGACTTGCCCCGCGATAGGGCCTGCACTGACAACTACTCGCGCAAGGTCATGCCATTGGCCGGCAACGGCAACGCCGTCTTGTAGCGCACCTGCTTGAGCGCAAAGCTGGAGCGGATATTGGCCACCCCCGGCAGCCGCGTCAGGTAATCGAGAAACCGCTCCAACGCCTGGATGCTCGGCAACAGTACGCGCAGCAGGTAATCCGGATCGCCTGTCATCAGGTAGCACTCCATCACCTCGGGTCGCTCGGCGATCTCCTCCTCGAAGCGATGCAATGACTGCTCCACCTGCTTCTCCAGGCTGACATGGATGAACACGTTGACATCCAGACCCAGCACTTCGGGCGACAACAAGGTCACTTGCTGGCGGATGACCCCCAGCTCCTCCATCGCCTTGACCCGGTTGAAACAGGGAGTCGGCGAGAGGTTCACCGAGCGCGCAAGCTCTGCGTTGGTGATTCGGGCGTTCTCCTGGAGGCTGTTGAGAATGCCGATATCTGTGCGATCGAGTTTACGCATGAGGAAAATTCACCTGATTCTTGTGTTTATTCAGAATGTTTATCTGCGCCACGCGATAAAGGCAATGAACTTGAGAGAAAAATTCTTCGGCCCAGCCTCTAAGATGTAAATGACGCTGACCTACCAGTCACAAGCCAGTAGGCAGCGGCGGCCGCTTCAGAGCTCACAAAAACAACATTCGAGCGAGCGTAAAAAGCATGAACGAGTACGCCCCCCTGCGTTTGCATGTGCCCGAGCCCACAGGCCGGCCAGGCTGCCAGACCGATTTCTCCTACCTGCGTCTGAACGATGCCGGTCAAGTCCGTAAACCACCTATCGACGTAGAGCCCGCCGACACTGCGGACCTCTCCTACAGCCTTGTGCGTGTGCTCGACGAGCACGGCAATGCTGTCGGCCCCTGGGCCGAAGGCATCGACCCGCAGGTGCTGCGCCAGGGCATGCGCGCCATGCTCAAGACGCGCATCTTCGACAGCCGCATGGTGGTCGCCCAGCGCCAGAAGAAGATGTCCTTCTACATGCAGAGCCTGGGCGAGGAAGCCATTGGCAGCGGTCAGGCATTGGCCCTGAACCGCACCGACATGTGCTTCCCCACCTATCGCCAGCAGAGCATCCTGATGGCCCGCGACGTGTCGCTGGTGGAAATGATCTGCCAGCTGCTGTCCAACACCCGCGACCCGCTCAAGGGCCGCCAATTGCCGATCATGTACTCGGTGCGTGAGGCGGGCTTCTTCACCATCAGTGGCAACCTGGCGACCCAGTTCGTGCAGGCGGTCGGCTGGGCCATGGCGTCGGCGATCAAGGGTGACACCAAGATCGCCTCGGCCTGGATCGGTGACGGCGCCACAGCCGAATCCGACTTCCACACCGCCCTGACCTTCGCCCACGTCTACCGCGCCCCGGTGATCCTCAACGTGGTCAACAACCAGTGGGCGATCTCCACCTTCCAGGCCATCGCCGGTGGCGAGTCGACCACCTTCGCCGGCCGCGGCGTGGGCTGCGGCATCGCCTCGCTGCGGGTCGACGGCAACGACTTCATCGCCGTGTACGCCGCCTCGCGCTGGGCCGCCGAGCGTGCTCGCCGCGGCTTGGGCCCGACGTTGATCGAGTGGGTCACCTACCGTGCCGGCCCGCACTCCACCTCGGACGATCCATCCAAATACCGCCCTGCCGACGACTGGAGCCACTTCCCGCTGGGCGATCCGATCCTTCGCCTCAAGCAGCACCTGATCAAGGCGGGCCACTGGTCCGAAGAAGAGCACCAGGCCGTCAGTGCGGAGCTCGAAGCCGAGGTGATCAAGGCACAGAAGGACGCCGAAAAGTTCGGCACCCTCGCCAATGGCCATATCCCCAGCGCCGCCTCGATGTTCGAGGACGTGTACAAGGAAATGCCCGATCACCTGCGCCGGCAACGCCAGGAACTGGGGGTTTGAAATGAACGATCACAACAACAGCATCAACCCGGAAACCGCCATGGCCACCACTACCATGACCATGATCCAGGCCCTGCGCTCAGCCATGGATGTCATGCTCGAGCGCGACGACGACGTGGTGGTCTACGGCCAGGACGTCGGCTATTTCGGCGGCGTGTTCCGCTGCACCGAAGGCCTGCAGAGCAAGTACGGCAAGTCGCGGGTATTCGATGCACCGATCTCCGAGAGCGGCATCGTCGGCACCGCCGTGGGCATGGGCGCCTATGGCCTGCGCCCGGTGGTGGAAATCCAGTTCGCCGACTACTTCTACCCCGCCTCCGACCAGATCGTCTCGGAGATGGCTCGCCTGCGCTATCGCTCGGCCGGCGAATTCATCTCGCCGCTGACCCTGCGCATGCCCTGCGGCGGCGGCATCTACGGCGGCCAGACCCACAGCCAGAGCCCCGAAGCGATGTTCACCCAGGTCTGCGGCCTGCGTACGGTGATGCCATCCAACCCCTATGACGCCAAGGGCCTGCTGATCGCCTCGATCGAGTGCGACGATCCGGTGATCTTCCTCGAGCCCAAGCGCCTGTACAACGGCCCGTTCGACGGGCACCACGACCGCCCGGTAACCCCCTGGTCGAAGCACCCGCACAGTGCCGTGCCGGACGGCTACTACAAGGTGCCGCTGGACAAGGCGGCGATCACCCGCCTCGGCAACGATGTCACCGTGCTGACCTACGGCACCACAGTCTACGTGGCCCAAGTGGCCGCCGAGGAGAGTGGCGTCGACGCCGAAGTCATCGACCTGCGCAGCCTCTGGCCGCTGGACCTGGAAACCATCGTCGCCTCGGTGAAGAAGACCGGGCGTTGCGTGGTGGTCCACGAGGCCACCCGTACCTGCGGCTTTGGCGCCGAGCTGGTTTCGCTGGTCCAAGAGCATTGCTTCCATCACCTCGAAGCGCCGATCGAGCGCGTCACCGGCTGGGACACCCCCTACCCCCACGCACAGGAATGGGCCTACTTCCCTGGTCCTTCGCGGGTAGGTGCGGCATTGAAACGGGTCATGGAGGTCTGAATGGGCACGCACGTCATCAAGATGCCGGATATCGGTGAAGGCATCGCGCAGGTCGAGCTGGTGGAATGGTTCGTCAAGGTCGGCGATGTGATCGCAGAAGACCAGGTGGTGGCCGATGTCATGACCGACAAGGCCACGGTAGAAATTCCTTCGCCGGTCAGCGGCAAGGTCTTGGCCCTGGGTGGCCAGCCCGGTGAGGTCATGGCGGTCGGCAGCGAGCTGATCCGTATCGAAGTCGAAGGCAGCGGCAACCACGTCGACGCGCCGCAGACCAAGCCGGCCGAGGCGCACGCCGCGCCGGCGCCAGTCCAGACGAAGATCGAGCCGCAGCCCGAAAACCGTCCGCAACCTGCGACAAGCCACGCCGCCGCGCCCATCGTCCCGCGCGAGGCGCATGACAAACCGTTGGCTTCACCCGCCGTGCGCAAGCGTGCACTGGATGCCGGTATCGAGCTGCGTTACGTGCACGGCAGCGGCCCGGCCGGGCGAATCCTGCACGAAGACCTCGACGCCTTCATCAGCAAGCCGCAGACCGCCCTCGGCCAGGCGCCGGCTGGCTACGGCAAGCGCACCGACAGCGAGCAGGTGCCGGTGATCGGCCTGCGCCGCAAGATCGCCCAGCGCATGCAGGATGCCAAGCGCCGCGTCGCGCACTTCAGCTATGTCGAGGAAATCGACGTCACCCAGCTCGAAGCCCTGCGCCAGCAGCTCAACGCCAAGCATGGCGAAAGCCGTGGCAAGCTCACGCTGCTGCCCTTCCTGGTGCGCGCCATGGTCGTCGCCCTGCGCGATTTCCCGCAGATCAACGCCACCTACGACGACGAGGCCCAGATCATCACCCGCCACGGCGCCGTACACGTGGGTATCGCTACCCAAGGTGACAACGGCCTCATGGTGCCAGTACTGCGTCACGCCGAAGCCGGCAGCCTGTGGAGCAACGCGAGCGAGATCGCCCGCGTGGCCAATGCCGCGCGCAACAACAAGGCCAGTCGGGAAGAGCTGTCCGGCTCGACCATCACCCTGACCAGCCTCGGCGCCCTGGGCGGCATCGTCAGCACGCCGGTGGTCAACACTCCCGAAGTGGCGATCGTCGGCGTCAACCGCATGGTCGAGCGCCCCGTGGTGATCGATGGCCAGATCGTGGTGCGCAAGATGATGAACCTGTCCAGCTCGTTCGACCATCGCGTGGTCGACGGGATGGACGCCGCCCTGTTCATCCAGGCCGTGCGCGGCCTGCTGGAACAGCCCGCCTGCCTGTTCGTGGAGTGAGCATGCAACAGATCCTCGATACCACCCTGCTGATTATCGGCGGGGGACCCGGCGGCTACGTGGCCGCCATCCGCGCCGGGCAACTGGGCATTCCCACCGTGCTGGTCGAAGGGCAGGCATTGGGCGGCACTTGCCTGAACATCGGCTGCATTCCGTCCAAGGCGCTGATCCACGTGGCCGAGCAGTTCCACCAGACCAGCCGGTATGCTGACGACTCGACGCTGGGTATCAGCGTCTCGGCACCGCAGCTGGACATTGCGCGCAGCGTCGAATGGAAGGACGGCATCGTCGACCGCCTCACCAGCGGTGTGGCGGCCTTGCTGAAGAAACATGGGGTGAAGGTGCTCCATGGCTGGGCGAAGATCCTCGACGGCAAGAACGTCGAGGTCGACGGCCAGCGCATCCAGTGCGAACACCTGTTGCTGGCGACCGGCTCGAGCAGTGTCGAGCTGCCGATGCTGCCGCTGGGCGGGCCGGTGATTTCCTCTACCGAGGCCCTGGCACCGAAAAGCCTGCCGCAGCACATGGTGGTGGTCGGCGGCGGCTATATCGGCCTGGAGCTGGGCATCGCCTACCGCAAGCTCGGTGCTCGTGTGAGCGTAGTAGAAGCACGTGATCGCATCCTGCCCACCTACGACGCCGAGTTGACCGCCCCGGTGGCTGAGTCGCTGAAAAAACTTGGCATCGCACTGCACTTGGGACACAGCGTCGAAGGCTATGAACATGGCTGTCTGTCGGCACGCGACGGTGCAGGCCAACAGCTGCGCCTGGAAGCCGATCAGGTACTGGTCGCCGTTGGCCGTCGACCACGCACTCAGGGCTTTGGCCTGGAGAGCCTGGCGCTGAAGATGAACGGTGCGGCGATCGCCATCGACGAGCGCTGCCAGACCAGCATGCGCAACGTCTGGGCGATCGGCGACGTGGCCGGCGAACCGATGCTCGCACACCGAGCGATGGCCCAGGGCGAGATGGTCGCCGAACTTATCGCCGGCAAGACCCGCCGCTTCGAGCCCACCGCGATTGCTGCGGTGTGCTTCACCGACCCGGAAGTGGTGGTGACTGGCAAGACGCCTGAGCAGGCCAGCGCCGAAGGCCTGGACTGCATCGTTGCGCAGTTCCCCTTCGCGGCCAACGGGCGAGCCATGAGCCTTGAGTCGAAAAGCGGGTTCGTGCGCGTGGTTGCACGTCGCGACAACCATCTGATCCTCGGTTGGCAAGCCGTCGGGGTGGCGGTTTCCGAACTGTCCACAGCCTTCGCCCAATCGTTGGAAATGGGCGCGCGGCTGGAAGACGTGGCCGGCACCATCCATGCCCACCCGACCTTGGGCGAGGCCGTGCAGGAAGCGGCATTGCGAGCTTTGGGACATGCCTTGCATATCTGATCAGCACTGAAGCGGCGTTGGCCGTTTTGACCCGCAGCGCCTTGGGGTGCTGCGGGTCTTTTTTTGCAACAGCGGCTGTTGCCGATACCGGCAATGCGCTTCCTCCGATGGGCAATCCGCTGCCCAGGTGATACCTGTTGCTCGGCTACAACCCCCGCCAGGCTTGGCCTGAGCCAAATGGCACAGGTTTTGCCCCTTGCACAACGCGACTACCATCCAAGGAGGAAACACATGATGATCAGCCTCAACGGGCTGGGCTGGCAGACTGCATTGCAGCAGCCAAGCCGGGTCAACCATGACGCTGTGCAGGCCGATTTCATGCCGCAGCGTCAGGCAATGACCACCAGCAACACAGCAGCGCAGCAGAACAATCAAGGCAGTACCTCGCAGCAAGATGCCGAGGACGCTCGTCAGGAAGCTTTCGCCAAGCTCAAGGTGGCCCTGCAGAACCCTGACATTGGCGCACGTCAGCAGGCCAGTTCGTCGAAACCTGCAGCCAGCAATGCGCTGCAGGAGTTCCGCGACTACATGTCCAAGTCGCCAGCGGAAAAGATCAAGGAGAAGATCCTGCAGGAGCTCGGCATGACCGAGGAGGACTACAACGCCCTGCCTCCCGAGAAGAAACAGAAGATCGACGAGCAGATCGCCCAACGCATGAAGGAAGACGTCGAACTCAAGACCCAGGCCAAGCTGCAACAACAGGCTGAACGCGCAGCAGCCAACACGGCCGACATGGCCCAGGGGAGTGAGACCAGCAAGCAGCAGGAAGACAAGGAAAAGGCGCAGTCCGTCTGAGTGGCATGACCGCGATGGCCGGTGCAACGCTGGCCATTACGGCAGGCTCCTGCGCAGGTAAAAACGTCTGCAGCCGAATCATCGGATAGCAGTGGCAAGCGGAAGCGAGGGAAAGGCGAGAAAGGAAGGATGTGTCCCCTGCTGGAATCGAACCAGCATCTAGCCCTTAGGAGGGGCTTGTTCTATCCGTTGAACTAAGGGGACATCACGGCGCGCATTCTACGCAAATTCAGTGGGTTGGAGAAGCCACACGACGCGGCGCAGGCTGTCGGCGGCGAGCATGGTAACCAGCGCTCGACCGTTTGTCATGCCCAATGCTGGCATTTCCATGTAGTCCCTTTCTGCGATTTCTCGCCGCCTCCAAGCTGCGCGGCGGTTCAATTGCATATTACTGGCATCGTCAGGGAATTTTTTGTGCGGGCGCGGTCAAAACGTGAACGTCGGGCGCTTCGGCCTGATGGGGAACGCTTGCGTCATGTTGCATAGCCACTATGCTCAAGGATAGGGAAACCTTGCGGGTTTGATGATTTTCCCCAGGTCTTGTCGAACTTTACGAGATTTTGACAGCAAAGGCCTGACAACAGGGCGAGACGGGAAAGAGTAAAACTTTTCAAACCAGTACTCATTTCTGATAATTGGTACTGGCAGAAAGCCTTTACCCGGATCACTATTTGTCACAGAATTGACGCCAAGGAAACGGCGACCATGAGGCAAGATGAGCATCCAAAATCACATCACGGTTGAACATTTTGTCGTCGCGACGGTCGAACCCACTACCGTGCGGCCAATTTGAGAACCGCTTCCCCTGAACCAGAACAACCGGTCAATTTATATGCGCCCAATGAAACAGGCTATCTACTCCAGCCGCACCGCTGACAAGTTCGTCGTCCGCCTGCCTGACGGGATGCGTGAGCGCATTGCCGAGGTAGCGCGCAACCATCACCGCAGCATGAACTCCGAAATCATCGCCCGCCTGGAGCAAAGTCTCATCCAGGAAGGTGCACTGGGCGACGAGCTGAGCATGCGCCTGGACAGCCCTGAGCTGTCCCTGCACGAACGCGAATTGCTGCAACGCTTCCGTCAACTGACCCATCGCCAGCAGAATGCGCTGGTCGCCCTCATCGCTCACGATGTGGAAATGGCTGCCGACGCTTCCTGAGGCTTCCAACGCCCACGAAAAAAGCCAGCGCAAGCTGGCTTTTTTCATTTGAGCGGAATCCGTCAGAGCAGGAACAGTGTCGCCAGGCCAAGGAAGATGAAGAAGCCGCCGCTGTCGGTTACGGCAGTGATCATCACGCTCGAACCCATCGCCGGGTCGCGCCCCAGGCGCACCAGTGTCATGGGGATCAACACGCCCATCAACGCCGCCAGCAGCAGGTTCAGGGTCATTGCCGCAGTCATCACCACACCCAGCGACCAACTGCCATAGAGCAGGAACGCCACTACCCCGATCACCCCGCCCCAGATCAGACCGTTGATCAGCGATACCGCCAGCTCCTTGCGCATCAGACGACGGGTGTTGCCCGGCGATACCTGGTCCAGCGCCATGGCGCGCACGATCATGGTGATGGTCTGGTTACCCGAGTTACCACCGATACCGGCGACGATAGGCATCAGCGCCGCAAGGGCTACCAGCTTTTCGATCGACCCTTCGAACAGTCCGATCACCCGCGAGGCAACGAACGCGGTGATCAGGTTGATGGCCAGCCATGCCCAGCGGTTGCGCAGCGAACGCCAGACCGAGGCGAAGATATCTTCTTCCTCGCGCAGGCCGGCCATGTTGAGCACTTCGCTTTCGCTCTCTTCACGAATCAGGTCAACCATCTCGTCGATGGTCAGACGGCCGATAAGGCGATTGCTCTTGTCGACCACCGGTGCAGAGACCAGGTCATAACGTTCGAATGCTTGCGCAGCATCGTAGGCATCTTCCTCGGGCGTGAAGCTGACAGGGTCGGTCGCCATGACCTCCGCCACCTTCTTGTCCGGGTCGTTGACCAGCAGACGCTTGATCGGCAGCACACCCTTCAGAATGCCGTCGTAATCGACCACGAACAGCTTGTCGGTGTGCCCCGGCAGCTCCTTGAGCCGACGCAGGTAACGCAGTACCACTTCCAGGCTGACGTCTTCGCGGATGGTGACCATCTCGAAGTCCATCAGCGCACCGACCTGCTCCTCGTCGTAGCTCAGGGCCGAACGCACGCGCTCACGCTGCTGGGCATCGAGGCTTTCCATCAGCTCATGGACAACGTCACGCGGCAGCTCAGGCGCCAGGTCAGCGAGTTCGTCTGCGTCCATTTCCTTTGCCGCAGCCAGCAGCTCGTGATCGTCCATGTCGGCGATCAACGTCTGACGTACGGCGTCGGAAACTTCTAGAAGGATGTCGCCGTCACGATCCGAGCGCACCAGCTGCCAGACCGTCAGACGATCTTCCAGGGGCAAGGCTTCGAGGATATAGGCGATGTCGGCGGGGTGCAGATCATCGAGCTTGCGCTGCAGCTCGACCAGGTTCTGGCGGTGGACGAGGTTTTCCACCAGGTCGTTGTGCTGACCTTCCTGACGATGAGTCAGGTCCTCAACGACGCGCTGGCGCTGCAGTAGCTCGATCACCTGGGCGAGGCGATCCTGCAGGCTCTCTTGGACTTTCTTTACTTCGACTTCGGTCATAGGCGAACTCCACTCCCAGCAGCGGAGCACGCCGGGAGAATCAATCGGTCAGATCTGGCTTGATAAAGCGGATTAAGGGGTAACTACTGGGTAAGTCCATGGTGGTATTCCACAAGCCCCGGCGGGGCTGACGGGCGCAATCATACACTGCTCAAGCTGTCTGATCGCTTAAATTTTTGGCTGGAACAATCGTTTGCGCGATAAAGCTGTGACAACGCTCGAAGCCAACAGTGCGACGGCGCACAACAGCGAAAAAGCACATCGACGTGCAGCAGGGATTTATACGGAGTCTAGCCGCGTTGCACTGACAGATTCGTGAACGGCAGAAAAGAAAAAGCCCGCTACAGGAGCGGGCTTTTTGGTGTGGCGGACTCAGGAGGATTCGAACCTCCGACCGCTCGGTTCGTAGCCGAGTACTCTATCCAGCTGAGCTATGAGTCCGTGGTGGTAGTTTTAGACCAGATTACCACTGGTTTCGAAGCTTCTCTTCTTGAGGATTTCTCGACAAGCAAAGCCACTTCAGAAAGTGGCGGACTCAGGAGGATTCGAACCTCCGACCGCTCGGTTCGTAGCCGAGTACTCTATCCAGCTGAGCTATGAGTCCGTCGATGGTAGTTTTAGACCAGATTACCACTGGTGAAATGATGCGTCTTCCAAAGAAAACCGCCTCATTGTATGGCGGACTCAGGAGGATTCGAACCTCCGACCGCTCGGTTCGTAGCCGAGTACTCTATCCAGCTGAGCTATGAGTCCGTGTCTTGCCGCGCATTATAGTTCGCTAAACCGTTTTGCCAAGTACTTTTTCGTTTAATTT
>NZ_JAYFUI010000180.1:18354-18735 GCF_034961125.1 Pseudomonas machongensis | reverse complement strand
CGCGTTGCACTGACAGATTCGTGAACGGCAGAAAAGAAAAAGCCCGCTACAGGAGCGGGCTTTTTGGTGTGGCGGACTCAGGAGGATTCGAACCTCCGACCGCTCGGTTCGTAGCCGAGTACTCTATCCAGCTGAGCTATGAGTCCGTGTCTTGCCGCGCATTATAGTTCGCTAAACCGTTTTGCCAAGTACTTTTTCGTTTAATTTCAACGACTTAAGCATTTTGACCAGTTACAGCGCCCTACACGAAGAATGGCGGTGAAGGGGGGATTCGAACCCCCGATACCCTTATGAGGTATACTCCCTTAGCAGGGGAGCGCCTTCGGCCACTCGGCCACCTCACCGCAACACGGGGCGTATATTAACCAGACCCCTCCCCGT
>NZ_JAYFUI010000180.1:17890-18334 GCF_034961125.1 Pseudomonas machongensis | reverse complement strand
CGCTCGGTTCGTAGCCGAGTACTCTATCCAGCTGAGCTATGAGTCCGTGGTGGTAGTTTTAGACCAGATTACCACTGGTTTCGAAGCTTCTCTTCTTGAGGATTTCTCGACAAGCAAAGCCACTTCAGAAAGTGGCGGACTCAGGAGGATTCGAACCTCCGACCGCTCGGTTCGTAGCCGAGTACTCTATCCAGCTGAGCTATGAGTCCGTGTCTTGCCGCGCATTATAGTTCGCTAAACCGTTTTGCCAAGTACTTTTTCGTTTAATTTCAACGACTTAAGCATTTTGACCAGTTACAGCGCCCTACACGAAGAATGGCGGTGAAGGGGGGATTCGAACCCCCGATACCCTTATGAGGTATACTCCCTTAGCAGGGGAGCGCCTTCGGCCACTCGGCCACCTCACCGCAACACGGGGCGTATATTAACCAGACCCCTCCCCGT
>NZ_JAYFUI010000180.1:0-17870 GCF_034961125.1 Pseudomonas machongensis | reverse complement strand
ATTCGAACCTCCGACCGCTCGGTTCGTAGCCGAGTACTCTATCCAGCTGAGCTATGAGTCCGTGGTGGTAGTTTTAGACCAGATTACCACTGGTTTCGAAGCTTCTCTTCTTGAGGATTTCTCGACAAGCAAAGCCACTTCAGAAAGTGGCGGACTCAGGAGGATTCGAACCTCCGACCGCTCGGTTCGTAGCCGAGTACTCTATCCAGCTGAGCTATGAGTCCGTCGATGGTAGTTTTAGACCAGATTACCACTGGTGAAATGATGCGTCTTCCAAAGAAAACCGCCTCATTGTATGGCGGACTCAGGAGGATTCGAACCTCCGACCGCTCGGTTCGTAGCCGAGTACTCTATCCAGCTGAGCTATGAGTCCGTGTCTTGCCGCGCATTATAGTTCGCTAAACCGTTTTGCCAAGTACTTTTTCGTTTAATTTCAACGACTTAAGCATTTTGACCAGTTACAGCGCCCTACACGAAGAATGGCGGTGAAGGGGGGATTCGAACCCCCGATACCCTTATGAGGTATACTCCCTTAGCAGGGGAGCGCCTTCGGCCACTCGGCCACCTCACCGCAACACGGGGCGTATATTAACCAGACCCCTCCCCGTTTGCAAACCCTTTTTTGAAAAAAACTTCAAAAAAATTAAAGGGTTGGTTCTTCGTCCTTCTCTTTCTTGATCCGCAGGTAGATTTCCTCGCGGTGAACAGCCACTTCCTTAGGGGCACTCACACCGATTCGTACCTGGTTGCCTTTGACACCCAGGACCGTCACGGTGATCTCACCATCACCAATGATCAGGCTCTCGGCGCACCGACGAGTCAGAATCAACATAGCTTTCTCCTCACGCAGTTCATTCAGGGACAACAGTCTGTTGGAAACAGAGGGCTGGTCGGGACGAAGGCCCAGCCCTCCTTATCGACTGTCAGGCAGGAAAGGACAGTAACCCGCATGACAGCCAGAAACGCGAAGGGCGCGGCCAACGCCGCGCCCCCCGGGGCAATGCGTCACTCGCTCTGTCGGGCAGGCGCATCGAGCTCGAACGCGGTGTGCAGCGCGCGTACGGCCAGCTCCAGGTACTTCTCTTCGATCACCACCGACACCTTGATCTCGGAAGTAGAGATCATCTGGATGTTGATGCTCTCCTTGGCCAGGGCCTCGAACATACGGCTGGCCACGCCCGCGTGGGAGCGCATGCCGACGCCAACGATCGACACCTTGGCGATCTTGGTATCGCCGATCACTTCACGGGCACCGATTTCACGAGCGGTGTTCTCCAGCACGCTCAGAGCCTTTTCGTACTCGTTGCGGTGCACGGTGAAGGTGAAGTCGGTGGTGTTATCGTGCGAGACGTTCTGCACGATCATGTCGACTTCGATGTTCGCGGCGCTGATCGGGCCGAGGATCTTGAAAGCAACGCCCGGGGTGTCCGGTACGCCACGAATGGTCAGCTTGGCCTCATCACGGTTGAAGGCGATACCGGAAATGATCGGCTGTTCCATGGATTCCTCTTCATCGATGGTAATGAGGGTACCCGGACCCTCCTTGAAGCTGTGCAGCACGCGCAGCGGAACGTTGTATTTGCCGGCGAACTCCACCGAACGGATCTGCAGCACCTTGGAACCGAGGCTGGCCATTTCCAGCATCTCTTCAAAGGTGATCTTCTCCAGGCGACGGGCCTGCGGTACCACACGTGGATCGGTGGTATAGACGCCATCGACATCGGTGTAGATCTGGCATTCGTCGGCCCCCAGCGCTGCCGCCAGGGCAACACCGGTCGTGTCGGAGCCACCACGCCCGAGGGTGGTGATGTTGCCGTGCTCGTCGACGCCCTGGAAACCTGCGACCACGACCACGGTGCCAGCCTTGAGGTCGGCGCGGATCTTCTGGTCATCGATCTGCAGGATGCGCGCCTTGTTGTGCGCGCTGTCGGTCAGGATGCGCACCTGGTTGCCGGTGTAGGACACCGCCGGCACGCCACGCTTGATCAGCGCCATGGCCAGCAGCGCAATGGTCACCTGCTCGCCGGTCGAGACGATCACATCCAGTTCACGCGGAACCAGCTGATCGGACACCTGCTTGGCCAGGTCGATCAAGCGGTTGGTTTCCCCGCTCATGGCCGACAGCACAACCACCAGGTCATCGCCTGCCTCGCGGTGTTTCTTGACCTTGTCGGCCACCTGCTCGATCCGCTCGATAGAGCCAACGGAGGTGCCGCCAAATTTCTGTACGATCAACGCCATTTCAAAGTGCCTCAGCCCACGAAGGGCACCCAGTAAACAATCCTTCCTGACGCGCCCCGCAACCAGACTGCGGGGCGCGTCATCTCAAAGCCCCTGCTCGGCGAACGGCACGGCCAGTGCCAGGGCCTGATCCAGCGCAGCGACGTCGACGCCACCACCCTGGGCCATGTCCGGACGACCACCGCCCTTTCCGCCCACCGCCGCAGCGGCCTGCTTCATCAGGTCGCCAGCCTTGAGTTGGCTGGAGAGGTCTTTGGTCACGCCGGCCACCAGCACGACCTTGCCCTCATGCTCGCTGCCCAGCAGGATCACTGCATGGCCGAGCTTGTTCTTCAGCTGATCGACGAGCGCCAGCAGCGCCTTGCCATCCTGCCCATCCAGGCGAGCGGCAAGCACCTTGGCACCCTTGACCTCAACGGCCGCACTGGAGAGATCGTCCCCTGCGGCGCTGGCGGCCTTGGCCTGCAGCTGCTCGAGCTGCTTCTCCAGCTGACGGTTGCGCTCGAGCACAGCCGACAGCTTGTCGATCAGGTTGTCGCGGTTACCCTTGACCAGTTGCGCCGCTTCCTTGACCTGCTCTTCGGCAGCGTTCAGGTAGGCCAGCGCCGCAGCACCGGTGATCGCCTCGATACGACGCACACCGGAGGCTACGCCACCTTCACTGATGATCTTGAACAGGCTGATATCGCCGGTGCGCTTGGCGTGGATGCCGCCGCACAGCTCTACCGAGAAATCACCGCCCATGCTCAGTACGCGCACGGTGTCGCCGTATTTCTCACCGAACAGCGCCATGGCGCCTTTGCGCTTGGCGGTCTCGATATCGGTCTCGATGGTTTCGACCGCGGAGTTCTTGCGCACTTCGCGGTTTACGATGTCTTCGAGTGCCTTGATCTGCGCAGGCGTCACAGCCTCGAAGTGGCTGAAGTCGAAGCGCAGGCGCTGGCTGTCGACCAGCGAGCCCTTCTGCTGGACGTGCTCGCCCAGCACTTCACGCAGAGCAGCGTGCAGCAGGTGGGTCGCGGAGTGGTTCAGCGAGGTGGCGTGCTGCACATCGGCATCCACGCGGGCCTCGACCGGGGCGCCAATCAGCAGCGCGCCGCTGGCGACCACGCCGTGGTGCAGGAAGGCACCACCGGTCTTGGTGGTGTCGCGCACATCGAAGCGCGCAGCGCCAGCCTGCAGGTAGCCACTGTCACCGACCTGGCCGCCGGATTCGGCGTAGAACGGCGTGCGATCCAGGACGACCACGCCCTCCTCGCCTTCGCCCAACTGGTCGACCGACTGGCCATCCTTATACAGGGCGATGATCTTGCCCTGACCTTCGGTGCTGCTGTATCCGAGGAAATCGGTGGCGGTATCGACCTTGACCAGGCTGTTGTAGTCCATGCCGAAGGCGCTGGCCGAGCGGGCGCGCTCGCGCTGGGCGTCCATCTCGCGCTCGAAGCCGGCTTCGTCGATGGTCAGCTCACGCTCGCGGGCGATGTCGGCGGTCAGGTCCATGGGGACGCCATAGGTGTCGTACAGCTTGAACACCACGTCGCCCGGCACGACCGTGCCCTGCAACTGCGCCAGGTCCTGTTCGAGGATGCGCAGGCCCTGCTCGAGGGTCTTGGCGAACTGCTCTTCTTCGGTCTTGAGCACGCGCTCGATGTGCGCCTGCTGGCTCTTGAGCTCAGGGAAGGCTTCACCCATCTCGCTGACCAGTGCGGCCACGACCTTGTGGAAGAAGCTGCCCTTGGCGCCAAGTTTGTTGCCGTGGCGGCAGGCGCGACGAATGATGCGGCGCAGCACATAGCCACGGCCTTCGTTGGAAGGCAGCACGCCGTCGGCGATCAGGAAGCCGCAGGAACGGATGTGGTCGGCGACCACTTTCAGCGACGACTGCGCTTCGTTGCGGCAACCGATGGCCTGGGCTGCGGCCTCGAGCAGACTCTGGAACAGGTCGATCTCGTAGTTCGAGTGCACGTGCTGCATCACCGCACTGATGCGCTCAAGGCCCATGCCGGTGTCCACCGACGGGGCGGGTAACGGGTGCAGGACACCGTCGGCAGTGCGGTTGAACTGCATGAAGACGTTGTTCCAGATCTCGATATAGCGGTCGCCGTCTTCTTCCGGCGAGCCGGGTGGGCCACCCCAGATGTCGGCGCCGTGGTCGTAGAAGATCTCGGTGCACGGACCGCAAGGGCCGGTATCACCCATGGTCCAGAAGTTGTCGGAAGCGTACGGGGCGCCTTTGTTGTCACCGATGCGCACCATGCGCTCGGCCGGCACGCCGACTTCCTTGGTCCAGATGTCGTAGGCTTCGTCGTCGCTGGCGTAGACAGTGACCCAGAGCTTCTCCTTGGGCAGGTTCAGCCACTTGTCGGAGGTCAGGAAGGTCCAGGCGAAGGTGATCGCGTCACGCTTGAAATAGTCACCGAAGCTGAAGTTACCCAGCATCTCGAAGAAAGTGTGGTGACGCGCGGTGTAGCCGACGTTTTCCAGGTCGTTGTGCTTGCCACCGGCGCGCACGCACTTCTGGCTGCTGACAGCGCGCGTGTAGGCGCGCTTCTCGGCGCCCAGGAAGCAGTCCTTGAACTGGTTCATGCCTGCGTTGGTGAACAGCAGGGTTGGGTCGTTGTTCGGGATCAGCGAACTGGAGGCGACTCGGGTATGTCCCTGCTCTTCGAAGAAGCGAAGGAAGGCTTCACGGATTTCTGCGCTTTTCATAGGTTCTTCCACGGAAACGGCGGCCGTTTTGGCTAACGCGTCGGATCGACGAAACGACGGCAAAGGGCCGCATTATATCGGTCCTGCAATCGAGGTGCAGTGTGTTTATGCGATGGAAACCGGCAAACGGACAGTTTTTCCGCTGCAAACGGGTAAAAACGACATGAGTGGATGCTAAATCGCGGCTTTCGTCACTGACAAGCCAATTACCACCCAGAGGAAAGGAAAAGGGAATAGGCGGCAAATTAAATCCCTTTCATCCGCCTCGTACTGACTATTCAGGCGGTACAGGAGTACCACTGGAAGCACCGAGCGGACGCCAGAATGTAGCCTCCCCTACGAAAGGAGACGCCCATGGCGCCCGAAGACCTCAAGATCCACGCCCCTTCCGGCCTTGTGCTGACACAGCAACTGCCATACAGAAGCGGCCCACTGGCGATCACTCGCCATGACAACACGCTGCTGATCGAGGCGATGGCCCCTGACACTGAATTGTCGGTTCATCCAACCCCTGAAGGCATCGTGCTGCGCATCGAAGCCACCCGCTACACGCTGGCCCTGGCAAAAACAGAGATGCTGCATATTCGCACTGGCGCCGGCGACGACAACGTATTTGTCGAGTCCACCCTCGACAGCCGCATCGTGATCGAGACCGGCGAGGGCAACGACCGCATCCGGATCGAGGGCCAATTGCCTCCTGACGGCCGGCCCCTGAATGCCGGCTCGGTGCTCATTGACGCCGGGGCCGGCGATGACCACGTCGTGGTAGAGGGGGTTCGGCAAGCGGAAATCGATGGCGGCAAGGGCAACGACGCCCTGCACAGCGCCGCTGCCCACAGCACGTTGTATGCCGGCGCTGGCGACGACGTCGTCAGGGTCAATGCAGGCAATGCGACCATCGAGGCCTTTGCCGGCCACAATCGCCTGTCCACAGGGCCACTGGACGATCGACTCTACGGCAACGCCAGCAGCATTCTCGTCGAGGACGGTTTCAGCGCACCACTGCTCTACGAGGCACACGATGCGCAGCTACCAGCGCAATACCTCGACACCTTCGATATCCAGGGTGATCCCGCGTACACCGACAAGGTCAGGCGCCAGTTGGTGATGCTGCGGGCCAGCCCGAGTGCCTCGGGGCTTCTGGAGCAGTTGGTGGCGCACAAGGTGAAGGTCGCCATCAAGTCGATCCCGGAACTGGACAATGCTTATGCTGGATTTGATCCCGCCCAAGGCGATCCGACAATCCGAAACGGCATGCGAGGCGATCGCATCCTGAACTGCAAAATCGGCTATAACCCGCTGGCCCACAGGCGTGACGCACCATCACTGGTGATGCTCTACCACGAGCTCTGTCACGTCTGGAACTTTGCGACCGGAAGCGTGAACGACAACTCCGAGCGCTTGGCTGTCGGGCTCGAAAACCCAGGCTCCCTGTTCGATTTCGACGACGATCCAAGCACGCCCGATACCGACACCAATCCTGCGCCGTTCAACGAAAATGCCTTGCGACACGAACTGGGCCTACCACCCAGGCTGACGTACCCCTGAACCCCTACTCCAGGCGCTGCCCGGAATCCGGCACGATCAGAATCCCTGCCCGCAAGCCATTCCTGACCTTGGGGTTGGGGAAAATGATACGTGCCCCTTCCTCTTCCACGACCCAGCGTGTTTCGGCCAGGTCCTCGGCCAGCAGATAGCCCTTGCTCAGCTCGGAAAAATTCTCGATATCCGCCGGCAAGTGCAAGTGGAAACTGTCGCTGTGCTTGATGATCTCGCGCGCCACGCTGAACAGTTTCAGACCATCGAGCGAGGCATCGGTCTCAGGCTCGGTATGCTCGATGATCTGAACAAGCCGCTCCTCGAGCTTGTCGAGATTGACCTGCTCGTTCTGCCCGAAAGGACGGGCCTTGCCCAGCTCCAGGGTGAAGGCTTCGGCGTCGAGTTGTTCGTAGGTGAAAGCACTGAAGGTGATCGACGACTTGCTCTGCAGCAGCACCGCCTCCATGCCGGCGGCCGCCAGGCGCGCCAGTTCGCGGCGTGAATGCTTGCGGCCTTCCTTGAACGGGTACAGCGCGAACTGCTCGATCTTCGAACCGCGAATGGCCGTGTGCAGGTCGTAATGCAGGCGAGTACGCTCGGGCTTGTTGAAGAACACCCGGGCAAACTGCTCGAGCTCCGCGGCGCGCAGCGCCTCGAAACCACTGGAAAGCTCGTGACGACCGTTGAACAGGCGATTGATGTCCTGCTCGATGAAGCGCTCGCCCTTGCGAATCGCCGCAGGGTTGCCGAACAGGAACAACACCCTGGCACGCGGCTTGATCTGGCCGTTGGCCACACCATGCAGCAGCCGCTCCAACAACTCGATCGGCGCGGTCTCGTTGCCGTGGATGCCGGCCGACAACAACAGGTCGAGCCCACAATCTTCGCTCTCGGCCGGACGCACCTCCAGCGCGCCCTCCCCCAACCAGCGCAAACGCACGCCCTTGGGGGTCACTTGGGTCTTCTCGGCCGGTTCGTGATCGGTCAGGGTCAGCTCAAGCAGTTTGCCGAGGGCGAGCATAGGGCATTTCCTTAGTGGTGGTGACCGCAATCCGGACCGTGCACGTGATCGTCGTCTTCACCGACCTCGGCAGGTTCCATCTCCAGTTGCAGGCTGACCAGGTTGGTGGCCATCGGGCGCAGCAACAGGTTGGCGTACTCGGTATCGTCTTCCTCGACATCGACACCGATCAGCAGTTGACCGCGGCCATCCTGCTGGATCCACACCTCCTTGCCTTGCCAGACCACCGCAAAGCGGGTGCAGGAGGTTTCCAGCTGGGTGCCGTCTTCATCTTCCAGGATCAGGCGCAGGGCGTCGGACATTGCAAATTCTCTCTATCAAGGTTGGCGTTGGAACGGATAGACCGAACCCAACTTCAGGATCTGGGTCAATTCATCCAGTGCCGTACGGCATTCGTCCAGCAATTGCGGGTCGGCAAGATCAGCTTCGCCCAGACGGTCGCGGTAGTGCTTGTCGACCCACTGCACCAGGGTGTCGTACAGCGGGGCGGTCATGATAACGCCTTGGTTGACCGCCGCCAGTTCCGTTTCCTTCAGGGCCACGCGCAAGCGCAGGCAGGCGGGGCCTCCGCCGTTCTGCATGCTCTGCTTGAGGTCGAACACCTTGACCTCCTTCACCACGCCCTGCTGGCCGGTCAGCTGGCTCAGGTAACTCCACACCCGCTCGTTGTTGCGGCACTCTTCAGGTACCACCAGCAGCATGGAACCGTCGTCGCGCGACAGCAACTGGCTGTTGAACAGGTAGGACCGCACCGCGTCCTCCACCGTCACTGCCGAACGCGGCACGCGGATGGCCTGGAAGTTGCCGCCCTTTGCAGCCAGTTTAGCCTGCAGTTGGCCAAGCACCGTGTCGGTCTCGAGGAAGGCGTCCTCGTGGTAGAACAGCACCTCGCCGTTACCCACCGAAATCACGTCGTTATGGAACACCCCCTGGTCGATCACCGCCGGGTTCTGTTGAGCGTAGACCACACCTTCCTCGCCAAGGCCATGCAACCGCGCAACGGCCTGGGAGGCCTCGAGGGTCTGGCGCGCCGGATACTTCTGTGGCGCCGGGTAGCGCGCGTCGAAGGCGCTGCGCCCATAGACGAAGAACTCCACGCCCGACTCGCCGTACGCACGGCAGAAACGCGTGTGGTTGGCCGCACCCTCGTCGCCGAACTGGGCCACTGCCGGCAATGCCGCGTGATGGGCGAAATGCTGCTCGTCAGCGAACATCGCCGCCAGCACGCGACTGGTGGTCGGGTGTTCGATGCTGCGGTGGTACTTGCAGTTGAGGTTGGCTGCAGTGAAATGCACCCGCCCATCCGACGTGTCGGCGCTGGGGCTGACGGTGGCGGCGTTGGCCACCCACATGCTCGAGGCCGAGCAACTGGCGACGAGCAGCGGCATGGCCTCCTTGGCGGCGCGGCGGATCACCTCGGCGTCGCTGCCGGTGAAGCCCAGGCGGCGCAGGGCAGCCACATCCGGGCGCTCCTGCGGGGCCAGCACACCTTGCTTGAAGCCCATCTCCATCAAGGCTTTCATTTTTGCCAGGCCCTGGCGTGCCGCTTCTCGCGGATTGGAGCACTGCTGGCTGTTGCTCTGCGAGGCCACGTTGCCGTACGAGAGGCCGCCGTAGTTGTGGGTTGGCCCCACCAGGCCATCAAAATTCACTTCATAGGATTTCATCGGCTAGCTCCGAGACCTGTTGTTATAGGGTGACGCCCGGCGTCAGGGTCGCCGGCAGGGCAAGGCTGGCGGTCTCCAGCGAGGCCACGGGGTAGGCGCAGTAGTCCGCCGCGTAATAGGCACTGGCCCGGTGATTGCCACTGGCCCCCACGCCACCGAACGGTGCGCTGCTGGCGGCGCCGGTGAGTTGCTTGTTCCAGTTGACGATGCCGGCGCGGCTGCGCAACCAGAAGTACTGGTAACGAGCGCGCGAGTCGGACAGCAACCCGGCTGCCAGGCCGTACTGGGTGTTGTTGGCTTCATCGATCGCCGCATCGAAGTCGCTGTAGCGAATCACCTGCAGCAGCGGGCCGAAGAACTCTTCGTCGGGCCGGTCGGCAACTGCCGAAACATCGAGGATGCCTGGCGTCAACAAGGCAGCGCCGGCCTTTGGCTGGGTCATTTCCAGCAGCGCCTGCGCGCCCTTGGCCAGCAGTTCGGACTGCGCCGCCAGCAAGGCACCGGCAGCCTGCAGTGAAATCACCGAGCCCATGAATGGCGCCGGTTGCTGGTCGAAGGCACCGACGCTGATGCTGCGACTGACCTCGACCAGGCGCGCAAGCAGCGTGTCACCCCAGGCGCCGTGCGGCACCAGAAGACGGCGGGCACAGGTGCAACGCTGCCCGGCCGAAATGAACGCCGACTGGATGATGGTGTAGACCGCAGCATCCAGATCCTTGACCTCATCGACCACCAGCGGATTGTTGCCGCCCATTTCCAGCGCCAGGATCTTGTCCGGGCGACCGGCGAACTGCTGGTGCAGCAGGTTGCCGGTGCGGCTGGAACCGGTGAAGAACAGACCATCTATGCCCGGGTTGGCCGCCAGAGCGACACCGGTTTCACGGGCGCCTTGCACCAGGTTGAGCACACCGCTCGGCAACCCGGCGGCGATCCAGCACTTGACCGTCAGCTCGGCGACCTTGGGGGTCAGCTCGCTGGGCTTGAACACGACACAGTTGCCAGCCAGCAGCGCCGGCACGATATGGCCGTTAGGCAAGTGACCAGGGAAGTTATAGGGGCCGAACACCGCCACCACGCCATGCGGCTTGTGGCGCAACACGGCGGTCGCGTCGGCCAGCGGGCCGCTCTTCTCGCCGGTACGCTCGCGGTAGCTCTGCACCGAGATCGCTACCTTGTTGACCATGCTGGTGACTTCGGTGGCCGACTCCCACAAGGGCTTGCCGGTTTCCTCACCGATGCAGCGGGCCAGTTCGTCGGCGTTGGCCTTGAGCTGGTCGGCGAAGCCTTCGAGCACGGCGATGCGCGCCTCCAGGCTCAGTTGCGCCCAGGCTGGAAAGGCATTGCGCGCCGCCTGCACAGCAGCTTCGACCTGAGCAGGCGCCGCGCCCTGCCCTTGCCAGACCACGGCCTGGCTGACCGGGTCGAGCGATTGCAGGGCGTCACCCTGGCCGTCCTGCCAGTTTCCGGCGATGTAATGCGTGGTCATTATTGGGTCTCCCGGGGTGCAGTCAGCGGCACGGCGCGAACGTTATCGCCAACGCCCAGGCGCAGGCGCTTGGCGGTCTGCGGATCGACGACCAATGTCCCGGCCGCCAGACGCGCGGGCGCTGCGGTAATACGGCAATCTTCGCGCTTGCGGTTGTGGATGATGTAAGGCGTGGCGTCGTCACCCGGCGTACCGACCGCCAGCACCAGGGTTTCACTCTCGCGCACGGCTCGGATCTTCGCGGTCTCGCATTCGATTGCCGGGCCGGCATCGAAGATGTCGACGTAGCCTTGATAGTTGAAACCTTCGCGCTTGAGCATCGCCAGCGCAGGCTCGGTGTCGGTGTGCACGCGCCCGATGACGCTGCGCGCAGCCTCCGACAGGAAACAGGTGTACAGCGGGAACTTGGGCATCAGCTCGGCGATGAACGATTTGTTGCCCACACCGGTGAGGTAGTCGGCCTGGCTGAATTCCATCTTGAAGAAGTGGCGGCCCAGGCTTTCCCAGAACGGCGAACGACCGGCAGCGTCGGACATGCCACGCATCTCGGCGATGATCTTCTTGCCGAACAGGTCAGGGAATTCGGCGATGAACAGCATGCGCGACTTCGACAGCAGGTGCCCATTGCGCCCGCTGCGGTAGTCACTGCGCAGGAACAGCGAGCACAGCTCGGAGTTGCCGGTCAGGTCGTTGGCCAGGAACAGGGTCGGGATCTCGCGGTAGATGTTCAGTTCCTGCGAGGCGCTGACCGTCAGGCCGACCCGATAGTTGTACCAAGGCTCGCGCAAACCGACGGCGCCGGCGATGGCGCTGATGCCGACCACCAGCCCTTCGTCGTTCTCCAGCACGAACAGGTAATCGGTGTCGCCACGCTCGGCTTCCCCACTGAAGCTCTTCTCGGCCCAGCCGACACGGCGGGCCAGTCGCTCCTCGTTGGCAGGAAGCGTGGTCAGCCCGGTGGTACCGGTGCTGCGGGCCAATTCGATCAGCGCGGGTAAATCGCTGCTGCGTACAGGACGAACGATCATGCTATCTCCTTGTGCGGCGGCCTCTGCCTGCCGCGAATCGCGCTTGCCAGCTTCGCGCAGGCTCAGGCGGCAACCAGACGGACGTTGCCACCTTCACCGACGCCCAGGGCGTCGGCAGCTTCATTGCTCAGTGCCACTGGCTTGCCCGGCACCCAGTCCAGTTCCAGCAGCACGGCGCGGTAGTCCTGCAACTGGCCGTTGCACACCAGGTACGGGCGCCCGCCCTTGACTGGCGTGTCGTCAATCCTGACCGGCACCACGCGGCTCTGGGCAATCGAGCGGATCGCCGAGGTGCGTGCATGCAAGGTCGGGCCACCGTCGAAGATGTCGATGTAGTGCTCGGTCTCGAAACCCTCGCGCATCAGGATGTCGAAGGTAATCTGCGCGCGCGGGTGCACCTGGCCCATGGCTTCCTGGGCTTCGTCGTGCAGCAACGGCACGTAGATCGGATAGTGCGGCATCAGTTCGGCGAGGAAGGTCCGGCTCTTCAGCCCGCACAGGCGCTCGGCGTCGGCGTAGTTGAGGTCGAAGAAGTTGCGCCCGATGGCGTCCCAGAACGGTGACTCGCCCTGATCGTCGCTGTAGCCGACGATCTCGGTCACCACCGAGTCGGCAAAACGCTCGGGATGCGAGGCCATGAACAGCAGGCGACCGCGCGAATTGAGCTCGGCGAAGCCGCTGTTCACCAGCTCGGGCAATACGTAGAAGCTGGTCAGCAGGCTGTTGCCGGTCAGGTCGTGGCACAGCGACAGAACGTGGATCTTGTTGTGGATCTTCAGCTCGCGCGAAGCGTGCACGAAGGTTTCGTTGCGAAAGCTGTAGAACGGCTCGGAATAGCCGGCCGAGGCGACGATGGCCGAACAGCCGGCGAGCTTGCCGGAGGTGCTGTCTTCAAGCACGAAGAAATAGCTCTCTTCTCCGTTGAAGCTCACCTCGGCAGCGAAGGAGGTTTCCGAGGCGGCGATCTTGTCGCCCAGGCGGCCCGCGTCATCGGGCAGCGAGGTGACACCAATGGGGCTGTCGGCAGCCATGCGCTGCACTTCATTCAGATCCGCCATTTGCGCGGGGCGCATCACCAGCATGGTGTCACTCCTTTGGAATACGGGCCGACCCGGTCGGCACGGAAGAACGGCGGGCACACCCTTGCTTGCACAAGCAGGCACCCGCACTGAAATTCAGGTATCGCCGGCGCAGTACGATCCGCCCCGGCGATGGGACCGCAGGGCGATCAGCCCTGGGTCAGCTTGGCCACAGCGCGCTCGAAGCGGTCCAGGCCCTCGTCGATGTCAGCGTCCTCGACCACCAGGCTCGGCGCGAAGCGCACGACGTCAGGACCGGCCTGCAGCACCATCACGCCTTCTTTCTCTGCGGCATTGAGGATGTCCTTGGCCTTGCCTTTCCAGGCCTCGCTCAGCACACAGCCGATCAGCAGGCCGACGCCACGCACCCGGGTGAACAGGCCAGTGTCCTGGCCGATCTTCTCCAGACGGGTCTTGAAACGCGCGTGCTTGGTCTTGATGCCGGCCAGCGTCTCGGGGGTGTTGACCACGTCCAGCACCGCACAGGCGACGGCGCAACCCAGCGGGTTGCCGCCATAGGTGGTGCCGTGGGTGCCAACGGCCAGGTGCTTGGCCAGCTCGGTGGTGGTCAGCATGGCACCGATCGGGAAGCCACCGCCCAGGCTCTTGGCGCTGGTCAGGATATCCGGGGTCACGCCGTAGTGCTGGTAGGCGTACAGCGATCCGGTACGGCCGACGCCAGTCTGCACTTCATCGAAGATCAGCAGGGCGTTGTGCTCGTCACACAGTTTGCGCGCACCTTCCAGGTAGGCCTTGTCGGCCGGCACCACCCCGCTCTCGCCCTGGATCGGCTCGATCACCACGGCGCAGGTCTTGTCGGAGATCTGTGCCTTCAGCGCTTCCAGGTCGTTGTACGGGACATGGCTGATACCGGTGATCTTCGGCCCGAAACCGTCGGAGTACTTGGGCTGGCCACCGACGCTGACGGTGAACAGGGTGCGACCGTGGAAGCTGTTCACGGTGGCGATGATCTCGTGCTTTTCCGGGCCGAAGCGGTCATGCCCGACACGACGGGCCAGCTTGAAGGCGGCCTCGTTGGCTTCGGCGCCGGAGTTGCAGAAGAAAGCACGGTCGGCAAAGGTGGCATCCACCAGCTTGTGCGCCAGGCGCAGGGCCGGCTCGTTGGTGAAGACGTTGGACACGTGCCACAGGGTGTTGGCCTGTTCGGTCAGCGCCTTGACCAGTGCCGGGTGGCAATGACCCAGGGCGTTCACCGCAATGCCGCCGGCGAAGTCGATGAGTTCGCGGCCCGACTGGTCCCAGACGCGGGAGCCCTCGCCTCGAACAGGAATGAAGGCCGCCGGGGAGTAGTTGGGAACCATGACCTGGTCGAAATCGGCACGCTGCACCGGGGCTTGCTCAACGGACATCTGAGTCTCCTGAAGAGGAACGCTGGCCTGAAAGTGGCGAGCGATGGGGGGATTGTAAGGACTGATCGGCGCCTGTCCTTGCTGCCAGGCGACAACTTGTTACAGCGCCAACCCCTGTTTTACCTGGGTTTTCGGCAATGCGACAAACACTGTCGCAATCGCGCAGTGTAACGGGCTGACGGGGTGGCGGGGAGAGGGTTGGGCAAATTGGGAGAACGGGTGTTCACAGGAGAGGGAGACGCCCGCGGCGGCCCTATCGCCGGGCAAGCCCGCTCCCACAGCTACCCCGGCGAACTCAGAATCAGTGGGGCAGCTATGGAAGCGGACTCGCCCCGACCTCAACCGCGCTCGGCCGACGCCGAACTCAACTCGAACGGGCTGCTGCTGCGCCGCTGGTTGCGGTCTTCCCGCGGCGTGGCGCCGAAGAAATTGCGGTAGGCGCTGGAGAAATGCGGCCCGGATGAGAACCCGCACGACAAGCCGATCTGGATGATCGACTTGCTGGTCTGCATCAGCATCTGCCGCGCCTTGTTCAGGCGCAGCTCCAGATAGTACTGGCTGGGCACGCGATTGAGGTACTGCTTGAAGATCCGCTCCAACTGCCGGCGCGAGACACAGACATGCTGGGCGATCTCGTCGGTGGTCAGCGGCTCTTCGATGTTGGCCTCCATCAACAGCACGGCCTGGGTCAGCTTGGGGTGACTGGAGCCCAGACGATTCTGCAACGGGATACGCTGACGCTCCCCGCCTTCACGAATGCGCTCGACCACCAGTTCCTCGGACACCGCGCCGGCCAACTCTGCCCCGTGATCACGGGCCAGCACCGCCAGCAGCAGGTCGGTCACCGCCATGCCACCACAGGCAGTCAGGCGGTCGCGATCCCAGTCGAACAGATGACTGGTGGCGATAACCTTGGGGAAACGCTCTGCAAAGTCGTCCTGCCAGCGCCAGTGCACCGCCGCCCGGTAACCGTCGAGCAGACCCAGCAAGGCCAACGGGTACACGCCCGCCGACAACCCACCAATCATGCAGCCACTGCGGGCCAGGTGCTTGAGCGCCGCCGACAGCGCCGAACCCACCGCCAGCGGCGGCTCGTCAGCGAGCACCAGAAGCTTCTGGAAACCCTCCAGCCGACCGTTCCAGGGCTCGCCCGGCAGGCGCCAGGCGCCCGCTTCGGCAGGCTCGGCCTGCAGGTATGCCAGCTCGTAGACCACATCAGGATGCACCCGCTGCGCCACCTGCAGCACTTCCTCGGCCAGGGCCAGGGTCAGCGGCTTGGTGCCGGGCCAGATAAGAAATCCGATTCGCTGGGTGGTCATAGGCTAGGTCCGAAACCTGAAGTCGAGTGAGGCACGGGTCATGCCGCGCTCGCTGCGCAGCATGCCCTATTCTGGTGCAGGAGTGCAGCTTTTACTTCAGGCTGCCAGAGAGAAACTGCTTGAGACGCTCGGATTGCGGATTGACCAGCACCTCACGCGGATTACCCCGCTCCTCGACCAACCCCTTGTGCAGGAACACCAGCTGGTTGGACACCTCGCGGGCAAAGCCCATTTCATGCGTGACCACCACCATGGTGCGGCCTTCCTGGGCCAACGACTGCATAACCTTCAGCACATCGCCCACCAGCTCAGGATCGAGCGCCGAAGTCGGCTCGTCGAACAGCATCACCTCAGGCTCCATGGCCAGGGCGCGAGCGATCGCCACGCGCTGCTGCTCACCGCCGGACATGTGCCCGGGGAAAGCATCCTTGCGATGCGCCACACCTACCTTGGCCAGGTAGTGCTCGGCCTTTTCCAGCGCCTCCTTCTTGTTCATGCCCAGCACATGCACCGGCGCCTCGATGATGTTCTCGAGTGCAGTCATGTGCGCCCACAGGTT
Source organism: Pseudomonas machongensis (assembly GCF_034961125.1). Taxonomy (NCBI): domain Bacteria; kingdom Pseudomonadati; phylum Pseudomonadota; class Gammaproteobacteria; order Pseudomonadales; family Pseudomonadaceae; genus Pseudomonas; species Pseudomonas machongensis. Next base: position 1,852 of record NZ_JAYFUI010000180.1, on the reverse strand, counting down.
GAAATGCTGGAACACCATCGACAGGCGCGAACGCATGCGCTGCAGCTGCTTGGGGTCGGCAGCCTTGAGCGCGCCGTCCTTGCCGGCGACCAGCTTGAGCTCCTCGTTGTTGAGGAGGATCTTGCCGGCATGCGGCTGCTCAAGCAGGTTGATGCAGCGCAAGAAGGTGGATTTGCCCGAACCGCTCGAGCCGATGATGCTGATCACATCGCCTGCCTTGGCTTCGAGCGAGACGCCCTTGAGCACCTCGTGGCTGCCGTAGCGCTTGTGCAGGTCTTGGACTTGGAGTTTGTACATGCTGTCGATTCTCACAGAGCGGTCAGTGCTTGCGCGGCGCCAGGTAGCTGAGCCAGCGACGTTCGGCCATCTTGAACAGGCGCACGAGGATGAAGGTCAGGCACAGGTAGAACACGCCCGCCGTGATGTAGGCCTCGAAAGGCAGGTAGTACTGGGCATTGACCGTGCGCGCGGCACCGGTGATGTCGATCAGGGTGACGATCGACGCCAGGCTGGTGGTCTGCAGCATCATGATCACTTCGTTGCTGTACTGCGGCAGCGCCCGGCGCATGGCCGAAGGCAGCAGGATGCGGCGGTACATCTTGAAGCGCGACATGCCCATGGCCTTGGCTGCCTCGATCTCGCCATGAGGCGTGGCCTTGAGGCTGCCGGCGATGATTTCGGCGGTGTAGGCGCTGGTGTTGATGGCGAACGCCAGGCAGGCGCAGAAGGTGGCACTCGACAGCCACGGCCAGAAGATGCTCTCGCGCACCGCCTCGAACTGGGCCAGGCCGTAGTAGATCAGGAACAGTTGCACCAGCATCGGCGTGCCGCGGATCACGTAGGTGTAGAGCCACGCGATCAGGTTCACCAGCGGCTGCTTCGACACCCGCATCAACCCCAGCGGAATGGCCGCCAGCAGGCCGAAGAACAGCGACAGCGCCAGCAGCTTGAGGGTGGTCAGCAAACCGCCGATGTACAGCGGCATGGCCTCCCAGATGACGTTGTAGTCGAAGATCATAGTTCAGCCGCCTTTACGCCCACCGAGTAGCGCTTCTCGAGATACTTCAACGCCAGCAGCGAAACGCTGGTCAGCACCAGGTACAGCGCCGCCACCGCCAGGAAGAAAGTGAAGGGTTCGCGGGTGGCATCCGCCGCCTGCTTGGCCTTGAACATCATGTCCTGCAGACCGACCACGGAAATCAGCGCAGTGGCCTTGGTCAGCACCAGCCAGTTGTTGGTGAAGCCGGGAATGGCCAGGCGGATCATCTGCGGCACCATGATGCGGAAGAATACCTGGCGGCTGCTCATGCCATAGGCCGCGCCCGCTTCGGCCTGCCCCTTGGGAATGCCGAGGAAGGCGCCGCGGAAGGTTTCCGACAGGTAGGCACCAAAGATGAAGCCCAGCGTGCCGATACCGGCGATCATCGGGTTCAGGTCGATGTAGTCATCGTAGCCCACCAGTGGCGCGACCCGATTGATGATGTCCTGGCCGCCATAGAAGATCAGCAGGATGAGCACCAGGTCCGGAATACCACGGATCACCGTGGAGTACAGGTCGCCCAGCCAGGCCAGCCAGCGCACCGGCGACAGCCGCAAGGCCACGCCGATCAGGCCCAGAACGATGGCCAGGGCCATCGACGACAGGGCGAGCTGCAACGTCAGCCACGCCCCCTCGAGGATGACTGCCCCGTAGCCTTTCAACATGATTGGGATTCCTCAGGACTTGGGAATGAAAAAATGGTGCAAACCTCAGAGATTCTGCTGTTTGCACCATTGCACAGGTGAAACTCGACGATTTAGTTCGACTCTGGGCCGTAGATGTCGAAGTTGAAGTATTTCTTCTCGATCTCTT